>CAZFKS010000005.1:0-73335 GCA_964519725.1 uncultured Gammaproteobacteria bacterium
ACCGGCAATTTTAAAGTCCATTCCACCTTTACCATCTTCAATATCTTGGAGGTCAGTCAAAACTTTAAAGCGGCCTTGTTCATCAGAAGCCAAACCCATCGCAATTCCAGCCACTGGTTTTTTAATTGGCACACCGGCGGCCATGAGTGACATGGTTGAACCGCAAGTTGAAGCCATTGAGCTGGAACCATTTGAGCCCATTACTTCTGAGACCACGCGAATGGCGTATGGGAATTCAGTTTCAGCTGGCAGCACTGGTTCAAGCGCACGTTCAGCCAGGGCACCATGACCAATGGCGCGACGACCTGGGCCACGCATTGGCCCAGTTTCACCGTAAGAAAATGGTGAATCATTGTAGTGATGCATGTAACGCTTCTTACTATCTTCTTCCATGGTATCAATGGTTTGCACATCACCCGGCGCACCCAAAGTAACTACAGAAAGTACCTGCGTATCACCGCGCATAAACATGGCTGAGCCATGAACGCGTGGCAGTAAATCAACCGCCGTTTGAAGCTCACGAATATCAGTGAGTGAGCGACCATCCAAACGTTGGCTCCTGTCGAGAATGCGTTTTGAAATGCAATCCCCAACCAAATATTTCATTTCAGCCAGCACACCAGCTTGCACTACGTCTTCAAAACCAGCTTCAGTCATTTTAGCTTTGGCCACCACTTTGAGTGCATCAACCATGGCATAGCGATCAGCGCGGGTAATCTTTTTGCTGTTGAAAATCATTTCATCAGCTTTGGCCTCAATCATTTCTTTAACCAATTTTTTCGCAAGTGCAACCGGAGTGGCTTCAATCGCTGGGTCAATTACATCTTTTGGTGAACCAGCCTCGGCCTGCAATTTTTTGAGGAATTCAACCACTGGTTCAGTTTGTTCAAGACCCCATTTAATCGCTTTTAACATGGTGGCTTCTGGCACTTCACTGGCTCCAGCTTCGACCATTACTAATTTTTCTTTGGTACCAGCCACAACCAAATCCAAAGTACCATTTTCTTCTAGTTGTTTTTGGGTGGCATTCAAAATAAATTCGCCTTCTTTGGTTAAACCAATCCGGGCCGCCGCAATTGGGCCTTTCCATGGCACTGATGACAAAGTGAGCACAGCGCAAGCCGCTACTAAACCAACAATTGCCGCATCATTTTCACCATCAACGGCGAGTGGAGTGACTACAACTTGAACATCATTGCGAAGACGATCATCAAACAGTGGACGAACTGAACGGTCAACCAAACGACCCATTAAAATGGCCTCATCACTTGGACGACCTTCACGTTTAATAAAACGTGAGCCTTTAATTTTTCCAGCCGCGTATAATTTTTCTTCAAAATCAACGGTCAGTGGAAAATAATCAAGCCCAGCTTTAACATTGGCACTTTTAACCACCGTGGCCATAATTACGGTTTCGCCGTAACGAACAGTTACTGAGCGAGTAGATTGTAAAGCAAACCGACCAGTTTCAATGGTCAGAGTGCGGCCACCCCAATCGAGTGACCAAGACTTAATGTCTAACATAACACAAACATTTGTGTTCACCCCAAGGCGATAGATCCAAACGGATCTAGATGTCTTAGGGCGAACGTTAATAAATTATTTAATGAACTTTTTGACTGGCCCGCGGTCACCAATTAAAAATTTTTCTTTGGTTAAACCGAGATCAAGGAAATCATCCGCACTTTCCACTAATCGGGTTGAGGTAGTTTCGCGGAAACTAACCACTTCAACTTGTTTACCACTACTTTTTTGCAAGTAATCAACGAGTGGTAAGTAATCACCGTCACCGGATACAATTACTATAGCATCAAGTGAGGGTGCCAGGCGAATTGCATCAACCGTTAAACCCACGTCCCAATCTGCTTTTTTAAGGCCGCTCGAAAAAATCTGCAAATCTTTTTCCCGAGTTTCAATGCCTAAATTATACAGGGCTTCAAAAAATGGTTGTTCGTCTTGTGATTCAGTGCGCACCACGTACGCAATGGCGCGAATCAGTTTGCGGTTACCAACTGCCTCACGCACAATCGCGCCAAAATTTACTTTTTTACCGTATAAATTTTTGGCTGAATAATACAGGTTCTGCACATCAATAAACACCCCAACGCGCTGGTCGGGGTGTTTGAGAGGATTGTGGTGATTAACCAGCTGATTCTTCATGTTCTGGAGCTTCTTCAAGCAACGCTTCGTCTGGCTCTTGAACTTCGTCCATTTGCTTAGCGCCCTTGAGTTTGAGCTTTTTAACTAAATCTTCGTAACCAGCCGCGTTTTCGCGTTGGAGGTAACGGAGCAAGCGACGGCGTTCGCCAACCTTGCGGAGAAGACCACGACGGGATGAGTGATCTTTGTGGTGAGCTTTCAAGTGCTCAGCCAATTCTTCGATTTCTGAAGTCAAAATTGCGATTTGAACTTCACTTGAACCAGTGTCCCCTTTGTGGGTCTGGTACTTTTTGATGATATTCTGCTTCTTTTGTTTAGAAAGCATACATGCCTCGGTTTATCAGGCGAAAGCGAGCATGACAGGTCTTTCGTCTGTTGAATAAAGTAAGCACACTATAGCAGACAGGGGCGATTTTGTCAACGCGGGCCAGCCGCGGCCAGGGCAATGGCTAGGGCGTCATAAGCATCGTCTTTGAGGCGCTTTTTACCCTTTAGACCGAGTAACTGGGTCACCATAAACTCAACCTGGCGCTTTTCGGCCCGGCCATAGCCAGTCAAGGCCTGTTTGACCTCAAGTGGGGTGATTTCTTTAATTGGCAGCTTGGCCTGGGCCAGGGTCAAAATCAGGACCCCGCGGGCCTCGGCTACTTTAATCCCAGTGGTAACATTTTTAACAAAAAAGAGCTCTTCAATGGCTGCACCCGCTGGTTCGTACTTAGTAATTAATTTGGTCAGTTCAGTGTGCAGGGTCAAAATCCGGCGGACAAAAGTTTGTTTAGGTGAAGTTTCAATAATCCCAGCCGTCACAGCTATCCACTGTCGCCCACTTCGTTCAATAATGCCATAACCCAGACGCCCAAAGCCTGGATCAAGACCAAGAATACGAAGAGGTTTTGGCATATTAACCAGCGTTAGTGTAGACCGCCCGCACATCATCATGGTCTTCCAGCGCGTCAATTAATTGAGTTAATTTTTCCGCGGTTTCATCATCAATGTCCACGGTTTCTTTGGGAATCCATTCCAAACCTGATTCACTAATCGAAATATTTAATTTTCCAAGTGCGTCAGAAATCTTTTTTAAATCTTCCACAGTACTAATAATTTCTAAACCATTTTCATCTACAGTTAAATCAATCGCGCCAGCCTCAATGACATTTAACTCAATTTTTTCCAGGTTTTTCTCGTGCTTGGACATTTCTTCAGCTTCTACCCGCGTCACACCCCGACGATCAAATTGCCACTGTACTGAACCTGGCCCGCCAATATTGCCGCCATTTTTAGTCGCAATACTTTTAATGTCCCCGACTGACCGATTTTTATTATCAGTAAAAACATCAATTAACATGGCCACACCGCCTGGCCCAAATCCTTCGTAAGTTAATTCATCCAAAGTTACACCATCATTTAATTCACCCGTGCCTTTTTTAATCGCGCGGTCAATATTATCTTTTGGCACATTGGCCGCTTTGGCCCGGTCAATAGCCAGGCGCAAAGAAAAATTCATGTCTGGATCACCACCATTTTGCGCTGCAATCGTAATAAACCGCGCCAGTTTTGTAAAAGTCGCGGACCGTTTTTTATCCTGTTTACCTTTGCGGACTTGGATGTTGTGCCACTTAGAGTGCCGAGCCATATCTTTAATACTCAAATAATACCGAATTTATTGGGTAAAATCAATTCTGGAAAATTTTTAATGTCGAATGAAACGTACGCAACTTGCGTACAGTTCAAGCACAACTTTTTTGAAGCGACGAAAATTGAAAAAAGAATACTGCCGCGCCGCAACTTCGGCCAAAGTTTTAGCATTTTTTAATTTGTATTTTCCAACACGCGTGCGAGTGAGCCCAGTGGCGTACGCGCCCACACCAAGATCTTGTCCAACATCATGCACCAGGGTGCGAATGTAAGTGCCTGGTCCACAATTTACCCGCAATTTTGCCGTCGTGCCAGTGCATTCGAGCACAGTAATTTTATGAATCACTACGTGATGAAGCGGACGATCCACCAGCACACCCTGACGCGCTAGTTTATGAAGCCGCACACCATTTACTTTTTTGGCTGAATACATTGGCGGCAACTGTGTAATTGGTCCAATATACTTGGTTAAAACCGCCTCTAGTTCAGGACGTGAAATTTCGCGCGCGTTTGGATTCGCGGTGATTTGACCATCACAATCATACGTATCACTGGTAAAACCAAATTTAAATTCCACTTCGTATTCTTTGTCTAAATTTTTAAATTCTTCTAGGCGTTTAGTGGCGTCACGGCCAACCCCAACAATCAATAGGCCGGTGGCAAATGGATCAAGCGTGCCAGCGTGGCCAATTTTTTCAATGTGAAAAAATCCTCGGAGTTTGGCTACGACGTCCAGCGATGTCCAACCAGACTCTTTGTTGATTAATAAAAAAGACATAAAGTCTTTAAAATATTTTGTACTAATTCAAATCAACAAAATTTATTGACTTGAATTGGTGGTCGAACGTGCATGAAGCCCGTTCAACCATCCCCTCTCAGTTGCCGAAGCCGAAGCGCATGTCGGGCTCCATGAACCCGAATTGGCCTCGGAGCGAGGCAGCTCGGCCGGTGCGGCCGGCGGCCTCCTCGCTCGCCGCGAAGGCGAGCACCTCCTCGCGCGCACGGCGCTTCTTTTCCTCAGCCTCTTTGATCGCCCGGTCTTGAGCCTTTTTTTCGCGCAAAGTCATCCCCATCTCCTTTCGTAGTTGGCGGGGCAATTAAATTCCACTTTTGAAATTCACTTGCCCCACCAACCGGTGGGTAAAAGAAAAGACCGTTGCCGGTCCTTTCTTTTTTAAACATTATTCTTTGAAACCGGTACCAGCCGGAATTAACCGACCGATAATTACGTTTTCTTTGAGACCTTCCAAATGATCAACTTTACCAGTAATCGCGGCGTTTACGAGCACCCGAGATGTTTCCTGGAATGAAGCAGACGAAAGGAAGCTTTGCGTGGTGAGCGCTACTTTACTAATACCAAGTAAAAGTTCGCGGCCACGGGCTGGTTTTTTACCAGCGGCTTCAACTTCAGCATTAGCAATGAGAAGTTGAGATTTTTCTACGACTTCACCAGGCAAGAGTTCAGTGTCACCGGCTTCTTCAACATACACACGACTGAACATTTGTTTGATCATGATTTCAATGTGTTTGTCGTTCAAACGTTGACCTTGAGCCGCGTAAATTTCTTGGATTTCAGTCAAAATGTAGCGTTGTACTGCGTCGCGACCCTTAAGTTCATAGAGTTCATTAAGGTCAATTGAACCTTCAGTTAATTGGGCACCACGTTCAATTGAGTCACCTTTTTTCACCCACACTTTATAACCAATTGGGACCACGTATTCTTTCACACTAGTACCTTCGTGGATCACGGTTACTTCAGAGGTTGAGCGTTTTACTTTACCATCAGCTTTGGCTGTGATTTCTTCACCAGTAGTACCGCGCACTACGAGCACATCGTCTTTTTTCACTGCGTCACCGTCTTGAACACGCACTTCATCCACTGAACCAAATGAGTACACTGATTCTTCTGGCTTATCACCAACTACCTTGATGATCTTTTGGCCACGACGGCCTTCAAAAATCTTGCGACCAGTTGGACCAGTGATTACTTTACCATCAGCGTCTTCAATATCTACCACACCACTAATTTCTGAGAGCATGGCTTTGCGTTTTGGTAAGCGGGCTTCAAACAATTCTTCAACCCGAGGCAAACCTTGGGTAATATCGCCACCAGCCACACCACCAAGGTGGAAAGTACGCATGGTGAGCTGGGTACCAGGTTCACCAATTGATTGCGCGGCCACAATACCAGCGGCCACACCAGTGTTAACCACGCGGCTGTGCGCTAGGTCATAACCATAACACTTGATACAAACACCTTTTGGTAATTTACATTGCATGACTGAACGAACGTGCACTTCAGTAATTGAAGTTTTTTCAACCACACGGGCAATTTCTGGAGTAATTACTTCGCCTTTTTTCACCAGCACTTTGTCACCGTCTTTTACATCAGCCAAAACAAAGCGACCCATGATCCGTTCAGAAAGTTTTTCACCCATTTGTTCAGATTCGGTTTTACCAAAGACTTCACCAGTGGTATCGCCACAATCTTCAATTTTTACAATCACATCTTGAGCCACGTCAACCAACCGACGAGTCAAATAACCAGCGTTAGCCGTACGAAGCGCAGTATCTGACAAACCTTTACGAGTACCGTGTGATGAGATAAAGAACTCAAGCACATCGAAACCTTCTTTAAAGTTACCACGCACAGGGAGTTCGATAATTTCACCACTTGGTGAAGCTACCAAACCTTTCATCGCAATCACCTGACCAAGTTGGGCCCATGAACCACGCGCACCAGAGTCAATCATGGCAAAAACCGCGTCGTTTTTATTAAGCACTTCTTTGGTGCGAGACAACATCCGGTCTTTAATTTCAGTCCAGATTTCCAGCACTTTAGCGTGACGTTCCGCATCAGTTAACAAACCTTCAGCGTATTGAGTTTCCACCTCTTCAGTGCGGCGTGAGCCTTCGGAAAGCAAGTCTGGTTTTTCTTTAATTTCTGGGAATTGATCTTTACCAAGTGAGTAACCAGATTTAGTTACATACTTATAACCAAGACCTTTAATACTATCCAGCAAATACGCAGTTTCTTGTTGACCGTAAATTTCAAGTAATTGCTGAATGATGTTTGAAAGGTGTTTCTTGGTAATGGTTTCATTAAAGTACGGCAATTTGTTTGGCAAAATTTCATTGAAGAAAATCCGACCAATTGAAGTTTCAATCAGTGGACTAGTGCCTTCTGGGAATTTTGACATGTCAGTGAGACGGACTTTAATGCGTTCTTTCAAAGTGATTTTGCGAGTTTTGTACGCATATTTAGCTTCAGTAATATCAGCGAAAACTTTTTTCACTTCTGCCGTATCAGTGTCATTGTACTTGGTGAGGTAATAGCAACCAAGCGCAATATCTTGTTGCGGTGTAATTACTGGAGAACCAGTCGCTGGTTTGAGGAGGTTCTTTTCTGAAGCCATGAGATTTTCTGCTTCCCATTTAGCTTGTTCAGAAAGTGGAAGATGAACAGCCATTTGGTCACCATCAAAGTCAGCGTTGAAAGCCGCACAAACGAGTGGGTGGAGGCGGATCGCTTTACCTTCTACCAAAGTTGGACGGAAAGCTTGAATACCAAGGCGGTGAAGGGTTGGAGCGCGGTTCAAAAGCACGCGGGTAGTTTTGGTTAAGTTTTCCAAAATATCCCACACTTCTGGGGCATTACTTTCAATAAAGCGTGAAGCAGAGCGCACATTGTGAGCGAGTTCACGTTTAATGATTTCAGCCATGACAAATGGTTTGAACAATTCCAAGGCCATGCTTTTTGGCAAACCACATTCATCAATGCGGAGTTTTGGACCAACCACAATTACGGAACGACCAGAGTAGTCAACGCGTTTACCCAGTAAGTTTTGGCGGAAACGACCTTGTTTACCTTTCAAGATATCAGCCAGTGAGCGAAGTTGGCGTTTTTGACCAGTACTGGCGCGCACAGTTTTGGTGGCGCGAGCATTGTTATCAATGAGCGCGTCAACCGCTTCTTGGAGCATGCGTTTTTCGTTGCGGCAAATAACTTCTGGCGCATTAAGTTCAATCAAGCGGCGCAAACGATTGTTACGGTTGATTACGCGGCGATACAAATCATTCAAATCTGAAGTGGCAAACCGACCACCATCAAGTGCCACCATTGGACGCAAATCTGGTGGAACCACTGGAATTACGGTCATGATCATCCACTCTGGACGGATGTTATTTTTGTGCAAACTGGTGAGCAATTTTACGCGGCGAACCAAGCGACCACGTTTAGCACCCTTACTCTTTTCAATTTCTTTTTCTAATTGCGCAATTGTTTCAGTCAAATTCAAACGTGACAATAAACTGTGAACAGCACTGGCACCAATTCCCGCTTCAAACAAGTGACCGTAGCGGATAGACAATTCTTGGTAGCGCGCTTCTGACAATACTGACAACATGGCAATTTCTTTGAGTTCGCCTTCGGCTGCAGAAAAATCTTCATCAAGCGCACTGAGTTTTTCATCACGCTCTTTGACCATTTTTTCCGCTTCATTACCAGCCAAGGCATCAATTTTCTTGCCGTATTCAGTTTCTAATTGTTTGCGCTTTGATTTATATTCTTTTTTGAGCGCTTCTTCCGTGGCATCACGTTCTGCTTCATCAACATGAGTCACAATAAATGACGCAAAGTAGATTACTTTTTCCAAAGCTTGAATTGAGAGATCAAGCACCAAACCAAGACGTGATGGAATCGTGCGGAGGAACCAAATGTGTGACACTGGGGTCGCGAGTTCAATGTGACCCATGCGTTCACGACGAACCAGTGAGTGGGTAACTTCTACGCCACACTTGTCACAAACAATGCCTTTGTAACGGATTTTTTTATATTTTCCACAGTAACATTCCCAGTCTTTGGTTGGCCCGAAAACTTCTTCGGCAAACAAACCGCCTTTTTCTGGTTTTTGGGTGCGGTAGTTAATGGTTTCTGGTTTGTAAACTTCACCGTGAGACCAACCACGAATTACTTGTGGTGACGCTACTTTGAGACGGAGTGAGTCAAAGTTTGGCGCAGCGAGAGGGTTATTATATTGCATATAGGTAGGAGATTAGTGGAAGATTTAGGCTTCTACATTTTCTTCTGTTCCCTCAGCTGCGACCTCAGCTGATTCACTAGGATTGCTTTCTTGTAATTCAACATCAAGGGCCAAACCTTTCAATTCGCGAACCAGAACGTTAAATGATTCTGGTAAGTTGATCTTGGTAATTTGTTCACCCTTAATAATGGCTTCGTAGGCTTTAGCGCGACCAGGCACATCATCAGATTTAATGGTGAGAATTTCTTGGAGCGTGTGTGCTGCACCATATGCTTCGAGCGCCCAAACTTCCATTTCACCAAACCGTTGACCACCAAATTGAGCCTTACCACCGAGCGGTTGTTGGGTAATCAAACTGTATGGACCAATTGAACGTTGGTGAATCTTGTCTTCAACCATGTGGTTGAGTTTGAGCATGTAGTTGTAACCAACGGTTGTTTTGTGGTCATATGGTTCACCAGTACGGCCATCGTACAGTTGTGATTGGCCATCAACTGGCAGACCAGCTTTCTTGAGTTCTTCAGAAATTTGTTCTTCAGTAATACCATTCAAAACTGGAGTCGCGGCTTTATAACCGTGCGCATTGGCAGCGAGACCAAGGTGGTTTTCCAAAAGCTGACCAAGGTTCATACGAGAAATAACACCCAGTGGTGAAAGAATCACATCAACTGGTGTACCGTCAGCCAGGAATGGCATGTCTTCAGCTGGAACAACGCGTGAAATCACACCTTTGTTACCGTGACGACCAGCCATCTTGTCACCAACCTGCACTTTACGCATGTCAGCGACCGTGACTTGAACTTGTTTGATCACACCTGGTTGCAATTTATCACCAGCATCAGCCGAGAACACTTTAACATCAATCACTTTTCCTTTTTCACCATGCTCCAAGTAGAGTGATGAGTCGCGCACGTCGCGGGCTTTTTCACCAAAGATAGCGCGGAGTAAGCGTTCTTCTGGGGTCAATTCAGTTTCACCTTTTGGTGTAATTTTACCAACCAAAATATCGCCAGAGTGAACTTCAGCTCCAATACGCACAATCCCTTCTGAATCAAGGTTCTTTAATTTTTCTTCACTTACGTTTGGAATGTCACTAGTGACAACTTCTGGTCCAAGTTTAGTTTCGCGAACATCAGTGGTGTAGTGTTCAATTTGAATTGAAGTGTAGCGGTCATTTTGCACCAAGCGTTCAGAAAGAATGATCGCGTCTTCGTAGTTATAACCTTCCCACACCATGTAAGCGACGAGCACGTTTTGACCAAGTGAAAGTTCAGCGTCTTTAATGGCCGGACCATCACAAATTGGTTGACCCTTTTTCACTTTTTGGCCAAGCACCACACTTGGTGTTTGGTTAATACAACTCGAAGCGTTAGAACGAATAAATTTGTGTAAGTGGTATTCGTAAACCTTGCCTTTTTTACCAGTAATTTGAATGTAATTACCAGTTACGGCAGTTACTTCACCATCTTCTTCAGCAGTGAAAACATAACCACTAGAGAGAGCGGCGGCACGTTCCACACCGGTACCAACTAGTGGTGGATCAGCTTTAATACATGGCACAGCTTGGCGTTGCATGTTTGTACCCATGAGCGCACGAGTCGCGTCATCGTGTTCGAGGAATGGAATCAAACTAGTGGCTACTGACAAAATTTGGTTTGAAGCTACGTCCAAATATTCAATATCACCAACATCAGCGTTGTTTGGTTGACCATGAACACGGGCTGGAACTTTACCTTGAATCAAGAAGCCTTTTTCATCACGAGGTAATTTGGCACTCGCAGTGGTTGTGCGTTCTTCTTGGAATGAGTTTAAATAAACCACTTCACTAGAAACGCGTGATTTAACGAGCACTTCAGTGAGATCTTTTTTAGCCGCTAATTTTTTGGCAATTTCAGCAGTGATAGTTTCACCAGCTTTTACAATGCCGCTAACATCTTCACGCGCAATTTCATTTTCCGTAAATTCAGCCTTGTTTGGTACACGGTTAATAACTTTGCGGTATGGGGTTTCCAGGAAACCAAACGCATTCATGCGCGCAAAGGTTGAAAGGTGGCCAACGAGACCAATATTTGGACCTTCTGGAGTCGCAATTGGACAAATACGACCATAGTGAGTGGTGTGCACGTCGCGAACTTCAAAGCCAGCGCGATCACGTGATAAACCACCAGGTCCAAGCGCTGATACGCGGCGTTTATGTTCAAGTTCGGCGAGCGGGTTAACTTGGTCCATGAATTGTGACAACTGTGAACTCATGAAGAATTCACGGATCACGCTAATCACAGGGCGAGCGTTGATTAATTTGTTTGGCACAATACTATCAATATCCATGGTACTCATGCGATCCTTGATAATACGTTCCATGCGAGCGAGACCAATCCGGAAGCGGTTTTGCACCAGTTCACCAACGGCGCGTACGCGACGGTTACCGAGATGGTCAATATCATCAGGAATTTCTTGGGTTACGTTGAGGCGAACTACTTCGCGGAGTACTTGCAGCACCTTATCAAGTGACAGCACCCGGTTTTCTTTGGCTGATAGGGCCTCATCACTCAAACCAAGGTTAAATTTGGTGTTAAATTTGTACACACCAACATTACCTAGATCATAGCGATCAAAGTTAAAGAACATGGCGTGGATCAAACTCTTAGCATTATCAGCCGTTGCCAGGTCACCCGGACGAATACGGCGGTAAACTTCGATCAAACCTTCTTCTTCATTACTTGAAGTGTCTTTTTTCAAAGTTTCTTCAATGTAATCAATGTTTGGGTGGTTATTAACGTCTTTAAATGCCTCGCGAATGCCATCATCAGTTGACAAACCAAAAGCGCGGAGTAAGGCAGTGGCCGCCACTTTACGCTTGCGATCAACTTTTACCCAGAGAACATTATTTTGGTCAGTTTCAACTTCGATCCAAGCACCACGGTTTGGAATAATTTTGGCACCATAGAAGTGGCGGCCGCGGAGATCATCAGCAGTAAAGAAAGCACCAGGAGAGCGGATAAGCTGAGACACAACCACACGCTCAATCCCATTGATCATAAACGTACCCCGGTCAGTCATGAGCGGGATATCACCCAAATAAATTTCTTGCTTGTTAGATTTGCCAGTGCGCTTGTTCACCAATTTTACTTGCACGCGGAGTGGTGCCTCGTAAGTAACATTCTTATCGCGACACTTGGTTTCAGAAAATTTGGCTTCATCTAGGTAATATTCCTCAAAAAAGAGTTCCAAATCACGGCCAGTAAAGTCAGTTAATGGGGAAATTTCATCAAAAAGCTCCCGGATTCCTTCTTTTAGGAACCAGGCGTAAGAGGTTTTTTGTACCTCAATTAAGTCTGGGGTTTCAACCGCGTCACGGATGTCTGTAAAGAACTTCCGTTCCAGGGTTTTGAGCGCTTGTCGCTTATAAACTGGCTGCATAAATTAGGGAAAACAAAAAATTCCTTTGGGTAAAGGTTTATTATTTAAAGTGGATTGTAGTGAATTGTGAGCATCATGGAGGGTTACCGGACTAAGGTGGCCTGCGCCATAGCCAGTTACTTCCGAGCCTAGAAGCGTGCCAGGGAAGAAAACTGCCTCAAAACATGACTTGAAAATCTTCACAAGCATACCTGAATTTTCAGGCGCTGTCAAGAAAGAACGGTAAAGCTAATTCTTGTCAAGAGTTTTAACTTTTTTGGCTTATTTAAGTGCTTTTTTCAAAAAACCCCCCTCTTAAAATACCTTTTTATTTTTGCACATTATCCACATTTTTTCTAAACACTGTTGATAACTTTTAATTATTGACCCGGTCATTACTTTTTATTAAAATGATGCAGACATACTAGGAGGAATCGAGATCATGACGCAGATTACGGCGTTCGAGATTATCCCTAACGGCAGGTGGTCACCGACCCTGATTGACATCCGGGCAGCCCAAAAGGCAAAAGGGCGGATTACCTTCCTGACTCGGATCTACGGAGGTCCAGAGCCAGTCCGCATCCCCTGTACCATCATCGAGGTTTCCTGCCCTGACCTGGCGGATGTGCCCGAAGAGTTCGTGTGCTGCACAGTCCAGGCCAAGGTGGATGGAAGTGCCCCAAAGTCATTTATCATCACATATAATCCAGCCGACAAAAGGGGGGTCGGCATGGCCACTTCATGATCTGAACCCATCCGTGCCCCGATGTTAATTCGGGGCACGGCCACACCACAGCATTCAGCTGTTTTTATTTTACAGTCAAAAAAATAAAAATATGTTACAATATACACACTAACTCCTATGCCCCGTCGCGCTCAGGAAGAATCTTCCCTTAACCCCACTTTATCCCGGGGGATTATTTTTATTGTTTTGGTGGTTTCGGCGTTCATTATTACACTGAGTTTTTTTGGTAAAGCTGGTCCAGTTGGGATCATGCTCAATGATTATGTACTCAGTTTTCTGTTTGGTGCGATTCGGTACACGGTTCCATTTATTATTTTAACTTTGGCCTGGTTTATTATTCGCGACACTGAGTATGATTACCGGCCAACCCATATTTTGGGCACTATTTTATTTTTTGTTTCACTCGGAAGTTTAGTTCACCTGCATTATCCACCAGAAGAAATGTGGACCGCTGCGATTAATGGTCAAGGTGGTGGCGTGTTTGGGATGTTTGCCTGGGTTCTCAAAACATATTTAGGAACAATTGCTGGTGGCGCAATTTTGGTAGCACTTGGTTTAGTGTCAATTTTCCTGTTGTACAACACGGCAATTACACATTTTGTCATGCTCCACCGCGCGCTTTTGGCTGGCCTTGGTATGGTTGGAAACGGTCTCATTACCCTCTGCCGCAAATTATTTGTGCGCGAAAAATCTGGTGTAAATTTTAGTGTAAAAGGTGATTATTCCAAAGGTGATGAAGACGAGGAAGAAGTTGAAGAAGATGAAGACGCACCAGCTTTTGCCAAAAAGAGTTTAGCTGAAGAGGATGAGGAAGAAGATGAAGGCGAGGAGGATGAAGAAATAGAAGATGAGGAAGAAGTTGAAGAAGATGAAGAGGAAGACGATCGGCCACCCCAAGGTGACGTGTGGTCAAAAAAAGTAGTGATTAAAAATTTACCACCAATGGATTTACTGTCTGACAAACGTGGTAAACCAACTAGCGGTGATGTTGATGCGAATGCGGAAATTATTAAAAGCACCTTTGATCAATTTGGGATTGATGTCACTATGGGTGAAGTGCGCGTTGGCCCAACTGTAACGCAGTACACCATGAAACCAGCACCAGGTGTGAAATTGACCCGTATTACTGGACTTAGTCCAAACCTCGCCCTCGCACTTGCCGCGCAAACCATTCGCATTGAAGCGCCAATTCCAGGCAAAGCTTTGGTTGGGGTTGAAGTACCAAACCAAAAAACCGCGATGGTCAGTATTAAGGAATTAATTGAAGACAAAGAATATCGTCAACGCCCACACAACATGATGATGGTACTAGGTAAAGATGTAGCCGGAAAAGTTTGGCTGGGTGAATTAACTCGCATGCCACACTTACTGATTGCTGGTGCGACTGGTTCTGGAAAAACTGTGTGTGTGAATACGATTATCATGGGTTTGTTGTATCAAAACACCGCTGAAACACTGCGCTTTATCATGGTTGACCCCAAACGCGTGGAATTAACTTTGTACAATGGCATTCCACATTTGCTGACTCCAGTTATTACTAACACGCAAAAAACTGTTAATGCCCTCAAATGGACCATTGGTGAAATGGAACGCCGGTTTGAAGTTTTAGCAGCGGCTGGCAGTCGTGATATCAATTCTTACAATCAAAAAAATCCGGCCAATAAATTACCGTACATTGTTTTTGTCATTGATGAATTGGCTGATTTAATGGCCACTGCGGCCAGTGAAGTTGAAGCTGGAATTATTCGCATCGCCCAAATGGCGCGTGCGGTTGGTATTCATTTATTGGTGGCCACACAGCGTCCAAGTGTGGATGTCATTACTGGTTTAATGAAAGCGAATATTCCAGGACGCATCGCATTTTCGGTGGCATCAGCCATTGACTCACGCACCATTCTTGACTCACCAGGTGCTGAAAAATTACTTGGTCGCGGTGACATGTTATTCTCATCCGCTGACATGAGTAAACCAATGCGTATTCAAGGGGCCTATATTTCTGAAGAAGAAATGAAACGCATTGTGGAATATTTGAAAGGTGATGAAGAACCAGAATATGATGAATCAATTACTGGAGTTACCAATCAAAACGGTGGTGCCACCGGCAGTATGTTTGGTGGTCCAAGTGATGACCGCGACCCATTATTTGAAGAAGCAAAAAAGTTTATTATTCAAGCTGGCAAAGCTTCAGCTTCGCTCTTGCAACGTCGGCTTAAAGTTGGGTATGCGCGCGCCGCTCGTTTACTAGATGAATTAGAAGAAGCCGGCATTGTTGGACCAGCTGATGGTGCCAAACCACGTGAAATTTTGGCGACAGCGGCTGGATATGGTACAATGGATGCGCCTTCAGCCAGTTCTTTTGACCCAGTGACCGAAGAAGAAGCTGAAGACGAAGAAGATGAGGAAGAAGACCCTGAAGATGATGCAGTCGAAGATGAAATCGACACAGACGAACAAGGCAATCGGTTCCAACACTAATTACCACTGTGCCTAACTTTACCAAAAAAAATCTCCAGGGTGAGCAGCGAGTTTGTTGGCGCTTACGATCAATCCGTGAAGCGCGTGGTCTTACCATTGAAGCGCTCGCGAATCACACCAAAATTAACAAGGCCTATTTATTGGCTCTGGAAGACTGCCGGTTTAGTGATATCCCCTTCTCGGCCCTATACATTAAAAACTTTGTTAAAAAATACGTCCTAGCTTTGGGTGAAGACCCAGAACCATTTATTAGTCAGTTTTGCATTGAAGAATTAGACAATGTTCAAGTCGCGCCACCAGCTCCAAAACGAAATGCGTGGTTGTTTTTCACTGCCTGGCCATCAGTGGTGCGCAATAGTTTATTTGGATTGGCCGGCTTATCCGTGGTTTTTTATTTAGGTTTGCAGGTTAAAGACACCATTTCCCCACCCAATCTATCACTGGTTGGCCCTGACAATGGTTTTATTGCTTATGACAACACCATTAGACTTCAGGGTGCCAGTGAACCAGCCACCACCGTGATGATCAATGGCCAAGCCATTAAAAGTGATGAGCATGGTAATTTTGCTGAAGCCATTGCCTTGACCCCAGGTGTAAACACCATTGTAGTTGAAGCCAAGAAAAAACACGGTAAGAGCACTCAAACTACCCGTCACATTATTTATCGCGAGTCTGAACACTTTAGTGCGCAGAGCAATGTTTTAGGCAGTACGAACTAGAATTTATACACCGTTTGTGCACATTGACGGGGCCAGACAAAACCCGTACCATAAGAAGAGCCCAGGCTCTTTTTTTGTCCACCGCTTTAACTAAAACATATGCCAAAAATGTCTCAAGAACAACAGTCTAAAATGAAGGCCGCGGCCTCAGCTATTGATCAGATTAAAGAAAAGTTTGGTGATAATGCCATCATGCGCTTTGGTGAAGCCAAAAGTAGCCAAGTTGATGCCGTTCCAACTGGTTCGCTCTCTCTTGATATTGCGCTTGGGGTAAAAGGTGTGCCACGCGGTCGTATTATTGAAGTCTTTGGACCAGAAGCTAGTGGTAAAACCACCTTAGCTCAACATATTATTGCCGAAGTCCAACGTCGTGGTGGAATTGCCGCGTTTGTAGATGCTGAACATGCCCTTGACCCTGATTATGCGCGCAAAATTGGGGTAGACGTCGACAACATGCTGATTTCTCAGCCAGATACTGGTGAACAAGCTCTCGAAATCGTGGAAACTTTGGTGCGTTCCAATGCCGTTGACGTGGTAGTGGTTGACTCAGTCGCTGCCTTGGTGCCAAAAGCGGAAATTGAAGGTGAAATGGGTGACTCACACATGGGTCTCCAGGCTCGGCTCATGAGTCAAGCCCTTCGCAAACTGACTGGTATTATTAGTAAAACCAACACCGTGGTAATTTTCATTAACCAAATCCGCCAAAAAATTGGTGTATTCTTTGGTAATCCAGAAACTACCACTGGTGGTAATGCGCTGAAATTCTACTGTTCAGTGCGCATTGAAGTTCGCCGTGCTGCCCAAATTAAGCAAGGTGAAAAAATTATTGGTAACCGGGTGAAAGTTAAGGTAGTAAAAAACAAAGTGGCCGCCCCATTCCGCACGACTGAGTTTGATATCATGTATAACGAAGGTATTTCTGTAGCTGGTGATGTGCTTGATACTGGCGTGCTCCACCGCGTTATTGCCAAGTCTGGTAACAGTTACTCATTTGGCGAAGAAAAACTGGGGGTTGGTCGTGAAAAAGCCAAGCAATTCCTCAAGGAAAATCCCCCACTCATTGCTGAAATAGTAGACAAAGTGTGGGAAGCAGTTATGCGCGGTGAATTACCTGAAGAAGAAAAAGGTAAACCAGGTGAAGCCGAGGACATGGATGACGAAGTTCCGCCACCACTAGAATAAAGTGAAAATAAAAAAATCCTCTGTCAGTCGGCAGAGGATTTTTTTATTAGTAAATCCGGTGTAATTCAACGCCTGTGTAATAATATTTAATTAGTTGTACCCAATCAAGTTTTTCTTCTTCGGCTTTAATGGCCGCGTCACGCTGAGACATGCCAATTCCATGACCAAACATTGATTTATTATCGCGCTCATCATAAATCGCTGGGACTGAAACGAGCCAAGGTCGCTTTGCACCCCAAACCTCAGCCCAACTGCGCGTACGGCCATCACTATTACCAAAATATGGTGTAATCACGACTTCATTATTATAGGTTACCATTTGTCCTCGAGTGGTATTTACGGCATCAATAAAGCGCGGCATAGCCGGTTCATTGGCTGCGCCTAAGTAGAGCTGATCACCAGTAGTAGCCACCACATCAAAGAACCGACTATCGTGTTTACTGGTAGTCTGAATGTAGTAAGCATAAGTCCGCTGGGCCACGGCCTGGGCTTTTAGATATTCAATTGGCGAACTATTCGCATTTTCCCCCATCCCAATCATGTAATCTTCAAAATTCAAATCATTAATTAAATACAAGGAATTATTTTGGTCCTGAGCCTGACGCAATTCAAGTCCGCCGCGGTATTGATTGTAATTTCGACTGCGGCCAGAAATTTTACGCTCGTAATTAGAAATAGTAATAATCGCGTGTGGGTTAGTGGCTGGTTCAACCCGAATAAAAGTGCCTGAGGTGACACTAATTCCCTCAGCTTCAAATTTATAGGTTCCGCTTTTGAAACTTAATGTACCCACTGTGTTACGTGGTAAGGTGGCGAGAATGCCGGTTGCATCAACCACATTATAATCATCTTCAGCTGAAATTACTTTGGCCAGTCCTCCAGTTGGTTCTTTCCACAGTCCAACCCGAATGCGTGGCTCAGTGGCTAAGCGTGGTGATTCAGTTAAAAAGCCATAACCAGGCGCGGCTGTACCAGCAAATGGCTCAGTGTAATCACCTGGCGCATCAGCCGTCACGGTAATTGGAATTTTAATATCAGCGGTAGTTGGATTTTCCCCTTTAAAAGTCACTTTAAATTTAGCTTCATAGGTTCCAGTTTTAGGGGGCGCGCGGAAAGTAATTTGGTCACGCCAAAATTG
This sequence comes from uncultured Gammaproteobacteria bacterium, assembly GCA_964519725.1. GTDB lineage: Bacteria > Patescibacteriota > Patescibacteriia > Magasanikbacterales > UBA922 > 2-12-FULL-41-16. The sequence continues at coordinate 18,496 of CAZFKS010000005.1, forward strand.
GTCTTTGGGCACGCTAATGGTTTTATCTAAGGCCACTTGTCGACTAGACCAATTCACATCAGCCACATTGGTTGGTCCAGTTTGTTCAATAGTGGCCGCAGTCCAGGCAGTTTTCCCAATGTTTTGGTAACCAAATAACAACACTACTGGTTCACCCCCAGTGGTGTTCACGGTTTTTGGATTTAAAAAAATACGATTAGCGGTGCTATCAGTACTCGCACTTGGTTCAGTCACCACACTACTACTTGGCGGTGCCGTTACTTTAATTTTAACAAAAAAGTAACCATTTTTTACCCAGGAATAATTTTCTGAAGCCAGATAAAATTTTTCCGTATATTCACCAGGCTTCAAAGTGGCCGGCGCTTTAAATGTCACGGTTAATTTACCAGTTTGTCCAGGTTTAACCGTAGTCGCAATTTTTCCAGTTTGTTTGGCGGTGGTCCAATCTGACGCAAAAAACGCAGATTTTCGGTCGCGCGGTTCCATGGTGTAGGCCGAAATGTATTGGCCAGTGGAGGACCAAGTAGCGGTACCAGTATTTTTGAAAGTGAAAGTGATCGCCTTGCTAGTCCCAGCCTGGATTGTAACTGGGTCAGGCGCCGATTGGCTGACCAAACTAGCTGAATAAGCAGGATCTTTAACCGTGACTTGAGGCGTGGCCGCGTGCACCAAACTAGGAAAAATAGCTGCACCAAGCCAGAAAAAAAGTGAAAGAAAAGTTAATTTATTTCGACGCATAGGTAGTTTGTATTTTACCAAAAATTGCCCGGCCGGGCAATTGAAAATTTGGATAAAATAAGGTTAAATACAGGCACTATGTCAGTGACGCAAAAAATCGCTCAAAATACCATTATTCAAATTGGTGGGAAAGTAATTTCTACTGCCCTTGGCCTAATTGGAATTGGACTCTTGGCCCGATATTTAGGTGTCGAACGCTTTGGCTGGTACACCACGGCCATTACTTTTTTGCAATTTGCCGGAATTTTAATTGATTTTGGGCTGATTCCAGTAACCGCGCAAATGCTTGGGGCTGGCAAATATGCACAAAATATTTTACTGAAAAATTTACTTGCCTACCGGTTTGTTACGGCCCTAGTCTTCTTTGGTATTACACCGCTCGTAGCCCTGTTATTTCACCAGTACCCGATTGAAGTTAAACTCGCGATCGCCCTATTATCAGTGTCATTTTTGGCCATTGCCATGAATCAAGTGTTGACTGGCTATTTTCAAAAAGAACTCAGCATGCAAACTCCAGTTCTAGGTGAAATTGTGGGCCGGATTGTTTTAGTGGCTGGTTTATTAATTGGCCAAAAATTACAGGTTAGTTTTCTGACTACGATGGGCGTAATTGCGGCGGCAAGTTTAGCTTACACAACGGTTTTATGGCTTGGTGTAAAACGCCGCGAACCAGCTGGTTTCCGGTTTGATTGGCCAATTTGGCGCGCGATTACTATAACTATGTGGCCAATTGCCGTGTCAGTTATTTTCAATGTGGTGTATTTAAAAGGTGATACCATTTTGCTGTCACTGTACCGATCGCAAACTGAAGTTGGTTTATACGGCGCAGCTTACCGCGTGATTGATATTTTGGCTCAACTGGCTATGCTCATGATGGGAGTAGTTTTACCAATTTTAGCCAGTAATTTTGCGCGTAAAAATTGGACTGAATTTAAAGAACAATACCAAACTGGTTTTGATTCACTCATGCTGCTGGCCGTGCCCGTAGTGTTTGGGATTTGGTTATTAGCTGAACCAATTATGACGTTTGTGGCTGGCCCAGAATTTTTGGCTAGTGGCCACATGCTCCGGATTTTATCGCTCGCCATTTTTGGTGTTTATTTGGGCGCTTTATTTGGTCACACGGCTGTGGCCATTGGGAAACAAAAAGCCACGATGTGGATTTATATTTCTGATGCGATCATTACCTTAGCCGGCTATTTGTATGTCATTCCCCGCTTTGGTTGGTTTGGTGCAGCCACACTCACGGTTTTTTCTGAGCTGTACGCTGGTATCTTACTCGCCTTACTGATTAGTCATTATTCACCGGCCAAATTAAACTTTAAAAAATTTGGCAAAATTATTATTGCGTCACTCCTCATGGTTGGCGCCCTCCTTTTAATTGGTGATTTTTCTTTACTCCTCTTAATTCCAGTTGGCGCCCTGGTTTACCTGGGCACACTGTATGTGCTGGGTGGATTTTCTCTACAAAATTTGCGCGCTTTATTTAGACCAACAACGTCTTTGCACTAATATGGTTTGGCTGCTCACTGGTTTATTTGCGCTTTTACCCCTGTATTTACTGCGCTTTCAGCTTGGGCCATTACCAACCACAGCCCTAGAAATTTTAGTGTGGTTAGTAGTTGGTGTTTGGATTTTTGAAAAAATTAAAACCCGTCAATTTAATTTTAATGTTCCGAACCAGAAATTATTTTTAATTTCAACTGCCTTATTTTTACTAGGGGCAACTATTGGCGTGTTGGTTAGTCCGAATTTACGCGCGGCTCTTGGTGAATGGAAAGCATTTTACGTTGAGCCCGTGTTAATTGGTTTAATTATTTTAGATACTGTTAAGACTAAGGCTGAGGCCAATAAAATATTGCTCGGACTTTTACTCGGCGCGCTTTTAACTGCCCTGCTTGGCACGTACCAACACTTTACGGGCTGGCTTGTACCCTACAGTTTTTGGGCCAATCGCAATACTTACCGTGTGACCAGTGTGTATGGTTTTCCTAATGGGGTTGGTTTATTATTGGCCCCATTATTGCCTATTAGTATTTATTTAACCCGGGAATACTGGGCCAAAGTCACTCGCCAAAAGTCCGCGCTCGCTCTCAGCGCCATTATTTTATTCATTGTTTTTGCACCGCTGGCGATTGTCTTTGCTAAAACTACCGCGGCTCTGGTTGGTTTAGCGGCTGGCCTGGGCGTGTTATTACTTTGTTTTAAACGAGCGCGTTTACCAACGGTAATTCTTGGTTTAATTTCATTTATTAGTTTATTTTTCTTGCCACCCAATCCAATCACGAATGAACTTCTAGCCCGTGATTTTTCTGGACAACTCCGCCGTGATATTTGGACTGAGACAATCACATACTTAAAAATGCACCCAGTGGTTGGTACTGGCGTGGCTGGTTACGCTACTGAAATTGCGTCACTGCGACATAATAAAAACATTGAAGTTTTCCACCACCCTCATAATATTTTTTTAACACTGTGGGTGAATATTGGTTTAATTGGTCTCATTGGTTTTATTGGCTTACTGGTATGGTTTGGTAAAACAATTTGGCCACTAACTGGCTCCAATCGGGCGTTCAAAATTACTTTACTGGTCACCATGACGGTTTGGCTTACCATGGGTTTGGTGGATTCACCGTATATTAAAAATGACTGGGCCTTAATCTTTTGGCTCTACCTCTGCCTAGCTAAATTGGCTCCTGAAAAATAAAAAATATTGGCTCATCTTAGCCAATATTTTATATATAATGGTTGACAAGGCAAGACAGTCTTGATACACTGTTTACACGTATGAATTCTGTTGAACCTGACAGTGCTTTGGCCAAATCGGCCGCAACCCTTGAAAATGTCACCCGCCTCCGCGAGGCTAACTTGTCTAAAAGACCAGTTTTGCAAGATATCTTAAAAAAACACGGCACCCGCTCCGTGTTTCGTTTTATTAAAGAATACACCACTAAACCTTTGCCCGCTCCAGACACAGCGCGGCAAGAAGAATTTTTAGCGGCTTTTCACGCCGAAGTTGAACCACGGTTAGGCAAAGCCAGTGCTGACCGCGGTGTGCGTCAGTTGCGCAAATATTATTATGTTTCAACCACTGACCACTTTGGCCCAATGTATCACCCTTGGGTATTTAACTTTAATTTACTCGCTGCTGCGGCCTGTCGCGATACTGAAGATGATGATTTAAGTGCGGTAATTACTTTGGCCTGTTCTAATGTTTCACTAAATAATTTTTCTTTCCCCCGCGGGCTCATGTTTACTACGGCTGGTGAAGATGGCAAAGCCAAGCACAATCGTTTGGCCTTTTTGCCAAGTAATGCGCATTCCTATCCGGTTTACAATTTCCGCCCCTATGTTCAGGCTGATATTGATAAAATTAAAAAATTAGTGCCTGATCAATTGAAAAATGTTTTGCACGCCGCCGAGTTAAAAGAAAAATTGTTTGATATTTTAGATAGTATTTACGCAGCTCCAGACGTACTAGCGGCCAAAAATTACGCTGACCAAGTGTCGATTACTAACCAACGTTTGTGGCGTGAACTGCAGTGTGATTGTACTGATCATAAACAAATTGATTTTATCTACATTGAACAAGAACGGGTCGTGGCTCGATTACTTACTGAACACCATTTAACTCCAGACAGTCCGATTGGGGCGCGGTTATTTGATAAAGCTGCGGCCGAACGCTTACTCAAAGCTTTTGACCGTGTTCCAGAAGGATTTAATGCTGAAGCTGAAACTGGAACTTATTTGTTTTGGTACTTACCCCCACAAGATAAACACCGGGTGCGGTTAGTTTTTGCTGGGGACTCACTAAAATCAGCTGACGGCACAGTTTCAATTCCACTTACCAAAGAAGCAATTATTAGTGGCCTAGAAAAAGGTGAGTTGATTCCAAGTGTACTGCTCACTTTCCTCATGATGTACTGCTACTATGGTGTAACTTGTCTTGGTGGTATGGGTCAAACTGGATATTTGCCGCAAATTCAAGCGGCTTGGTGTAAACTCATGACCGAAGAAAACCGAATAAATGAACTGAAAGTTTGTGAAAAATTGTATGGTAGCTATTTAGGTGGTGAAGTGACCGTAGCCTACATTGATAGTTTGAACGGGGTATTTGCCCCGGCCACGTCACTTGATTTAATTCTATATGGTGATGACGACGCGCGCGCTTGTATTACTGGCCAGGCCAAGAGTATCACCTTAAATGAAGCCATGGACCCACTCTGGCCAGATGATTATCCAATGCACTTTAAATCTTGGGAACAAGACCCAGCTTTGGCCGCAATCACTAGTGAGGATATTGCAAAATTAACTGGTTTATCCGACCGAATTTCACCGTGCTTACACTTAGACTGTAAAATTTACCACTAAAGTATGTCTTATCGCGACACTTTACTTGACCTCTGGGCCAAGCCGCACGATTATTTTGCCCAATCACACGCGGAAATGGTGCCGTTTGTGCCAGCCACTGCCAAAAAAATAATTGATATTGGTTGTGGCAAAGGTGAATTAGGTGAACAAGTTAAAGTTGCGCGCCAGGCTGAAGTGTGGGGTTTAGAGATTGATACGTCTGCGGCTAGAGTTGCTGAAGGTAGACTCGATAAAGTTTTAACTGGCGACATTGTGGCGCTTTTGCCAGAACTGCCAGACAATTATTTTGATGCCATTATTTTCTGCGATATTTTAGAACACATTGTTGACCCGTTTTCACTACTCATAGCGATCAAGAAAAAACTTGCGCCTGGCGGGGTAGTAGTTTGTTCCATTCCCAATGTCCGGTATTTATTAACTCTCAAAACTTTGTTCATTGATAAAGATTGGCATTACACGCACGAGGGCGTGCTCGACAAAACTCACCTGCGTTTTTTCACAGCCAAAAGTATTCGCGACATGCTTGAGGCGTTAGATTTTGAAGTTAAAACTTTGCAAGGCATTAACCCAATTGTGTCCTACAAATTTAGTATTTTAAATGTTCTCTCCCTTGGCTATTTATCTGATACGCGGTATATTCAGTTTGCTTGCGTGGCTAAACCTAATTAAATATGATTCTCCTCCTCACTAATTTCATTGTTTCATTTATTGAACGCGTTGGTTATGTGGGCCTGGCCGCACTTATGGCCTTAGAAGCGATTATTGCACCAATTCCGAGTGAATTAATTGTGCCTTTTTCTGGATTTTTAATTAGTGATGGTCGTTTTTCTTGGCTGGGGGTTTTAATTGCCACCACCATTGGCAGCACAGTTGGTGCCTACGCTTTATATGCGCTTGGAAAATATGGTGGCCGACCACTCATTACCAAATGGGGTCACTGGGTATTTGTTAAACCAGAAGATATTACAAAAACGGAAAATTTTTTTGCGAATCATGGTCGCAAAGCAGTTTTCCTCAGTAAATTTGTGCCCATTGTGCGTAGCTATATTTCTTTGCCGGCTGGCTTATCCAACATGCCGCTTATTCCATTTTTTTTATATTCTACTATTGGCTCAATTATTTGGAACAGCTTCTTGGTTTACCTTGGTTTTACCCTCAAAAATAACTGGGCAGAGGCCGCCGACAAAATTGGCCGGTATGACACACCAGCCAAAATCATCGTGATCATGGCTATTCTTGTCTTTGTAGCCCGCCACATTTACAAAAACCGCCGCCAACCTAGTGCTGCTTAAAGTGCTGCAACCGGAAATCTTGCCAAGCAACTTTATCAAAGTGTAAGTGCATTTGCGAAACTAAAATTCCAGCCATCACAATCGTTCCGCCCACAAATTGCGCATAATGAACTTCTTCACGCATGAACACAAAGGCAACCGCGGTCGCAAATAAAGGATATAACGCATCATAAAAGGCGGCTTCACTGCCTTTTATTTTTGTTAGGGCCGCGTACCATAGTGATTGAGCGGCAATAATTGGAATGGCCACAATGAGCCCAATTGCCAGTAGTGAATCCTGATCAAACGACACTGTAATACTGCCCTCGACTGAGAAAAACATCATGCCCGCAAAAATCGTCAGCCCGCCAATAATATTACGGACAATTAAAACTAATTCATGGGACACATGACTAATTTTCTTTTTGTACAAAATATTGGCAAAAGCAAAGGCCACGGCCGCGAGTACAAAATAACTATCATTGAGGGAAAAGTGTGGTTTCACTGAAAACAAATCCGTGCTATAAGCAGCCAAACCAATTAAACTAATAAAAATACCAACAACATGATTAAAATGAATTTTTTCTCGAAGCATGATTTTGGCTAAAATTACCATGAATGGTGTTTGGAGCGACAGCAGCAAAACTCCATTTAACACGGTGGAGTGCGCATAACCCATTTGCATACTGAGCGGCCCCACCACACCGGCCAAAAATCCCATTGATAAAAAAATGTAAAACGCTTTATGATTATGCAGCCGACTGATTTTCTTGAGTTCGGGATAGACACCAAATGAAAATAATAAAATGCAGCCCGTTAAAATTTCGGTCAGGAACGCCACTACAGCTGGGCTATTGTGCGCCAACGCAAACTTCGACAAAGTTGGATAGGTCGCGAACAAAATAATGGACAAAATTGACTTGATTTTATTATTCATAACCGGTAGGATTGGCCCAGTATATCAAATTTTCGCACTGGCGAAAAATATTACGGAGAGGTGTCTGAGTGGTTGAAGGTGCCGCTCTCGAAAAGCGGTGTCCGAGCAATCGGACCGAGGGTTCGAATCCCTCCCTCTCCGCCAGATTGGCAACTTTGAACTTTTTAAAGCCAGTCATATAGCCATATGAAAGCAGCTATTAAGTGGATCTTAGGAGTAGTGCTCATAGTTTGGGTGCTTTCTGCTGCGCCGGGGCTCTTGGCGGGTATTTTTTGGGCAGATAGCAATGCTCCGTGGGAGAAAGTTGATGCCTTTTATTATCCTGATGCCAACAACCTTACAGAATGGGAAAACCAAATGGATGTGGGTTCAGTTCAGGCTTGTCGTGATTGGGTAGAAGATTCAGCAGCAGCAAAAGGCGATCCTAGTTTAGAGCGTGGTGACTACGAGTGTGGAGTTGGATGTAAAAGTAAGGATGGATTCAATGTCTGCCGCTTAACGGTTGATTAATTTATGAAAACCAGAGTTTTACTCATAAATTTTACTCAGGCAGAAGCCGACAAAATAAAAGTTCCGCCTAGTGTTGATATTCATAGGGGCTATTTGAGCGACCTTTTGCCTTACGAAAAGATCTATAACGAGGAGTTCAATAAAACCTTAGGGAAGATGTGTCAAGCCTATTTTCCATTGGCGATACACGAATACAAAGTCATATTCGTAAAACTTCATACAGTTCCAGGTTTGGAGGAAGAGTTCGAAGATAAGCTTGAGTCTTATCACGAAAAAATCGTGAACGATCTAATCAATTACATCCTTCAAGGAAGTGGCTACTTAGTGGTAATGCTTGGAAATTATCAATCTGCAAAGATGTTCCATCTTGGAATACAAGACATCACTTTGCATAAAACTATTGGTAGGGATAGCACCATCAATACAGTAAACACCGAGTTCAACAAGGTCTTTGAAAGGCTTGAAAGTGAGGTCATTATGCCGACTGAGAGCTATATCACCGTAGATGATAAAGAGGATGATTTTTACAAGAAGTTCTCATCGAGTTTTACAATTAAAAATATCTACAAAAATCAGGCAGGAAATGTTCTTGGTTGCTATCACAATAACAGCAGGTATTATGGCGACTGCAGCCCAGGCTTCTTTCTGTTGCCCCTTTTCCGTAATAGCAATGTTGCTGTAGCGGAATTGCTAAAGGAGTTTTCACGTCATACGCAAAAGTTTTTGCCAGAGTTTTACCAATCCGATTGGCAAGACTCGGATGATTATCTTCCTGTCCAAGTACAGGAGTATCAAGACAAAATTAGCAAGATTATTCAAAAAGCAGAGAGCCTTATTCAAGAGCAGAAAACCAAGAGAGATAACGCTAGAGCAAAATATCACTACTTGGTTGAACTCCTCTCTCAGAAACACGATGTGCTCAAGACCGCGGTAATAACTACTCTTCAGGAAGTCTTCAAATTGCCTGTAGATGACTCAGATGCAATAAAGAAAACCACGTTAGACCACGAAGATATTGTGGTTCAGGTGGGTAGTGAGCAAATCTTAGTTGAAATCAAAGGCGATAATGCTTCCTATCCTGGTACGGGACATATAGCTCAACTATGGAAGCATTTGAAGAATAAGAAAGAGATTGAGCGTGGAGCACTTATTCTAAATTATGATGTGAGTACAGAACCAGAGAAAAGAAAGCTTGCCTACACAGGTGAGGAGAAACACCAAATAGCTGACATCATCTATATTGATACGAGAGCATTACACGATTTGGCTATAGCAATCATTGATTACGGAATGAAACCTGAAGATGCTACAAAAATCCTTTTCCAAAATGGAAGAGTCACGTTCAACTTGGATAAACACACAGAGGAGTTTCAAAGTAAAAATGTCGCCGATAAATCGGTGTCTCTCGCAAACAAGTCAAACTAGTAAACAGAAAATTTAAGGGGAATAACGCTAACCTATTACTGAGTATTCCACAACACTTCTTTCTTTGAGAGGATTTGAGTTTTGGTATCTCAAACCACTCTGGGTGCTCTTTGTGCATAGCGCGCAATTTCGGTATGATTTTATCGAGATAGCTGAACGTTAGGCCGCGTTTCGGTTCAAAGTTCCGCCAATCATCACTGCCTTTGTCACGACGTAACTTTATCGAAGTTGGATTATATTTATTACCGTCATGACTATGGCATAACATAGTCACATTGTTCAGAATTAAACCAAAAGAATATGTCGACTTCGCAATCAACGGCTGATTTTATTCTGGATCAAATTAATTTACCAAGCACAGCCGTGCGCAAAATGTTTGGTGAGTATGCCCTGTATTATCAAGGAAAAGTAGTGGCCTTGATTTGCGACAACACCCTGTTTGTAAAAATCACACCACCAGGCGCAGAGTTTGCGCATGATTATTACGAGGAAGGCTTTCCTTACCCAGGCGCCAAACCGGCGTTAAAAATTAGTCCAGAACAAGTTGAAGATTCTGAATGGCTCACCGAACTAATTGAAATTACGGCGCAGAATTTGCCGACTCCCAAGCCCAAGAAAAAAGCCTAGACTAATTTCTAGAGTCCGATATACTGAAGTTACTCTTAACTTTATTTCTATGAATTGGCCTCAAAACTTCAAAGTGACTGACGCGCTTAAAATCGGCGGCGTTGTACTCATTGCGTTTGTTGTTCTAGCCGTTGGTTTAAACTTACTTAGCTCCCCTTTCCGGTCACTCATGACTAATTTTGGTGGTGGCTACAGTACTAGTGAAAGTGCACCCCCAATGTACGGTGGTATGACCAAAGAAATGGTCGATGAAGTATCATTGTCCGCGCGCAATGTCGCTGGAACCATTGCCCCACCAACTACAGGCACTAGTGGCAATGATGCCGAGAATTATGAAGTGGTAAATTACAACGGGCGCATTGAAACGGGAAATATTAGTAAAACTTGTGGTGCAATTGCCGAGTTAAAAGCCAAAGATTATGTGGTTTTTGAAAACTCGAATGAGTCAGATAATTATTGCAATTACACGTTCAAAGTGGCCGCTGACCACGTAGCTGAAGTAAAGGGAATAATTAAAAACCTGGATCCAGAGGAATTAACTGAAAATAAATACACGATTAAAAATCAGGTGGCTGATTACACGAGTGAAATTGATATTTTAAAAAAGAAAGCCGAAGTGATTGAAACCACTTTGAAAAACGCTGTGGCGGCGTACGATGAAATTACTGGTCTAGCCAGTCGTACCCAGGACGCTAGTGCGCTGGCCAAAGTAATTGATAGCAAAATTCAAACTATTGAACGTTTGACTCAGGAGCGCCTCATGATCAATGAGCAGTTAGATCGTTTGGCCCGTGGCAAAGCTGAACAACTGGATCGTTTAGCTTACACTTATTTCACCATCAATGTTTACGAGCATAAATATTTTGATGGTGAGGGCCTAAAAAACTCTTGGAAAAATGCAGTCAGTCAATTTTTCTTTGACTTAAATGAAATTGCCCAACACCTGACGATTGGTCTGGTCACCTTACTGATCACTGCTGCCCAATTTGTACTCATGTTCTTTATTATAGTGGTCATTGCCAAATACGTTTGGCGTGGCAGCAAGTACATTTGGAATAAATAAAGTTTGTAAATAAAAAAGCCTCCGTTAGCTGATGGAGGCTTTTTTATTACTTACCTTCGTTTTGATCACAGTAATAATCAATAGCTTTATGCACAAAAGCAGCTAATCCTGGTCTGAATTTTTCGTAATATTCAGTGTACCGCGGATCATCTTCGTACATTTTTCCTAAATTACGGAACATTTCGTACGAACAGTCATAGAAAAAATTCACGCCATCATGACTTTTTTTAATCAGTGCCTGAACGGTTTCACTTTCAATTGGCAAATCCATGGCCGCAGCCAGCGCCTCCATGTGCTTTTTGCCATCGTCTTTTAATTTCTGCATGTCAGCTTTGGTCATTTTACTAACCTTGGCCTGTGATTGTTTGTACGCATCAGTATTCCCCCATTTTTCCTTGGCTTCCTGGGCATACTCTTTCATGTCTTCGTCGGCAAAAGCATCGTAAAGTTCTTCGTCCTTCATATTAGTTTCGTGGTTAATTTTTTTAATTGTGCTATCAATGGTATGAATTAATTTGCTCAGCCGCTTTTTCTTAAGTTCAATCAATTTGCGATGATCTTGTAAAGCCGTAGCTAAGTCAAAATACGGCGAGTTTAAAATTCGCTTAATATCACTGAGGGCAAAATCCAATTCTCGAAAAAAGAGGATTTGTTGTAGTTTGAGCAGCTCAGCCTCTTCATAAACCCGATACCCATTTGACTGGACGCGACTAGGACTAAGTAACCCAATCTCATCATAATAATGCAGTGTGCGCACACTGGTTCCAGCTAGTTTGGCTAGGGTCTGAACAGTATAATTCATAAGGTTTCGACTGACCTAAGAGTAGCATAAACTATCCCGTTACGTCAGGGTCAAACCTTGTGGTGTGGATAAACAAGGTTTATACTGAGGTTACTTACTATTAAACAACTTATATGGGAATTATTATTCATTGGCTCGTGGTTACTCTCGCAATTATGGTTAGTGCTTATCTTTTGCCTGGGGTAAAAGTGGCTGGTTTTATTCCAGCACTCGCGGCCGCAGTCGTTCTAGGCTTACTCAATTTAATTGTTAAACCAATTCTGATTTTCCTGACCCTACCAATTAATATTTTGACCTTAGGTTTATTTACCTTGGTGATCAACGCGGCCATTATTATACTCGCTACCAAAATTGTGCCTGGTTTTACGGTGGCCAGTTGGGGTTGGGCAATTTTGTTTGGCATTGTGCTTGGTATTGTGAATGCCTTATTTGGCAGTCGTTAATATGAAAAAAAATAAACAATGGGCAATTTTTGCCAGTTTTAGTGTTGTTATTTTAGCCGCGTTAATTTGGGCCGGGCATTACTTAGCACTATTTAAATCTGGACTTGAGCCAGTGGAAGAAAGCCATTTACCCTACACTACGAGCACTCACCCGAATGCAGTTAGTTACACTGTCGAAGAAGTGGCGAATGGCCTCGATGTACCATGGAGCTTTGTGTTTACAGCACCAAATCGGATTTTAATTTCTGAACGGCCAGGAAAAATTCGGCAAATGGTGGATGGTAAATTTCCCGAGCACTCAATTTTGTACGAATTTAAAGAAGTCGCCGCAAACGGTGAAGAAGGTTTAATGTCACTGGCCCTGGCTCCAGATTATGCGGCCAGTCACATTGTGTATGCGGCTGTGGCATATAATGCTGACGGAAAATCATGGGTTAAAATTGTGACTTTAGTTGATCAAAAAGATCAACTAATTTTAGGCAAAGTTATTTTAGATAAAATTCCCGCTGCGCAATACCACGCGGGTACAGCTTTATCATTTGGATCAGACGGAAAATTGTATATTTCCACTGGTGATGCCACTAGTAAAGATCAGGCCCAAAATCTGGATTCATTATCAGGTAAAATTTTGCGCTTAAACTCTGACGGTACAATTCCAGCTGATAATCCATTTCCAAACAGCCCAGTCTTTAGTTATGGCCACCGTAATCCGCAGGGTTTGGCGTGGTTAAATGGCAAATTGTATGAAAGTGAACATGGTCCATCAATTTTTGACGGCCCAGCTGGTGGTGATGAAATCAATTTAATTCAAGCCGGAAAAAATTACGGTTGGCCACTAGTGTCACACGAAAAACATAAAGATGGCACAGAGTTTCCCCTCAAAGTGTTCACTCCAGCCGAAGCCCCAGCTTCACTCCTAGCCTACACTGGCAAAACTTTGCCACAATTTACTGGTAATTTATTTTTTGGGGCACTCAAAGGCGAAGGTTTAGTGCGCTTAGTTCTAGACCCAGCTGAGCCAAGTAAAATTATTCAAGTAGAAAAATTAGCCGCGGTAAAATATGGCCGGATTCGCGCAGTTGTCCAAGGCCCTGACGGAAATATTTATTTCTCTACTTCTAACCAAGACGGACGCGGTAAGCCAGCTAACACGGATGATCGCATTTTCCGCATTAGACCAGATTAATATGATTGTTTTTTGTGATAAAAATGGTCGCGCTGTGTTTTGGGTGACTGACAACACCAGACTGATTGATGCGCGCGGCAAAAGTCATGGGTTAGTTGAGGGCAGTGATGTGTTTGATTTTTCTGGCCAGCATCGTGGCTGGTATATTGATGGTTTACTGCGCGATGAAGGCGGACGGGTAGTGGCGTTTTGGTCAGATTTGCGGTCAGCGCCAAACAGTCCCGTGTTACCAATTTTGCACTTGCCGTTTCCAGCCGAACCAGTGCCCGAAGTTTTTCCCACTAAACCAGTGTTTAGCGTGAGTCCAATTGCACCTCAGTTGCATTTAGACTGGTCAAACTTAAGTCCACTAGAATGGCTGCCATAATATGAAATCTGTTTCAGTTACTGCGGCCGCTGCCCAAAAAGCACTCAAAGCCAAAGGTAGTGCGGCCAAAGCTAAAAGTAGTAGTTGGTTTTTTAAAACTGGGCCTGGACAGTATGGTGAGGGTGATATTTTTTGGGGCGTGACTGTGCCAGAACAGCGCGCCATTGCTAAACAATTTATGCAGTTGCCACTCGAGCAGCTGCAAATTTTACTGAACAATAAAATTCACGAGCAACGCTTAACAGCGCTACTTATTCTCACCTATCAATTTGCCAAAGCTAATGAAACTGAACAGAAAAAAATCTATGCGTTTTATTTAAAAAATACTAAACGCATAAATAACTGGGATTTAGTGGATGCCAGTGCGCGCGATATTGTGGGTAAATATTTAATTGCGCATAAAAGTGAGCGAAAAATTTTGTACCAATTAGTGAAATCAAGAAACTTGTGGGAGCGTCGGATCAGTATTATTTCGACTTTTGCGTTTATTCAACAAAAAGATTTTGCTGACACGATTAAAATCAGTGAACTACTGCTCAATGACAAAGAAGATTTAATGCATAAAGCCGTGGGCTGGATGCTCCGAGAAATGGGCAAGCGCGATCGTACTGTGCTAGTAAAGTTTTTACAAACGCACAAAAATAAACTGCCACGCACAGCTCTGCGTTACGCGATTGAGCATTTTCCACCAGAAATTAGGAAGTCATATTTAGCCAAATGAAATTAACAGCTGCGCAAATTAAAAAATTCCAAACCAAAATTTGGGATTATTATGCGGCGAATGGCCGTGATTTTGCGTGGCGCAAAAATATTACGCCCTATTTGGTAGCGGTTTCAGAAATCATGCTGCAACAAACCCAGACCAAGCGTGTGGCCGAAAAGTTTCCTGACTTTATTAAAAAATTTCCTGATTTTAAAAGTCTAGCAGTGGCCTCTACTGCCGACGTAATCTTAGCGTGGCAAGGTCTTGGTTATAATCGCCGCGCCCTGTATTTGCGGGCCTTAGCGCAAGCAGTGGTAAACGAATATCAGGGCAAATTACCAACTGAGCCAGAAGAATTAATTAAATTGCCAGGAGTAGGAAAAAATACGGCTGGTTCAATTGCCGCGTTTGCGTTTAATAAACCCACGGTTTTTATTGAAACTAATATTCGGTCAGTCTTTTTACACGAATTTTTTTCTGAACAAAATGCGATTTCTGACCCAGATTTATTGCCTTTAATTGAGGCTACAGTACCAAGTAAAAATCCGCGCGAGTGGTATTATGCACTGATGGATTATGGTGTTCACTTAAAAAAAGAACATAAAAATCCCAGCCGGGCCAGCAAACATCATACCAAACAAAGCAAGTTCATTGGTTCCAAACGCCAAGTGCGGGGAGAAATTTTGCGCCGCCTCGGGGTTGAACCGCTTAGTTTACACAAATTAGAAAAATACGTGCGTAAATTAGAATCGGGCCGAATTGAAGAACTTCCAGTTATTTTAAAAGAGCTGGTAAATGAGGGTTTTATTGAGCAAAATGGGCCGATTTTCACCCTCAAACAGACTTGATTTATATACCAAGTTGGTCTAAAATAGACCAGCTTTTTATATATATGAAAAAATATCTACCCTACTTTAAACTTAGTATTGCCCTGTCGATCGCACTTACTGTCAATCATTTTGCCCCAGAAATTTTGCATCTCCTGAACCACGGCTCAGAAGGGGCACTGCTTTTGGCTTTCTTTGGCTTTGCGGCGCTAGCTGTCCTTAGTTTTACAGTTTTTCACCTATCACAAAATACGGTTTTACCACCTTTTGTAGTGGCAATCTTTTTTGGCCTTGCGGCCCAAGACTTATTGGCACCAATTATTGGAAATACAGTGGTCTTAGGTGATATTGTTGCTTTTGGTGCGACTTTAATTCTTTTTAGTGGCGGATTAGAAACCCCATTCACCAACTTTAAAAAATTATTCTGGAAAATCGCGTCTTTATCTTTCCCTGGTCTTATTTTAACTGCCTTTTTATTTGCCTGGACAATTTTATTACTAAACAACTGGTTATCACTGTCAGTTAGTTTACCAGTAGCTGTCCTACTAGGTGCGGTACTTGCCTCAACCGATCCGGCCGCCATTATCCCAATTTTAAAAGGTCTTCGGTTTAAAAATCGAGACACCAAGGACATAATCATTTCTGAAAGTGCGCTCACTGATGTAACTGGCACTCTACTTACAGTCGCATTTTTAGGCCTCATTACGACGGGCAAAACTTTTAGCACTATTGGAGACTGGTATGGTGCTTTGGCAACGAGTGGTAGTCTTATTATTCTTGCCAAGCAAATTTTGTTTGGCGTTTTAATGGGTTTAATTGGCTTTGGGCTTTTATATGGACTTTCCAAACTTAAAGAAAAACACCAGGCTGAATACGAGGCAGACGCTGCTTTCTTTTTGTTCGTACCAATTGTCATTTTTACTTTTGCAGTGCCCTTTGGTGGCAGCGGTTATTTAGCCGCTTTCGTAGCCGGACTTTTATATGTACTCACTAAACATTTACATGAGACTGAACGTTTTTTCAACCATACCATTGAAGGCTTTTTGAAGCCTACCATTTTCTTGCTTTTAGGCGCTTTGGTCAACTTAGAAAGTCTGTTTGCCTACGCTTTAATTGGAGTACTTGCGGCCACAGTGTTTATGTTTGTCATTCGTCCGCTGTCAGTATTTATCAGTTTGACAGGTTTTCGATTCGCAAAAACTGACAGATTAACGATCCGCGAATTACTGTTCATATCATTTGTACGTGAAACAGGTGCGATCCCGGCAGTACTTTTGGTAACGATTGTTAGTCTTGGTCTGCCCGGTACAGAACCCTTAGTACCAATTGGTATGTGGGTTATCCTTCTTACTTTAATCATTGAGCCCCCACTAACTCCTTGGCTGGCAAAAAAATTAGCAGTTGCCTCTCCAATGATGGACACTAGTGACCTCGATTTAGACAATGGCACTGTTCCATTTGTAGTTCTAGGCTCTCGCGGTAATTCATATATTGAACGTTTACCCAAAGTTGTTGATTGGGCCGATAATCACCGAATTAATAGAATCGTGCTCCTGCATTGTCCAGAAGACAAATATACGACTGAACTAGCCGAAAAGATTAGAGTGGAAGCAAACACAGAGTTTAATAAAATTAATCAATTCAGAAGCCAGAGCGGTAGATCCGAAATTACTTTTGATTATGTTAGTCGCACTGGTTTCCTACAGACTAATATTGATGAGCTTGCCAGAGAACACCGTGGAGTGACAGCGATTTTTGTTGGACGCAAAGTGCTTGACTATCGCTTGGAAGAAATTAAGAACCTAGAAGTACCACTTTTCTTCATTGATTAAATTAGCCTTACCTGCTAAAGTAGCCCTCTATGAAGATTGAAAAATTAGTGTTTGGAGGGCAAGGTTTGGCCCGCACTTCAGAAATTAATAAGCACGGCGAAACAGTGAATCGCACGGTTTTTGTGTGGAACGCACTCCCTGGCGAAGAAGTGGAAGTGGAATATTTGGAAAAGAAAAAAGATACAGCCGAAGCCATTGCTACCAAAATCATCACCCCGTCAGAAGACCGCACTGAACCAGTGGAGCCACAATTTTTATCTTCTAGTCCCTGGCAAATGATTAAACCTGCGGCTGAAACACGGTTGAAGCAAGAAGTAGCCGTAGAAACTTATGGTCGCAATGGTGGCTTAATTTTGCAGAGTAACCCTCCACCAATTATTTCTGATGAGGCCAATTACTTTGGTTACCGCAATAAAATTGAATTTAGTTTTGTAGAACATGCGGGTCAAATGTCCCTGGCTTTTTATGGTCGCGGCTCGCGCCAAAAATTTCCGGTCACTGGTTCCCTGCTCGCTGAACCAATTATTAATGAGACTGCGCAAAAAATTCTCACCTGGATTAATGAAGTTAAAATTCCAATTCGTAGTCTCAAGGCCCTGATTGTCCGGAGTAATGGCGCGGGCCAAGCGATTGCGGCCTTATTTATCAAGGACAAACTGGAGTTTGACCACTTCCCTACCACTACTGAAACTTTTTTAGGCTTTCACTTGTATTACTCAACGCACAAAAGCCCAGCTTCAGTGCCAACTGAATTGCTCTACTCAACTGGCCAGGATTATTTAATCGCTGACCTGCTCGGCACAAAATTAAAATTCGGCCTACTTAGTTTTTTCCAAATTAATATTCCAGTTTTCACCACGGCGCTCAAAGATATTGCGGCATTTATTGGTCCAAAAGACACCGTAATTGATTTTTACTCAGGCGTAGGCGCCATTTCCCTGCCCCTGGCCAAAAATCGCGCGCGGACAATTATGGTAGAAAGTAATGCTGAGGCCGTGGATTATGCCAAAGAAAATATCACACTCAACCATATTTCTGGGGCCGAAGCGCACTGCGTCCCAGCCGAAAAAATAATTGAATTAATTGATTCAAACAGCACGGTAATTGTTGACCCACCACGCGCTGGCCTCCATGAAAAAGTCACCTTGCAACTTTTGGCCAAAAAACCGCCGCGCATTGTGTATTTGTCCTGCGACCTATCTACTCAAGCACGCGATATTCAGCGTTTGTCTGAAAGTTACAAACCAGTGTTTATGAAGCTCTATAACTTTTTCCCGCGCACGCCACATATTGAAGGTTTGGTGGTTTTGGAGCGGATCAATTAAACTAGCCAAAACCCAATGTTTTCAGTATAATTAATCTATCTAATTAACAAAAAATATGGATCAAAAACGCATACTTACTTGGGGAGGTTTTATTCTAGGAATGGTGGCTTTACTGTTCCTCTTGGCTAAATTAGGTTCTGGCACACCAAGCGGTGGCCAAGTTGGCGCCCCACTCAAAAATGGCGTTATGGAGACTGAGTGGTCAAAAGGTTCAGCTACTGCCCCACATACTATTGTTGAATACAGTGATTTCCAATGCCCAAGTTGCGCTGGTTATTACCCGCTTCTCAAACAATTAGCCACTGAACACCCAAATGATGTCCGCGTAGTCTACCGTCATTTCCCACTGGAACAAATTCACAAAAACGCTCGGGCAGCAGCGCGCGCGGCTGAAGCCGCTGGTCGCCAAGGTAAATTCTTTGAAATGCACGACGCGCTCTTTAACACCCAAACTACTTGGGAAGACGATGCTGCCCCAAACATTTTCTTTGAAGATTTAGCTGGTTCGCTCGGCCTTGATACCACCAAATTTAAAGCTGATTTAGCTGACAGTAGTATTGATAATCAAATTAATGCTGGCTTATCTAGCGGCCAAGCGTCTGGTGTGAACTCAACCCCATCATTATTCCTGGACGGCAAATTAATTAGTAATCCTGGCACATATGAAGAATTGGTTAGCTTGGTTACTGCGCAAAAATAATTTTCCGCGAGGCCTTGTAATTACTGGATTTATTGTTGCCTTACTTGGTTTTGCTGATTCTAGTTACTTAGCGTTTGAAAAATTAAGTGGCCGTATTCCACCGTGCGTAATTACCTCTGGTTGTGATACAGTGACCACTAGTAAATACTCATATATCGGTCCAGTTCCAATTGCAGTTTTGGGCGCACTGTATTACTTAACAATGGTTGTATTATTCTTACTCGCGATTGATACCAAAGATGACAAGTGGGCCGCCGCCGCCTTTAAATTAAGTATTTTTGGTTTCTTGTTTAGTATTTACTTAGTGTCTTTGCAAGCGTTTGTGCTGCATGCGTACTGTGTATACTGCATGGGTTCAGCACTGACGTCTACCACTTTGTTTGGCTTGGCGGCGTACGCTAAAACCAAAAAATATTTCTAGTATGATTCTGGTGTCTGGTTCAATGGCTTATGATTACATCATGGCCTTTCCTGATCAATTTAAAAACCACATTTTACCTGAGCAAATTCACATTTTAAATGTGTCATTTGTGGTTGATAAAATGCAAAAAAATCTGGGTGGAACAGCGGGCAATATTGCGTACACCCTGAAATTGCTTGGCGCAGATCCACTACTCTTTGCCCCACTCGGAACTGATCACCACGAATATTCAGCGCATTTAAAACAGCACAATATTTCCGCCAAATACGCCCCAATTTCAAATGACACCATGATGGCCGCGGCCTATGTGACCACTGACAAAGACAACAATCAAATCACAGCCTTTTACAATGGTGCGTGCGCTGAAGCGACTGATTTAAAGGTGCAATTTGTGGCCGAACCAATTGAGCTGGCAATTATTTCACCAACCAAAAAAGAAGCCATGATTGCGCATGCCAAAGAGTGTTATGATCGCAATATTCCGTTTGTGTTTGATCCTAGTCACCAGTTAACCGCCTTTGATAATCGCGAATTAGCCATGCTAATTGGACAGTCAGATTTTTACATTGCCAATGATTATGAAATGAAATTGACTGAAGAAAAAACTGGTTGGGATTTGCTTGAATTATTAAATCACACCAAAACAGTAATTTTAACGCGTGGTCACGAAGGTTCAACGATTATTACCAAAGACGAGCGAATTGAAATTCCAGTTTGCCCGCCAGTGTCGGTTGAAGATCCAACTGGGGCGGGTGATGCGTACCGGGCCGGCTTTTTTGCGGCTTACACCCGCGGCGCTAAATTAGAAACCTGCGGACGCGCTGGAGCTGTGGCCGCGACCTATGCGATTGAACATTATGGCACGCAAAAACATTATTTTACTCTTGAGGATTTTAAAAAACGGTATCAAGATACATTTAGTGAAAATTTAACTTGGTAATAAATTTTATGAAATTCACTGACTACAAAGTAGCTGACCTTAAACTAGCCGACTGGGGCCGCAAAGAAATTACTATCGCTGAGCAGGAAATGCCTGGGCTCATGGCCATCCGGGAAAAATACGCGCCAAAAAAACCGCTGAGGGGTGTGAACATTACTGGCTCACTTCACATGACCATTCAAACTGCGGTTCTGATTGAAACCCTCAAAGCTCTAGGTGCTAATGTGCGCTGGGCTAGTTGTAATATTTTTTCCACCCAAGACCAAGCCGCCGCCGCCATTGCTGCCGCGGGAATTCCAGTGTTTGCTTGGAAAGGTGAAACGCTCGCTGAATACTGGTGGTGCACAGAAAAGGCACTTAACTTTGGTAATGGTCGCGGTCCAGATTTAATTGTTGATGATGGTAGTGACGCCACCCTTCTTATTCACAAAGGTGTCGAAGTGGAAATGAATCCAGGTTTACTGACTAAAAATTACAAAACCGAGGGGGCTGATTTCCAAGAACTGATGAAGCTTTTGCAAGCTGAATATAAAAAGAATCCTAAGCGCTGGCAAACTGTGGCTAACACGGTACGCGGTGTGTCAGAAGAAACGACCACTGGTGTGCATCGCCTAGAACAAATGGTACGCGACCACAAACTTTTATTCCCAGCCATTAATGTTAATGACTCGGTTACCAAAAGTAAGTTTGATAATGTTTATGGTTGCCGTCACTCAATTATTGATGGCTTAAACCGCGCCATGGATGTAATGTTGGCTGGTAAAGTGGCCGTGGTTTGCGGTTATGGTGATGTTGGTAAAGGTTGCGCCCAAGCGCTCCAAGGCCAAGGCGCACGCGTGATTGTGACTGAAGTTGATCCCATTTGTGCACTCCAAGCGGCCATGGAAGGTTTTGAAGTGACCACGGTAGAAAACACTTTGGGCCGCGCTGATATTTATGTCACGGCCACTGGCAATATTGATGTAATCACTGTTGAACACATGAAGAAAATGAAACCAGAAGCAATTGTGTGCAACATTGGTCACTTTGACAATGAAATTCAAGTGGAAAAACTAAATAAAACTGCCGGAGTCAAAAGAGTAAACATTAAACCACAAGTTGATAAATACATTTTTGGCAAAAAAGCCATGTATTTACTGGCTGAGGGCCGGCTTATGAATTTGGGTTGTGCCACTGGTCACCCAAGTTTTGTGATGAGTAATTCATTTAGTAATCAAGTGCTGGCGCAATTAGATTTGTGGAAACACAAAGATGAATACGAACCAAAAGTGTACTTGCTACCAAAAGAATTAGACGAAGAAGTGGCCCGTTTACACCTAGCC
The DNA here is from genome assembly GCA_964519725.1 of uncultured Gammaproteobacteria bacterium. Lineage (GTDB taxonomy): Bacteria > Patescibacteriota > Patescibacteriia > Magasanikbacterales > UBA922 > 2-12-FULL-41-16. Next base: position 40,306 of record CAZFKS010000005.1, read on the forward strand.
AAAATCGGGGTCAAGCTCACTAAGCTTAGCAAAGACCAGGCTAAATACATTGGCGTGAGCGACACCGGACCATTTAAAAATGAAACATACCGATACTAAGAAAAATCCCCTAACGGGGATTTTTTAACGCATTGCTACAGCTGGAGCGGTTGAAGTTTGATATTCAGCCAAGAGGGTTTGCAAAGCTTGAAGATTTTTATGGTATTCTTTGTCACCCTTAACCACAAACTCATTCCATTTTTCCGAACCACTTCCCAACAGCATTCCTTTTTCACCCTCCACCGTGGAAACCTCCAAAGCCACTTTTCTTTTCTCTGCCCAACCCTGCAAGTTAATGGCTAATTCGACGAGATGTTTTTCCATTTGGGCACCTGGCTGTGTTTCAGCTAGGGTTCCGTACCATGTTTCAATTGCTTGAGTCCGTTTTTCAATATGAAAATTTTGCCGGCTGAACAATGACGGAACATCATCATTATACGCGCCCTTAACACCCTCTAGTTCAAATTCACGTTGGTTGGCAATCGCATCTTTTATGCGCTCATCATATGCCCGAACCGCGAGTTCTGATTTCAAAAAATCAACTAGAGCTTGTCGCAATTTCGTTTGAATATTTTTAGGCGCTTTTTCTATTTGTGGAATGGCATGTTTAGCCAATTCAACCGCTGAATTCACTTGTTTAGTGTAGAAATCTTCGTGATTTTTTAGTGGTAAGTAATTTTCGCTAGTATAAAAAATACTACTGGTACCGTAGCCACTGCCCATGACCGGAGGCTGAACGTAAATTGATTCCTGAAAAATTCCTCGCATGGTCTGTAATTCAGTCTCTGGTATGGCTAGCAAATTAGCCAGTTCAGGTGCAAATTTTTCGGAAAATTTTATACTCCGGTCAATTTGATGGCCAAATTTTAAATATACACCCAAAAGTCCAGGGCCTGATTCTTCGACTGACAAACCAAGGCCTTTTTTCGGGTGCTCTGAAACATAACGTTTAAACTGTTTAAAAAGATAAGATGTATCAGGCACCTCAACACTTTCTGGCATGATCAAAAAAGAATCTGGCACTGGGGGTGGTGAAAATTCATCAGCTGATTTAAGTAACTCGGCGGTGGCGTTCTTGGCCTCTTCAAACTGCTGATATTCCTGTCCCACTTTGGCTGCGCCCAAGACTCCGAGACCAACCAAGGGCCCAGCCATAAAACGGCGAAATTTTTCCATTCGGGTCGCAATTTCTTTTCGAAAAACTTTAAATTCAGCTAGCAGACCCTCTAGTTTTTGCACGGCTTCAGGCGATTTTTTACCAAGCCATTCATCGCGCAAAGTCTTAATTTCCGCAATTAAAGTATCAATTTCAACCCGAGCCAAATTTTTATCAATGTGCCCTTCAGCCAAATTCTTTTTAATGTCAGCCAAATGACCAACAAACTTTTCCCAAATTGCCTGAGCCTGGGTTTCAGGGGCTTTGAGCGCAGCTTCTACTATCTCATTGACCTCCGGCAAAGTTTGGTACAATTCGGGTGTTTCCTGTTCCGTATCCTCCTCAGCCTGAGGTTCAAATTCAGCGACAAAATGTGATGATTCGGCTTCAGTGCCGGCACTAAGTCTACCCATAAAATATAATAATACCTTAAGGGTAAATGGTAATTGCCAAAAAGTCAAAAAACACCTAGAATTAAAGGTAATTTCTCACATGAGCAAGTATCTACGGGCGTACAAAAATTCAGTTTCAGCTTTTTTACAGTACCGATTAAACTTGGTGCTATATTCAGTTGGCCATGCCATTAGTTTGTCTGGTCTATTTTTTCTGTGGTTGACTATTTACCAGACTGGCGGGCAAGTTGGGTCATACAGTTTTACTGAGATTATCACCTATTACATACTAATTTCTTTTTTGCGTTTAACGATTAACGATGCCGTGGGCGCGAGTTTTGACATGATTGATGACATTCGTGAGGGCCGAATTACGGCATTTTTGATTAAACCCTACAGTTATCTAGCTTCAATGCTCGCCAATATTTTAGGACGCACCACGGTTAACTTTACCTTTGTTTTACCGGTTACTTTTGTCTTTATTTGGATTTTTAATTTTTTCAGTGTTTTACCAAACACCCAACACGCGCTGTGGTTTGTGCTTTTCCTAGGAATCGCCCTGTTCATGTACTTTTTGCTGTACGCTCTAGTCGCCCTGTGTGCATTTTGGGTTGAACAAGGACACAACTATGTTTATGCCCTCATTGTGTTTAGTAACTTTTTAAACGGTTCACTCTTGCCGCTGGATATTTTTCCGGCTTGGTTTCAAAATCTGAGTAATTACGGGCCATTTCAATTTCTCATGTATGTTCCGATTCAAGTTTTTTTAGAAAAACCATTAGATTATAGTAATTTAATAATTAAAGCGGGCATCTGGCTGATAATTTTATCGATCACGTTAATTGGCATATTTCGAGTGGGCGTCAAAAAATACGAAGGCACTGGCATATGAAATACCTTCGGATTTACTGGGTTTTACTTAAAACCAACCTGATTAATACCATGACTTACCGGTCAAATTTTTTCGCTGGTGCAATTATTACCGGATTTGAAACTGTGATTTCATTCTACGCAATTAAAATTTTATTCACGCACATCAGTGGCATTGCGGGTTGGTCATACACCGACATGATGGTTTTAACTGGAATTGGTTTTCTAGCGAATAGTATTAGTTGGTTTACTTTCAGAGCCGGTGTTGAAAAATTAGATCATTTAATTAACAAGGGAGATTTTGATTTCATGCTCCTTAGACCAATTAGCGCTCGCTTTTTAGTAAGTGTATATCGGCTTGACGTCGAAGATGCGGCTCGCGGCTTAGTTGGAATTAGTATTTTACTTCGCGGATTATCTTTGGGTGATTATCACATTGGTTTTTTCAATATTTTGCTTTTTTTGATCGCCTTTTTAGCGGGTGAAATTATTTTATACTGCATTCAAATTAGCCTCAAAACCATGAGCTTCAAAACTATTCAGGGTTGGGCCAGTAACAATACTTTTTTCCGAATCCAAGAAATCAGCCAATACCCCGTGGATATTTACCGCGGCCTAACCAAAATGATCTACACGTTCGTTATTCCAGTCTTGTTTATTGCCACAGTTCCAGCTAAGATTTTACTAGGTAAAGGCAGTTTGTGGCTGGCTTTAGGCGCAGTAGTGGCCGCGGCCACAGCCTTATTAGTTTCTCAGTTAATTTGGCGCATGGCCGTTAAAAGCTATTCCAGCGCTTCCAGCTAATATGCAAAAATACTGGCAATTACTTGGCATGTTTATTACCCGGTACCTTAGTTACCGAGCGCGGGTAGTGATTCACGCGATTACTGATTCGACTCAGTATTTACTCTTTCCATTTTTGTGGATGGCAATTTTTGCCAATTCCAGGCCGCCCGGTGGATTTACGATTAATAGTTTAGTGACCTATTACATTGTCATGGCCATTGTGACCGCTGGTTTTACCGCTCACCCCTCAAGGCATGTGCGCAACGAACTCCACGATGGGAGTGTAAATCGGTTTTTAATTTCACCCCTGCCGTTTTTTAACAAAATGCTCATGGCCGAGATTTCGTACAAATGTATTTCTTCAATTTTGGCCGCGATTACCTTGATTACCCTATTCATTTTTGCGCGTGAAAGTGTAGTTTTTCCTGATTCAATCGTGCGTTGGGGTTTGTTTTTAATCAGTCTGATTTTTACTTTTTCTATTTCTTTTTTAATCGAGTATATTTTAGGCCTTGGTTCAATGTGGATTGGGGATATTCACTCAATTCAAACTTGGGAAGAAATTATGAATGCGATTTTTTCTGGCCGGCTCGCCCCACTCGCGTTTTTGCCCTTATTTTTGCAGCACGGCGCAGCCTACTTGCCATTTCAATACATTGCGTTTGTGCCAGCGCAAATTTTTCTGGGCCGGATTTCCACTACTGAAACCTGGGTCGCATTTAGCCACGCCCTGGTTTGGGTGGCGATTTTAGGTACGATTGTTTATGTCATGTGGCGCCGCGGTTTATACCGTTATGATGGCTCAAGTATATGAGAAAATATTTACACATTTATAAAATTTTAATTGCCAATGCGATTTCACGCGAGGCTCAATTTCGTGCTGACACCTGGATGAACTGGTTTACCCACTTAGGTTTCATGGGCTTTTTGGTTCTACTCTTTGAGGTATTTTTTCAATTCACTAATTCAATTGCTGGCTGGTCAAAACCCGAGGTTTTCCTACTCATTATTATTTTTACAATTTCCCAACAATTATTTCACTTTTTCTTTCGCAATAATTTGTGGGATTTACCGAATAAAATTACGGACGGGAAACTCGACGTGTATTTAACTTCGCCAGTTAATATTATTTTCTTAGTTTGTGCGCGTGAAGTTACAACCAAGGCCCTTCTCCGAATTTTCACTCAATTTATTTTACTCGGCTGGCTCCTGACTCATTATAATTTGGTTCTTTCGGCTTGGTCCTGGCTCAGTATTGTAGTGTTATTATTTGTCGGACTCATTACCCAAGTCGCCTTTGCTTTAATCATCAATACTTTTAGTTTCTGGTTTTTACGGATTGATAATGTGAATGACGCTTGGTTTTACGTGGGTCAAATGGGCCGTTACCCGCTTTCAGTTTTACCACAAACATTGTCACTCATTGCGTTTACCGCAGTGCCAATTGCTTACCAAAGTTTTGTACCAGTTGGTTTTGGCCTTGGTAAATTGGGCTGGCTATTCTTTTTTGGTGCGCTTGGCTGGGCCACTTTCTTGAGCCTGGTGGCGATTAGCTTCTGGAATTTTGGCTTAAAACATTATGAAAGTGCGTCAGTATGAAGCTTAATTGGCGCATGTATAAACAATTTGCGGAAATCGCTTGGTCAGAAACAATTGCATACCGTTTAAATTTTTTCCTCAGTCGCGTGCGTTATATTTTGGCAGTGATCCTGCTCTTTTTTGTTTGGCAGAGTGTGGGCACCACCCAAAAAACTGTCGGCACTTTTACCACTAATGAAATTATCACTTACACAGTGGGCTTGTTGGTCGTTCGCGCGCTAGTTTTTGGCTACCAATCCCGGCGGGTAGCGGCTGATATTAATAATGGCACACTCAGTACTTACCTTTTGAAACCCGCTGAGTACTTGGGTTTTATGTTTATCAAAGAGTGCACCCAAAAATTTGTGTCCTTAATTAGTTCAATTGTTGAACTAACCATTCTACTTTTTATTTTCCCGATTCCATTTACCGCTCCGCCAGTTGCAGTTTGGTTGCAAGTGGCTGTGATTATTTTTTTGGCCCACATCATGTACTTTTGCCTCAGCACCACCTTTAGTTTAATTGCGTTTTGGTCCAAAGAAGCCTTTGGTCCACGTTTTTTATTTGAGTGGTTTTTGGAATTTGCGGCCGGAGCCTACATTCCAATTGCCTTATTCCCAGGACCTGTCCGGACTTTATTTGAACACCTACCATTTGTCCACTTTGTTTCCACTCCACTCTTAGTTTTCCTCCAAAAAATTACTCCAAGCCCAGCGCTATGGTTTGAACTTTTGGCCTGGTGCGTGTTTTTTGCCGGCGCCATGCTCATGGTTTGGCAGATTGGTTTGCGGCAGTATCGCGCTGAAGGCCTATGAAATACCCACATATTCTAAGGCAATTGGCCAGCCTATCACTCCAAGACATGCTAACATCGCGCGTCGATAGTCTGGCTTATCTGCTGGGAAAAATTCTCCGCTTTGGTTTATTTTGGTTGACTATTACTGGAATTTATCACTTTCTTCCCCAAATCGCTGGCTATTCTTACACGGAATTATTAACTTTTTTTCTAACTTTTAATTTAGTAGACGTGATGGGTCAAGCTTTATTCCGCGGAGTTTATTTTTTAGGTGATGCGGTAAAATATGGCCGGTTTGACTACATGTTGGTAAAGCCAATTCGGCCCTTATTTTTTGTTTTGTTTCGTTTTATTGATTGGTTGGACTGTGTATTCCTGATTCCGATCACAATTTTAATGATATCTGTTTTAAGCACACTTGGCCCTCAGGTCACAGCCGCTAATTTAATTTGGTATGTTTGTGGTTTAATAATTGCCTTAATTATTAGTCTGACTATTCACATTGCGGCGGCTGGCATTACGGTTCGAGCAGGTGAAAGTGAGCAAGTAGTTTGGTTATACCGCGAAATTTTCCAGCTTGGTCGTTTTCCGACAGAAATTTTTCCCCTGCGCCTACAACTAGTTTTAACCTATGTTATTCCAATTGCGATTAGCATTGCCTGGCCAACTAAAATTTTATTGGGCTATTTGTCACCAAGCTATTTGTGGCTGGGCGCAGGGATTAGCTTATTAGCCCTAGCCGCGTCTTTACGGTTCTGGCGGTCCAGTTTATACTATTATTCAAGTGCTTCTAGCTAAAGAGAGGCTTAATTATCTACTATGGCGACCATTTCTGTTAAAAATTTGAATAAAAAGTACGAATACTATCGTAAGTCTTCAGGGCTGTGGAATTCAGTAAAAAGCCTATTTCACCGTGAAAAATTATTCACTGAGGCAGTCAAAGATATTTCGTTTGAAATTAAAGAGGGCGAATTTGTTGGGTTTTTAGGCCCAAATGGCGCGGGAAAAACTACGACCCTAAAAATGTTATCCGGAATTTTGTACCCTACCAGTGGTAAGGCCACAGTGCTGGGGTATGTACCAAGTAAACGCCAAGCCGTTTTTCAAAAACAATTTGCCCTGGTCATGGGTCAAAAAAATCAGCTCTGGTGGGACTTACCAGCCATGGAAAGTTTTCTTTTAAACAAAGCGATTTATGAAGTTCCAGACGCTGAGTTTGACGCCAGTTTAAATGAACTGACTGAACTCCTGGAAATTAAAGATATTTTGGATATTCCAGTGCGCAAACTTTCGCTTGGCCAACGCATGAAATGCGAACTGGCCGCTGCCCTCCTCCACTCACCAAAGGTATTATTTCTCGACGAACCAACCATTGGTCTAGATGTTGTTTCACAAAATAATATTCGTGAGTTCTTAAAAAAATACAATAAAACCAAGAAAACTACGATTATTTTGACTTCCCACTACATGGAAGATGTGGCGGCCCTCTGCGAGCGCGTCATTATTATTAATTATGGTCAAGTGATTTACGATGGCAAATTGGCCGCTCTCCTAGACGAGCACGCTGATCATAAAATTTTGGAAATCACGTTTACGGAAGATATTGAAAAAAGCACACTCCAAAAATACGGCACAGTCAAAGAATACAAAACCAAGTACGCGATTGTCGAGGTGCCAAAAACTTCGGCCAAAAAAGTAGCGGCGGAAATTCTGACAAAACTTCCAGTAGATGATATACTCATTAATGAAGTGAGTATTGATGATGTAATCCGTCACATTTTCTCGCTGAGTAAAAAATCGTAATTTCCTGTCCTATGGTTAAGACTGAAAAAGTGAATTTTAGCAAAATGCGCTCGGCCTTTTTCTTTGGCCTGATTGCGCTGTTGACTATGGCCATGCTCTATTTATTTCAACCTTTCTTTTACCCAATTTTCTGGGCCGCGGTAATTGCCGTAATGTTTTACCCACACTACGAATGGTTAAATAATTATCTCAAAATGCCAAATCTCAATGCTGGGATTATGGTTGGTATAGTGATTTTGACTATTTTCATCCCATTAACACTGGTGTTTGCGCTCCTGGCCAGTGAAGCGGGCAAAGCTTATGGTCGGGTAGATGTAAATGACATCACTCCACATGTGCAAAAATTAACTGAATGGTTAAATCACACACCACTTGGCAATATGTTACCAAGTTCACCAGCAGAGTGGAGTAAAAAAACTGCCGAGTGGGGTGAAAAAATTAGTGGCTCAATGCTGACCTATTTGAAAAGCTTTACTCAAAACTCGTTCAGTTTTATTTTCAATTTATTCCTAATGTTTTACTCGCTCTTTTTCTTTTTCCGTGACGGTAAAGCCATACTCATGCGTCTCATGCACTTATCACCGCTTGGGGAAAAATATGAAATCATGCTTTACGAACATTTCACTTCCACCACGCGCGCCACTTTGAAGAGCACCCTGATTGTGGGCACAATTCAGGGACTACTAGGTGCACTTTTGTTCTGGCTAACTGGGGTGTCAGGTGCGTTTGTGTGGGGCGTGTTAATGTTGGTGTTCTGTTTAATTCCAGCGGTTGGTTCATTTATTGTCTGGCTCCCAATTGGTTTAATCATGCTGGCACTTGGCAATATTTGGCAGGGTGTAACAATTTTAGCCGTTGGTGCGCTCGTCATTAGTACGATTGATAATTTCCTCCGCCCACCACTCATCGGCAAGGACATTCAGATGCACCCACTCTTGGTTTTATTCTCAACCCTTGGCGGAATTTTCGTATTTGGCATTTCTGGGTTTGTGATCGGGCCAGTTCTAGCTTCGCTCTACCTCGCGACCATGAGCATTTACGACCATTACTACAAAAACGAATTAGACTTAGAACATAAAGCTTAAGCAAACAAAAAATCCCCACGTGGGGATTTTTTAATAAAAATGGTTGGGCGGCGAGCGGGCGCGTCGTCGTCCAACGCGCGGCTCACCGCCTAGTTCTCGGCGAAGAGGGCGGGGGCAATTCCACGGCCGGACCCAGAGGATTTACCTCGGAGATCCGGTAGTTGTTGGCCTGCACATAACTCGGAGGCACACTCTTCAGCGCCTCCGCGTGAGTGGTTAGTCCACTTTTGTGCAAGACCCACTTGCTTTTCGGATCGCTCCTGACCTCCACCTTCCAGGTGGAGGGTTCTGGAATTGGCTGGGCCGGGATAAACTTCAAAGGCTTCTTGGTGCTCACGACGATCTCCTTGGACAGACCAAATCTGTCTTAGTTTGTACTTATTTATCATATTTTAAATAAAAAAACAAGATCCAGAGTCAGGATCTTAGTTTTAGGTGTGCCGCGGGCGGGACTCGAACCCGCACGACCTTGCGATCGGGGGATTTTAAGTCCCCTGTGTATACCATTTCACCACCGCGGCGCAGGAATATAATAGCAGAGCTTACAATCCTTTTCAAGCCTACTTCTCCCAAAAGACCTCTTTCTCCCCAGCCTCGGTATTGAGGTACCGTCCCAGCACAAAGAGCGCATCACTCAGCCGGTTTAAATATTTTTGCACCACTGCCAACCCATTATATTCACTTGCCAGCCCAACCACTTGCCGCTCGGCCCGCCGGCAAATTGCCCGGGCCACAAAACTCTGGGCTGCCCCCAAACTTCCACCTGGTAAAATAAATTGCGTCAGTGGCGACAAATTTTCTGACCAAGCATCAATCCATGCTTCTAGTTCTATCACTGCACTTTCAGGCAGTTGTGGCACAGCTACCAAATCCGTTTGCACCGCGGCAAGCTGCGACCCCACCACAAACAAATTATTCTGCATGGTTTTTAATTTACTTTTTACACTTTCAGGCGTCACCAAAGCCACCAGCACTCCTAGGGCGCTATTCAGTTCATCTACCTCACCAATCGCTTCCATTTCAAGGCAATTTTTCTTAACCCGTTTTCCACCCAAGAGCGACGTTTCGCCCTGATCCCCAGTTTTAGTGTAAATTTTCATACTTGCGTTTTGGCTCAAAAATAGTTAAGCTGCCTAGCACTATGACACAAACTCAGCCTATCCCGCAACACCTCGCCATTATTCTGGACGGCAATCGCCGCTGGGCCGCAGAACGCGGTTTACCCAAATTAGTTGGCCACACCCAAGGTGCCAAAAATCTCCGCATCATTGCCAAAGCCGCGCAAAAAGCGGGTGTAAAATATTTAACTGTTTACGCCCTCTCCACTGAAAACTTAAAAGAGCGTAGCCCCGAAGAATTAAAACATTTGTTTGAATTGTTTGAACAATTAGTCGATTATCTGGGTGATTTTATTTCTAATAATGCGCAACTCCGATTAATTGGCAACATTGACGGCCTCCCTACCAAAACCGCCACTAATTTACGCAAAGTGGCTGAAGAAACCAAAAATAATCAGGACTTTGTATTAACCATTGCGGTTAATTACGGTGGCCGCGACGAGCTCACCCGCGCCCTGCAAAAAATTTCCGCGCAAAATATTCAAGCTGCCGAAATTACTGAAGATTTAATTTCCCAAAATTTAGATACCGCTGGCATTCCTGACGTTGATTTACTCATTCGCCCAGGCGGACACCACCGTTTATCTAATTTTCTTTCCTGGCAATCCACCTATGCCGAACTCTACTTTGTGGATGTAAAATGGCCTGGTTTTGATGAAAATGAATTACAAAAAGCCTTCGCTTGGTTTGCCGAACAACAGCGCAACCGCGGCAAATGATTACTTTTTCTTAGCAATCCGCGAGACTTCCCAAGTAATTGCAAACAAATTATTGAGCGTGTGGTATAAATCAGCCGACTCAATAATCATCCCAAAATTTTCTTTTTGTGTGCCAATTAGGCCCACTTTATTGTCGTACAAATACACGGTCATGGGAAAAATTAAATTATTTGGCGCATAACGAAGCTCACGTTTTTCTGACTCGCTAGCTGGCCAAACTTCAGCCACTTCTTTTTGTTCAGATCGAATTACTTGCAAGGTCAAACCAGTGTTCACACGCTCTTTGACATACCAGGCCATGTATTCTGGACCAGGCACACGATACAAATCTTCCATTGATAAAATGCCGCGCAGAATTTTTGAGCGACAAGTGAGCGTATCAGCAAACACAGTTTTAATTCCCGAAACACCAGCGTAAAAACGAATATGTGGACGCACGCCCGTAGTGTTAAGAAGCGAAGCTAGTTCTGGTAACACCGCTTCCAACTTGCGCTCTTTTTCCTTTAAAATATTTTTTAATTTTTGTGGATCTTCAGCTGTGTAAATCCGGGTTCGACCACGCGTAGTCAAACTAACCAGACCCATGGCGTGCAGTTGCGTTAAAATTTCGTGCGTAGTGGTGCGCGGCAGCCCAGCTTGAACTGAAACCTCACGGGCAGTGCCAGTGCCCACTGATAATGCGGCCAAATATACCCCACCTTTGGTCTTGTTTAGGCCAAATTCTTCCAAAACCTTTTGAATATTCATATTGACGATATTTTCCGACAACAAGTGATTGCTGTTTTTTAGCTTATCCTAGCAAAATATCTATACCACAGAATGCAATTTTTGTCAATATGTACTATAATTGTAGACGAACTTTTTGTCCAGTGGTAATGTTGGCCGTTGCCGATACTGGCAGCGAGGGAGGGGAGAATGGACCTAAAAGGACAAGTACGGAAAATAGGGCGGCCAATTTGGCGACATGCGGCTTTGCACCGGATTTCTCAGGGGGAATTTACCCCTGACGAGATGCGGCGCTTTGTCCTGCAGCGCCATGCTTTAGCCACAGGTTTTGTCGGACTCCTCAAGAGCATCATCCGGAATACGGACGACGAGGCTCTCAGAGAGTGTGTCTGGCAAAACCTGGCGGACGAGACCGGTCACGGCGTAGAGCGTGATTCGCATGCCACCTGGCGTGCGGATTATCTGCGCGGACTTGGGCTTGACCCGCCCTACACAGCACCGCTCTGGAGCGGCACCAGGCACTACAATGAGGTTTTGCGCGAGCTCAGCTCCGCCAATCCTCTCGTCAGTGCTGGTGCACTTTGGCTCCTGGAGCGGAGCCTTCCACCTGAATTTGCGCGAATCCGGCGCGGACTCGAGCGGGTGTTCCCAAACACCTTTGTGCTCAGTCTGGCTGATACAGCCGAAGTGCGTGCTCGCAAAGAGCGCACCCGGTTGTATCTCGTGGATCACGAACGGCACGATGCCGCGTACCACGAGCCTGACTTGCGACGTGTGCTTACCCGTCCCGACTGGGACGGACGTGCGTGCGCGTCAATTCTCTTAGGCGCTGAGCTCGTCGCCGCTGCCAAAGTGAAGTTCTACGACTCGGTCGCAGACTCGCTTGGCAAGTAAACGCTCCCCCGGTCGCAAGGCCGGGGTCAACTCTTTGCAAAGTGAGAAATAAAAAATCCCCGCCAGGGGATTTTTTATTTTAAACCAACTTAATATTCATTTAAAAAAAATAAATACTCAGTTAGGTTGCGCGGCCGATCCTTTTCGGACCAGTCACCGCGCTTCCCTCCTGCGCTAGTCTTTGGTGATGGGGTCTGGGTCCCCTTCAGCCATTCCGTAGCGCTTTTGACCGCGATCAGTCTTGTGGTCGATGGTGCCATGTGACACTTCAACCACTGTGGCGCTGCAGAGCGGTCGCAGAACCAGCTGAACCGGTGAGCGATCGGGCCCAAACGTCTGGGGAACCTCCCCAACGTTCAGAACCGAGAGCACTGCGCCTTTCCAGTCGGCTGGGTCCGGGCGGTAGTTCTGGTCGAACACCACACCGGCCGGAATCACGAGCCGTTTTTTGGCCGGACCAGTCTTGGCCACGACCTCGGCGAACCACCCTGGCGGTGGAACAAAGGTGAGTCCGGTGGCGAACTCGGCCGCTTGTCCGGGAAGGACTGTGAACTCCTCCACAGGAAACACGTCCCAGCCCGAGTCTGAGGCATGGGATTTGGTGGGAATTCTTCCCCCCATTTCCCGAGCCCTCGGGTGAAGGCTGAATTTGAAGACCGCAGGGCCCTTTTCCTCGAGCCGAGAAATTCTCCAGTTGATCCAGCCGAATCCAAACACCACGACCGCTGTAACGACACTTTCAAAGACCATGGCTTTTCTCCCTCCGTTTTTGGAGTCCAATTTTACCATAAGGTTATATTTTTTCAATATTACTTAATGTCTCAAAATAAATATTTAAAAAATAAAAAATCCCCCGATTCCGGAGGATTTTTTATTAACTATCCCATCTCTTTAACTGCATCCTAGTGAATCACCACAGTTCAAACATTTGTAACAAGCACCGTTACGCACTGTAATGTGTCCGCAGGTTGGACAAGCTGGAGCATCACCCATCATTTCACCAAGCGCAGCATCCATCGCATCCACGGCGCCAGTGTTTTCACTTGGCAATGGTAATTCCATGGTTGCTTCTTCGGCCGTAGTTTCTACAGCTGGAACGGCCACCACTTGTGTGGTTGGTGCTGCCATCATGTCAGTTAAACGGGCTTGCGCACCATTATCTGCTACTTGGCGAGTGGCAATTTGTTCAAAGCGATTTTTTTGAATTCCTTTTGGTGGCACCTGCACAAAGTCTGTGCGGCCGAGGTATTCCATACCCAAAACGCGGAACACGAAATCAATCACTGAGGTACAAATTTTTACATTTGGATGGTCAGTCATGCCAGCTGGTTCAAAACGGGTAAAGACAAAGTTTTCAACAAACTTTTCGAGCGGCACACCGTATTGCAAACCAATTGAAACTGAAATTGCAAACATGTTTAACATACTGCGGAAACCAGCGCCTTCTTTGTACATATCAATGAAAATTTCCGCCAGTTTTCCGTCTGGATATTCACCAGTGCGTAACCAAATTTGTTGATTACCAATTTTAGCTGACACAGTAATCCCACTGCGTTTAGCTGGTAAGCGGCGTTTTTCACCGTGCACATACACGTGGTGGTCAGTTACAGTGCCGTCTTTACTGTACATTTCCATGGCGTGTGAATCTGGCGTGTGACTACTCATGATCTGACTGACTTTTTGTAGAGCAGTCGAAAGATCAGCCGCCGTAGTTGAAACAGCTGCGCGGAGCGGTTCAACTTTTGTTTCTTCTTTTTCTTTTTTATCTTCAGCTTTCTTAGAAGACGTAGCGAGCGGCTGTGAAAGTTTTGATCCGTCGCGGTAAAGTGCTACAGCCTTCAAACAAAGTTCCCAAGATTCCCAGTACGCTTGTTTTACATCTTCCAAAGTGGCTTCATTTGGCATGTTAATGGTCTTGGAAATCGCCCCGGAGAGGAATGGCTGAGCAGAAGCCATCATGCGCAAGTGGCCGCGCCAGTGAATATAACGTTGACCTTTTTTTCCACATTTATTAGCACAGTCAAAAATTGGGTAGTGACTCTCAGCCAAATGTGGCGCACCTTCAATGGTCATGGCTCCACACACATATTCATTGGCCGCTTCAATTTGATCGGCAGTAAAACCAAGACCAGCGAGCATGTTAAAGTTTGGATCATTGTACTCAGTTGGAGTAAAGCCAGCCCGTTTCAAGCAATCCTCGCCCAAGGTCCACATGTTGAACGCAAATTTAATTTCAAAGGCTGAACCAAGCGCTTTATTAAGCGCCACTAAATCAGCGTCAGTGAAACCTTTAGCTTTCAAAGTGTCAGCATTGATAAATGGCGCTTTGGTAATGTCCCCAGTGCCTTTCATATAATCAACAATGTCACTAATTTGACTGGTCGTATAGCCCAAATTCTTGAGTGCGACTGGCACTGCATCATTAACAATTTTGAAATATCCCCCACCAGCCAATTTTTTGAATTTTACCAAGGCAAAATCTGGTTCAACCCCAGTGGTAGCACAGTCCATTAAGAGACCAATGGTTCCAGTTGGTGCGAGCAAGGTGGTTTGGGCATTGCGGTAACCATATTCTTCACCCCACTCTAAAGCTTCATTCCAGGATTCACGGGCCGCGGCCAACAAATAAGCCGGAGCATACTCAGGATTAATTCCCACTGGTTTCACCGTTAATTTTTCGTAATCAGCGTCTGGAGCATTAAAGGCCGCGCGACGGTGGTTGCGAATAACGCGGAGCATGTCTTTTTTATTGAGTTCGTACTTTGGGAAAGTGCCCAGGAAACGAGCCATTTCCGCGCTAGTGCGGTAACTTTCACCAGTCATGAGCGCAGTAACAGCGCCAGTGAACGCGTAGGCTTCTTCTGATTCATACGGAATTCCACTCATCATCAAGACTGACCCAATGTTAGCATAACCAAGACCCAAAGTGCGGAACTCATAACTCATTTGCGCAATTTCTTTACTTGGGAATTGAGCCATGAGCACGGAAACCTCCAAAACTACAGTCCACAAACGAGTGGCATGTTTGAAACCGTCAACATCAAAGGTCAAAGTGGCTGGGTCGAAAAAGTGCACCAAGTTAAGTGAGGCCAAGTTACAAGCTGTGTTGTCGAGGAACAAATATTCACTGCATGGATTTGAGCCATTAATCCGACCAGATTGTGGTGAAGTGTGCCATTCATTAATATTGTCATCAAACTGGAGACCAGGATCAGCACAAGCCCAGGCCGCAAACGCAATTTGATCCCAAAGTTCTTGAGCTTTCAAAGTTTTGCAAGTTGACCCATCAGTGCGCCAAGTCAAATTCCAACTACCATCGTTTTTGAGTGCTTCCATGTATTTGTTTGGAACACGCACTGAGTTGTTGGAATTTTGACCAGATACGGTTTGGTACGCTTCACCCTCGTAATCAGATGGATAACCAGCGGCCATGAGCGCGGCCACTTTCTTTTCTTCTTCTACCTTCCAGTTAATGAAAGTCAAAATATCTGGGTGGTCAAGATTCAAAATCACCATTTTGGCAGCGCGGCGAGTCGTACCACCAGATTTAATGGCGCCAGCAGCGCGATCACCAATTTTTAACCAACTCATGAGGCCAGAAGATTTACCGCCACCTGACAAAGGTTCGCCACGACCACGAAGATTGGAGAAATTGGTTCCAGTTCCAGAACCATATTTGAACAAACGTGCTTCACGCACCCAAAGATCCATGATCCCGCCCTCATTTACCAGGTCGTCATTAATTGATTGGATAAAACAAGCGTGTGGTTGCGGGTGAGAGTAGGCGTCTTTGGCGCGAGTGAGCACACCAGTGTCTGGGTCAACGTAATAATGTCCCTGTGCTCCGCTGTTAATTCCGTAAGCCCAATGCAAGCCAGTGTTAAACCACTGTGGTGAGTTTGGGGCAGCCATTTGGCGGAGTAACATTACCACCATTTCATCGTAAAAAATCTCGGCATCCTTTGGTGATGCAAAGTAACCATATTTTTCACCCCAATATCGCCAAGTTCCGGCCAGCCGGTGCATTGTCTGCTTTACGCTGGTTTCAGGTCCTAGCATGGGAGACCCGTCCGCGTTCAGCTTTGGCGTTCCATCAGCGTTAAACTGAGGTACACCGGCTTTTCGGAAATACTTTTGGGCAATAATATCAGTCGCAACTTGTGACCAACTCTTTGGGATTTCAATGTCTTTCATTTCAAAGACAACCGTTCCATCTGGTTCACGGATCACTGAGCTGCGTTTTTCGTACTCTATTAAATCAAATGGGCTGATTCCTTCCTGACTAAATCGGCGCGTAACACGAAGTCCATTGTCATTGTACGCAAAAGTAGTATTGGCTTGTTGCCCGAGTTTGAGTCCGGCAATAAATTTGGAATCAGTTGGCCCCATATGGCGATTGTTAAGAGGTTTGAGTTAAAAAAACACCGACCGCCAGTCAAACTCTAGGGAATATCGGTGCGCTCCTTAATGAACTATATCTTGTGGTGCAAATTGATTTTGACCACAATATATTGTTTTTGACAGGCACGACGTATTATAACACAGACTTTTGGACGGTACTAGAATTGAGGGTTAAGGGGATTTTTTGACCTTAACAAAAGCAATTTTAATTGTGTCGCAAAACAAAAAAATTAAGTTATCCACATCGTCTAACAAAACTTGTTATTTTTCTGGTACAAACTTATACTTAGCAAACTATGGAAGACGAACTCTGGGCAGACAATTCAGCGGATTTTGATCGATTAGTTGGGGCCGACGCACAAACCGGCGAAGATCAAGTGGAAGTGACCTTGCGACCACAGCTTTTGGCTGAATTTATTGGCCAAGATCATATTAAAGACTCACTGGGGATTGCAATTGCTGCGGCCGTGAAGCGGGGCGAGCCACTCGAGCATATTTTGCTGTACGGCAATCCTGGGCTTGGTAAAACCACACTAGCGCACATTATTGCCCGAGAAATGAGTGGGCATGTCAAAGTAACCTCTGGCCCAGCCTTGGAACGCGTAGGTGATTTGGCTGCGATTTTATCTAACCTCAAAACTGGTGATATTTTATTTATCGATGAAATTCACCGTTTAAATAAAACCGTTGAAGAAGTGTTATATAGTGCCATGGAAGATTTTGTGCTTGATGTGGTAATTGGCAAAGGCCCAGCGGCGCGCACCTTGCGCTTGCCACTGGAAAAATTTACGTTAATTGGCGCCACCACTAAATTAAATTTAGTCGCTGCCCCACTGCGTGATCGGTTTGGTCATGTGTTTCACTTAAATTTTTATGAGCCTCACGAAATTGCGACCATTGTCAAACGCAGCGCAGAAATTTTAAATTTAGAACTTGAACAAACTGCGGCTGACCTCATTGCCGGACGGGCCCGGCGCACACCGCGCGTAGCTAATCGTTTACTAAAACGCGGCCGTGATTACGCGGAAATTGCCGGGAATGGTATACTGTCAGCGGCCACGGCCCAAGCTTCACTCGATCTCCTAAAAATTGATACACACGGGCTTGATGAAGTGGATCGTAAATTGCTTACTAGTATTATTACTACTTTTGCGGGCGGGCCAGTTGGTTTAAATACCTTAGCCGCCGCAATTGCGGAAGACGTGGAAACGATTGAGGATATTTACGAACCATATTTACTACAACTTGGTTTTATTGAACGCACACCGCGCGGACGCAAAGCCACGCGACTGGCATATTTACATTTAGGTCACCAACCAATAGCTCAATCTGGATTAGAGGTATGATCATTGCCCTACCACTGTATCTTTTTCTCTTCATTTACTTTGGCTTTTTAGCAATTTTTGTTTTATTTGTGGTAATTAATTTTTACCACATTGTTAGTAGTGGCGTTTTAACCGTAGTAAATTTTGTGGTCACAGTTTTAATTGCCGCGGTCACGGTGTTTGCCCTATTTGGCACTTACCAATTACTTAAAGATACTGATTGGAAACAAAGTGTGACAATTTTTGATTCTAGTTGGATCACCAATACTTTCCCTGAATCTAGTTTGTAATATGAATTTGTCACATTTTACTAGACAAAAATCTTACGAACACGTGGAATATGTGTTGCGCCGACACTGGTTTACTTTTTTGCCAGTGGTTTTTAGTTTTTTGGCCATGATTTTATTACCCATTGGTGTTTACTTTGGCATTCAATATTTGTTTCCTGATTTATTAACTGGTCCAATGATCACCCCAATTTTAATTTTACTCGCGAGTGGATTTCTACTATTTGCGCTCATGTTTTTTTACATTCAATTCATTGATTATTACTTGGATATTTGGATTGTAACTAATGATCGCATTATTGATACTGAACAAAAAGGTTTGTTTGCACGCACCGTGACCGAACTGGAACTGTTTCAAATTCAAGATGTGACCACCAATGTCACAGGATTTTTCCCAACCATTTTAAAATATGGTGATTTGGTAATTGCGACTGCTTCAAACACTTCGACAATTATTTTTCATGACATTCCTAATCCAGAATTTATCCGCCAGGAAATTGTGCGGCTTGCTGAAGTTGATCGTAGTTATCACACTGGTCGCACGGTTTAACACCTGCCAGTAAATTAATATGGCGCCAATTGAAATTAATGTAGTGACTCTACTAACTGCGTACGGAATTATAATTAATTTGTACGCGTTTTTTATCTTCGGGTTTGATAAGGCCAGATCAGCGCAGGCTGGCGCGCGGCGCGTGCGGGAGCGAACTTTATGGTTAAGTATGTTTCTCGGTGGATCAATTGGCGCACTCGTGGGCATGTATTTGTTTCGGCACAAAACTAAAAAACTTTCTTTTCAGGCCATGGCCGCAGTCATTTTAATGCTTCAAATCTTGCTTTTTGTCTTCTTTTCCTCTAGTATGTAGCCCACGGACAATCGTGTCCGCCCTTTGCCTCGAAAGAGGTTCCAACCATGATCCCCGGAAGGCACAGTTTTTCCCTGGAAGAAGGAGCGGAGCTGACGCTCCCAGCCTGGGCAGAGAGAACCATCTTCGCTTCCAAGCATGCGGACCGGTTCCCAGATACGCCGTGCGTGCTGCCCGTGCGCCAGTACGCTAGTGGGCTCTATGAGCCTGTGGCGCCGCGCCGAAAGGGTGGTACCAAGGAGATCGGACGCCATCTGTTCATCCCCAGCGGCGTAAAGGCGGGGGAAACCCTGTACATCCTGTGGGTGGACGACCGCTCTGCGGCCGCAGTCCGCAAGAAGGATCTACCCTCTCGCCCCCTCTGCTGACACCCTCCTCCTCCGACTCGGTGCGGCGCGCCAGCGCCCCGAGTCAACCCCATCTTACAAAAAACGACTTTGGTCGTTTTTTTAATTGTTTTTTCTGCGCACAAATGATACATTTTGATCAAACAATACTTTATGAAAGCATCTGATTTATTTGTTAAAGCCTTAGAAAACGAAGGGGTGGAATATATTTTTGGCATTCCGGGTGAAGAAAATTTGGATTTACTGGAATCGCTACGCCAATCAAATATTAAATTAATTGTCACTCGCCACGAACAAGCCGCGGGTTTTATGGCGGCAACGTATGGCCGGCTCACTGGCAAAACCGGTGTTTGTTTATCTACGCTTGGACCAGGCGCCACTAATTTTGTGACTGCAGCCGCGTACGCTCAGCTTGGGGCCATGCCAATGCTCATGATTACTGGCCAAAAACCAATTAAAAAGAGTAAGCAGGGTCAATTTCAAATTGTGGATGTGGTTGGAATGATGAAACCGCTCACTAAATTTGCCAAACAAATTGTCAGCGCACACTCCATTCCATCCATGATCCGGGAAGCCTTCCGCATGGCCGAAGAAGAGCGACCAGGTGCAGTCCATTTAGAATTGCCCGAAGACATTGCGGCCGAAGACACTGATGCGCAAATTATTTTAGTTAATAAAGCTCGCCGCGCTGTGCCAGAAGAAAAAGCAATTACGCAGGCAGTGAAATTAATTAAAGCGGCCAAACACCCACTTTTATTAATTGGTGCTGGCGCAAATCGCAAATTAGTTTCCAAAATGCTGCGCGAATTTATTGATCACACTGGCATTCCATTTTTTTGCACGCAAATGGGTAAGGGTGTGGTTGATGAAAAGCACCCATTGTATTTAGGCACAGCCGCGCTTTCTGCAAATGATTATTTGCACTGCGCGATTGATCGCGCGGATTTAATTATTAATGTTGGTCATGATGTGGTGGAAAAACCGCCGTTTATTATGAAAGCGGGCGGGCCAAAAGTGATTCACATTAATTTTCTCAGCGCCAAAGTTGATGAAGTTTATTTTCCAAATTTAGAAGTAATCGGTGATATTGGCAATGCGATCTGGCAATTAAAAGAACAATTAACCCCACAAAATAATTGGGATTTTGCGTATTTCTTGAAAGTAAAAAAACAGATTGATGAACATTTGGTGCGTGATGTGAGTGATGCGCGTTTTCCAATTATTCCGCAGCGGATTGTGTCAGAGGTGCGGAAAGCCATGCCCGACAATGGAATTATTACGCTTGATAATGGCATGTATAAATTGTGGTTTGCGCGGTATTATCCGGCCTGCGAACGCAACACGATTCTACTCGACAATGCACTGGCCACTATGGGCGCCGGTCTACCGTCAGCCATGGCCGCAGCCCTCATGTATCCAGATAAAAAAGTTTTGACCGTGTGTGGTGACGGTGGTTTTATGATGAATTCACAGGAAATGGAAACTGCGGTGCGGTTAGGATTAAATTTAACCGTCCTGATTTTAAATGACAGTGGTTATGGCATGATTAAATGGAAACAAACGGCCATGGGCCACGGTGATTTTGGTTTAGATTTTGCAAACCCAGATTTTGTAAAATATGCTGAAGCGTACGGAGCGCATGGTTACCGCGTGACTAATAACGAGGAATTAGCCAACCTTTTACAAAAAACTCTCAGCACGCCTGGCGTACATTTAATTGATGTGCCAATTGATTATTCCGAAAATGATCGCGTTTTGACCAAGGAATTACAGGCTAAACAATGTATTGTTTAATATGCCACTTATTTCTATTAACCCAACCACTGGTGAAACTATTCGCGAATTTACCGAATTAAGACCTGAACAAATTGAGGCTAAGTTGGCTCTGGCCGCGCACGCGTTTCAAGATTGGAAAAATAAAAGTTTTACTGAACGGGCGGAAAAAATGAAAAAGATTGCTGGGGTACTGCGCGTTAATGCCGAAAAATATGGCCTCATTGCTACACAGGAAATGGGTAAACCAATTAAAGAAGCCAAGGCAGAAGTGGAAAAATGCGCTTGGGTTTGTGATTATTACGCTGACAATGCGGAGAAATTTTTAACTCCAGAAATTGCACCAAGTGACGCAAGTGAAAGTTATGTGCGTTTTGACCCAATGGGTGCAGTCTTGGCCGTGATGCCCTGGAATTTTCCATATTGGCAACTTTTCCGTTTTGCGGCTGGGACAATTATGGCTGGTAATGTGGTAGTCATGAAACATGCGTCCAATGTGCAGGGTTGTGGCGAAGCAATTGAAGAAGCATTTAAATTAGCTGGTTTTCCTGAAGGTGTGTTTCAAAATTTGCCAGTTTCTTCTGGCGCCATTGAAGGCATTATTCGTGACAAAAGAATTATTGGTGTGACTTTAACTGGCTCAGAAAAAGCTGGTCGGTCAGTGGCTTCAATTGCCGCTGATGAAGTAAAAAAATCTGTCCTTGAACTCGGCGGCTCTGATCCATTTATTGTTTTGGAGGACGCAGATATTGCGGCCGCAGCGCAAGCCGCGACTATTTCCCGCTTAATGAATTGTGGTCAAGTGTGTCTCGCGGCCAAACGGTTTATTGTGGTGGAATCTGTGGCGGAAAAATTCTTAGCAGAATTTAAAACTGCATTTGAAAATTTTAAAGTTGGCGACCCAACGAGTACGGACACACAAATGGGCCCACTCATGAGTGCCAAAGCTGTGGAAGAAATTGATAAACAAGTAAAACAATCAATCGAGAAAGGCGCGCGTTTAGTAACTGGCGGACAAAAATTAGACCGCGTGGGTAGCTTTTATGCGCCAACGATTTTGGCTGATGTAAGCGCTGGAATGGCGGCTTTTTTCGAAGAAATTTTTGGACCAGTCGCGGCTGTTATTACTGTAAAAAATGAAGCTGAAGCCATTCGTGTAGCCAATGACTCTGACTTTGGTCTCAGTGCTTCACTCTGGACTAATGATAAAGAAAAGGCTAAAAAACTCGCCGCACAAATTGAAGTTGGCTCAGTTTTCATCAACGGAATGGTTAAATCTGACCCACGTTTACCGCTTGGTGGCGTCAAACGTTCTGGTTTTGGCCGCGAACTCTACTCATTTGGTATCCGCGAATTTGTAAACGTCAAATCAGTTTGGATTAAATAATATGAAAGACGCGGCCGAGCTAGCACTTAGTTTAGAAAAATTAAAAAACCAAGTACCACTGGGTGCGCGTTATTTTCATTACAAAAATCCCAACCAATTTTACACCGTTGTTGCACACGGAATTATTGAAGCGACTGAGGAACTAGCCATTTCCTACCAAGCGGAGTATGATGATAAACTTGTTTGGATTCGCCCGGCTTCGGTATTTTTGGAAGAAGTTGAGTGGGAAGGAAAATTTACACTTCGTTTTACGCGTGTAGCATAGTCGCAAACAATTTTCTGTGTTAAAATAAAAACATCCCGAGTATTTACAAAGGATGTTTTAATTAATTTTCGAACGGGGTTCTGGCTGGACGCCGTCTCCCCGATCTGCTGGCAATTAGTTGTTCTTCTTTACTGAAACGCCAGGAGCGCGTTCAGCTCCTGCATGACCTCCTTCTTCTCTCCCTCAGGGAGATTTTCGAGGATTCTCTGGAGAGCTGGGGTTGCCAGTTCTGTGACACTGAGGTCACTAAGCAGCCCCGCGCGTCCGTCCTTTTGGCACTCCTCTACCTGCTCTCCGCAGGCGATGAAAATGAACTTGGAAGAGCTTCGAAATTCCCTGAATGATACGATAACCATACCACCTCGTCTGTGCCAGCAGACCGAGCACCCTACCAAATTTATCCTTTTTTGTCAATACCCAAGGATATGTCTGTCCCTATTACCGAGATAAGCAAAACCATTCGCCACCACATTCTCACCATGACCACAGCGGCAGGTTCTGGACACCCAACCTCATCTTTGTCAGCCACTGACCTAATGTCGACTTTAATGTTTGGTGGTTTTTTTCGGTTTGATATTAAAAATCCAGCTCATCCAAATAATGATCGCTTAATTTTTTCCAAAGGCCATGCTTCTCCACTTTTCTACGCCCTCTGGGCAGTAGCTGGTGGATTTCCAAAGACAGAATTAAACACTTTGCGCCAATTTGGCAGTCGACTAGAAGGTCATCCAACTTTGAAATTTCCTTTTACAGAAGCCGCCACTGGTTCACTTGGTCAGGGCTTGTCGATAGGTGTGGGTATGGCGATCAATGCCAAATATTTAGATAAATTGCCTTACAAAACATACGTACTACTTGGCGACAGTGAAATGGCCGAGGGTTCAAATTGGGAGGCCATGATGAGCGCAGCACATTATAAATTAAATAATTTAGTGACGATCATTGATGTTAACCGTTTGGGTCAGCGCGGTGAAACCATGTTTGGTAAAGACGCAAATAATTATAAACAGAAAGCCGAAAGTTTTGGTTGGAAAGCTGTAGTGATTGATGGGCACAAGGTGAGTGAAATTCAGCGCGCGTTTAAACTAGCGCAAAAATCCAAACAGCCGTTCATGATTGTGGCCAAAACTCTGAAAGGTAAAGGCGTTAAATTTTTGGAAAATAAAGAAGGCTGGCATGGCAAAGCACTAGATGCAACTCAGTTGCAAGAAGCATTAACTGGTCTTGGGAAAGTTAATGAAAAATTGGTCATGAGTGTTAAAAAACCACTAAATAAAAAACCAGCTAAACTTAAAATTAGGCCGCTAGCGGAAATTGATAAACGCGCTGATTATGACCGCAAATTGGCCACCCGCGAAGCTTATGGTCATGCCCTAGTTGAAATGTTCCCACATTTTCCAAACATGGTCGTGCTTGATGCTGAAGTTAGTAATTCCAGTTTTGCGGAAACTTTCAAGAAAAAATATCCTAAACATTTTTTTGAAATGTTTATTGCTGAGCAAAATATGGTTGGTGTGGCACTTGGACTTTCTCGCCGCGGCAAAATTCCGTTTGTTTCAACGTTTGCGGCCTTTTTTACGCGAGCAGCTGACCAAATACGCATGGCCCGACACTCGGGTGCAAATATTAAATTTGTTGGTTCTCACTGCGGTGTTTCAATTGGTGAAGATGGTGGCTCACAAATGGGCCTAGAAGATTTAGCCTTATTTCGCGCGGTTCCAGACAGTGTTGTGCTCTACCCAGCGGATCATGTGGCTGAAGAAAAATTAAGTATTGCTGCAGCCGAACACCCAGGCATTGTCTATCTTCGCACGACCCGCGGCGCAGTCGAACCGATTTATGAACCAGACCAAAAATTCACTATTGGCGGTAGTACTGTCCTCCGTTCTAGTTGGCGTGATAAAGTGACAATTGTGGCGGCTGGAATTACTTTAGTTGAAGCTTTAAAAGCGTACGAATTATTAAAAAAACAAGGAATTACGGCTCGCATAATTGATCTATACTCAATCAAACCACTTGATGTCGCGACTCTAAAAAAAGCCGCCAAAGAAACCAATGCTTTAATCGTGGTCGAGGACCATTATCCAGCTGGCGGAATTGGTGAAGCTGTGGCCACCGCCCTTTCTGGCAGCAAAACCCCAGTCATTTCGCTTGCTGTCAAAAAATTACCCATGAGTGGTAAGCCCGCGGAATTACTGACTTACGAAGAAATTAATGCTGACGCAATTGTGACAGCCGTAAAAAGTTTATAACAAAAAATCCCGATTCGTCGGGATTTTTTTGTTTCGCAAATTATTCAAGTGCGCGTCCGCCGTAGTCACCAGTTTCAGTATTTACCAAAATTTCTTCGCCTTCTTTAATGAAAATCGGCACATTCACACTCAACCCATTTTCCATAATCGCCACTTTGGTCACATTCCCACCTGAACTGTCACCTTTTACCGCTGGTGGTGAGTCAATTACTTTGTACTGAATTTTCTTGGGTAATTCAATTGCGACCACAGCGTCTTCGTGCATGAGCGCAATTACATCTAAACCATCTTTCAAAAATTTAGCATCTTCGCCAACCGTATCAGCACTAACATCAGCAGTTTCGTAAGTGTTTTGGTTCATGAATGAATAGAAGTCACCATTTTTATACAAATACTGCATGTTTTGGCGGTTTACTTGCACCACGTCCACAGTTTCACCACTTTTGTAAGTGATTTCCATGCCTTTACTGTTGGTAATGCCGCGGAGTTTGGTTTTGGTAAACGCTGAGCCCTTACCTGGGTTTACAAATTGCGCATCACTGACAACGTATAAATTGTCTTGGTGGCGGATAACCGCGCCTTTGCGAATATCGGTAGTGTCTCCCATATCGATTTTAATTAGTTGAAAGATTATTTTTTAGGTTCAGAAAACAATTCTGACGCGGGTAATACTAGCACATCATTGATATTTTGGCAACCGGTCAGGGCCATCACTAGCCGGTCAATTCCCAGCGCAATCCCCGTGGATTTAGGCATATTTCTGACCGCATCAATGAATTCCAGATCGATATCATAGACGTCTCGGTCGAGCTCGGCCCGTTGTTTTTGCTCGGTTTTTAATCGGTCCAATTGCTCCTCAGCATCAGTTAATTCAGAAAAACCATTGGCTAGTTCGATTCCATCGACGTATACCTCAACTCGCTCAGCATAGCCAGGATCAGTCTCAGATTGGCGCGATAATGAGGCCATAGGCATTGGGTAATGATGCACTGCGACCACACCCAAATCTTTTAATTTTGGTTCAATTTCATTGAGGAAAATCCGATAAAATAAATCCTCGTAACCCTCGGTCTCAGCCGGATTGTATCCCCGCTCGCGGCAAAGTTTTAACATTGACTCTTTATCCAGATACTCATCCAAATTTACGCCAGCAAATTTTTGCCACAGTTCGCGCATGTGAAAGCGCTGGAATTTCCAATCAATTGCGAGTTTAGTTTTCTCAGATACAAAATCTAATAGGGCTTCGACATCATCAATCAAAGCATTAAAATCCTTTTTGGCCCGGTACCATTCAATCATGGTGAACTCTGGATTGTGCGTGCCCCCAAAACTTTCGTGGTCGCGAAAAACTTTCCCGAGTGAAAAAATCTTCTCATAACCCGCAGCCAGCATTTTTTTGAGCGCATATTCTGGTGAAGTGTGGAGATAAGCCGGGAAAGCCTCGCCCTTTTCATTATGAACCGTGGTTTTCATGTGATCCAAATGCGGTTCCTGCCCGGGCAAACGCAAAATCAGCGGCGTCTCCACCTCGACAAAACCTTCCTGCCAAAACCACTCGCGCACGGCCCGAATAATCGCAAAGCGCGCATCAAGGTCAGTTTTATGGGTAATAATATGGTTAACCTGGTTCATATTGGCTTATCCTAGCCTAAATTCTGGAAAATTTCAAGGTTGACAAATTGCCCGGAATTTAATAGACTAGTCCCTATGTACGCGGGTGTCGTATAGCGGCTATTATGTCAGTTTTCCAAACTGATGATGCGGGTTCGATTCCCGCCACCCGCTCAGGAAATAATCCCTATATCCGGGATTATTTTTTATTTAATATTACGGCAGCTTACTTATAGCATTTATGGTAGCTGCCCCAAAAGTTCCAGTTCCCTTTTTAAGCCCAATTGGTTTTAAAATTTTGTCTGCATTTGCTTCTTGGAATTTTACCAAGGCCTTAGCTGTAGCTGGACCAAAAATTATCGTCTCATTACCTGGCGAACCTGGACCATTTTTGGAAACAACAAACCCTTGTGCATTTAAAAATTGTTGTAGTGCTTTTACATCATCACCTTTACTACCCAGCTGCAACGTACGTTTAAAAGTTGAGACTGTTGGCGTAGCTGGTGTTGCCGGACCAGTACTATTTGAACCAGAACTACTATTTCCCCCGGCCCCGTAAGAAACTGTTTGCGTAAATACTTCTGATGCCTGACCCGTTGGTGAATAGTATTTTAAATAAATCGTGTATATGCCAGTTTTGTTAGGCAAAATAAAATTTGTATCAGTATTCGGGTTAACTGGGATAATGATTGCATTTTTAAATGATGCGTCGAGTGAAGCCGAATACCCACGCACAGCGCCTGGATTAGCATTTAGATTTAATTTGATATTAGGCGTAGTAACTTTAACTGTACTTGCACCAGAAGTGGGCTTATTGTTTACATTAAAGCTGAACAGCGGTGCACTAAAAAATGCACTCGGCGCAGCTGCTGCTGGGCTACCGCTATCACCTGAAACGACATAAACAGTGGCTACAGCTGTGGCCACATTCGAATAATTACTAAAATCATCCCCAGCAAAAATACTATAATAATAAGTACCATTAGCCAAAGAAGTGTCTGAATAGCTTGTACTTACCGTACTGGTTACGGCGGTGCCGTCAGTAACCGAAGTTGGGTAACCCGTCGTACTACGGCGAATAGTTGAAGATGAAAAGTCAGAGACTGGATTGGTCCAGCTTAATATAATTGTATCCCCACTAGCCGTTGCCCTAAAGCCACTCGGTGCAACTGGGGCAGTCGTATCAATAGTTACGCTTGAAGTCCCAGCATTAGAATAATTTTCATAATCATCACTGGCAAAAATACTGTAATAGTGAATTCCATCATCTAAACTCGTTTGTGTTAGACTTGTGAGACTAGTCGAGGTAACCGATACGCCCTCATAAATCGAGCTTGGGAAACTTTCAGTGCCGCGTTGCAATCTATACAAAACAGCAGTTGCTGGAGCGGTCCAAGAAAGATAGACCGTTGACCCACTAGCCACGGCGGTAAGGGTTGGGGCTGATGGTGGAGTGACATCAACCGTCACGCTAGCCCTACCTGCACTAGAATAATTCCCTTCAGCGTCACGAGCAAAAATACTGTAATAGTAGGTCGCATCACTCATTTCATTTTGAGTAAGAGTATTAAAAATGGTAGAAGTAACAGTTGTGCCTTCGGTAATTGAGCCAGGATACCCTGTAGTACTACGTTGTAGTAAGTATGAAACTGCGTCTGCAGGAGCACTCCAATGCAAACTGATCGTAGACCCACTTTTCGATGCTTCAAGGATGGGTGCCTCTGGCGGTACAGCCACAGTAACTGTTGTGGTCACACCGGCACTGAAATATCCATCCATCGTTTCATTAAACAGTGTGTAATAATAGACACCGTCAGACAAATTAGAATCAACAAATGAGGTGTCCATAGTGACCGTAGAAGTGACAGCAGTGCCCTCAGTAGCCGTGGCCGGGTAGGTAGTCGTACTGCGACGAATAGTTACTCCCCGATAGTCTGAGTCAGACACACCGGTTGTCCAACCCAGTGTCACATCATCGCTATCAACACTGGCGGACAGACCAGACACAGCATTAATTGGGGAATAGGTCTGTACTACACCACTAGTATCAATAGTAGTAATTCTTCCAGAACTCGTACTAAAATCAAAACCTGCCAAATTTGAAAAGCTTTTCGACCATAAAAGTGTACCATCTGATACTGCCCGTTTAGCTAAACTACTAGCACTTGCATAATAAATAGCCGCACCATTGTTTGAAACCGCAAAACCTTTGGCACTACCAGCACTTGGCCCACCAGTAGCAATGGTTGTATCATAAGTCGTTAAATTTGTGCGGGCAAATCGACCAGAGATAGCCAGATAAAAAAGTTGGCTTCCGCCGTAGGCCATTTTCGCAATTGTTGATGACGCCGTCGCAGTGGTAGCACCACCTAAAGCAGTGTTGAACATAGAGACCGTTACTGATTTTCCAGTATAGACTGTCCCATCACTCCCTAAAGTTATACTTGGCGATCCGGTAGAAAGCGTACTACTAGCAAAAAATGTAGCCACACTTCCATCTATATCATATCTATACACCGAATTTGGCGTCCCTTGTCCTGCAATATAAATTTTACCACCAGAAACAGCTAGATCAGAGGCAGCAAAGTTTGGTAAGGATACGTTATAAGTAATCGCAGAAAAAGAACTGCCATCTGCTGAAAAGACACCTAAGGTGGTCACACTGCTGCCGAGCACATATGCTTTACCGTCAACCGGGTCTACCCGTATCTGTCTAATTGTGCCAACGACACCAGTTGAGGCACTAGCAGAAAAACTCTGATATAACGGAGCCACAGCTTTGACTGTTTTTGCGATTATAAAAAAAGCGCTTACTCCTAAAATAGCAGCCATTGTGAGCCAAGTTTTTTTCTTCCAGAACACATTCATATTTAAATTATACCACAATTTTTCTTTTTTTAGGTAAATAAAAAAGAAGCTTTTACGCTTCTTTTTCATATTTTTTTAATACCTTTTCTTAAATATTTTTGGTGACACGCGGTTAGAATATGGGCGCGGTGAGCGTGGTGCAGAAGAGCGAGAGTATGAACTTGAGGCGCGGGTGTCGCTACCACTTTCAACAGCCGAGCGAATATCCAGTGGAATTCCCTCCAAACGTACACCACGGAGAGTGCTAATAAATTTGGTGGCGCGATTTTTATCAACTTCCACAATGGTGTAATCATTCTCCAGCTTAATATCACCAATTTGAATGCCTTTGGTGCCTGGGTAAGAATTCACTAAACCAAACAAGCGTGGCACAGAGAAATTTTGATTGCGGCCAACATTGAACCGGAGGCGGGCCATCCCTTCACTATTATATGGCGCTTGTCTGCCCAATTCATTGCGACTAAAGCGCGGTTCATGCATGGTGGACGAACGGAGGTCTGATAAGTTTTTGTAAAAATTAATAAACCGACTCATTTCCACGGCCACCAAATGATGCACCAATTCCTCACGTGTTAGGTGTGATAATTTTTCTTCAATCAGTGGCATATAATCAGCCAAATCCACTGGATCAGTTTTGGTATCAGTGATACGTTCAATTAAGTTCAACAACTGCGCCGTACAAATTTCTTTGGCCGTTGGAATTTGCTTACTTTCAAAATTAATTTTGGTGCGGCTAGAAATCATGCGGAGCATAAACGCTTCGCGTGAGTGCACAATTGCAATCGACACACCTGTACTACCAGCGCGGCCAGTTCGACCACTGCGGTGCGTGTAATATTCAATTTTAGTTGGCAGCCCGTAGTGAATCACATGACTTAATTCTTTCACATCAATTCCACGCGCCGCCACATCCGTCGCCACCAAAATTTTCACTTGTTTATTGCGGAATTGTGCCATGGTTTGTTCGCGCTGCTGCTGTGATAATTCACCACTAATAATTGCAGTCGCGTACTTTTCCGCCCCGAGTTTATTGGCGATTTCTTGTGTTTCCGCGCGTGTGTTACAAAAAATAATCCCGTAAATATCTGGGTTAACATCCAAAATACGTTTCAGCGCTTCGTATTTATCCCGCGCCTGCACTAAATAATATTCGTGCTTAATATTGGCTGAACCAGAATTTTTTTCGGCTGTCGAAATTTCCTTAGTGTCATGCATGTACTGGCGCGCAATCCGCTCCACGGTGCGATCCATAGTGGCCGAAAAAAGCAGAGTTTGTTTTTCCGCTGGTGAGGTTTCCAAAATCGCATCAAGCTCTTCTTTGAAACCCATTTTTAACATTTCATCCGCTTCATCCAAAATGAGCCACGAAATATTTTCCAGTTTCACTGCTTTGCGCGTTACCATGTCGAGCACGCGACCTGGCGTACCCACAATAATTTGTGGACCCTGGCGGAGCGCGTTCAATTGTTTGGTATAACTATCACCACCGTAAATTGCGGCCACGGTAATTTCTGGCGTAAAAGCCAAAAAGTTTTTAATATCTTTACTAATTTGTAAACACAGCTCGCGCGTTGGGCACAGCACAATGGCTTGCGTAAATTTTTGCGCCGGATTAATCAGTGACAAAACCGGCAAACTAAACGCACCGGTCTTACCAGTACCAGTTTGGGCCAAAGCAATCAGGTCTTGCTTAGAATTTAAAATGTGAGGAATAGCCTGTTCCTGAATACTGGTCGGGTTTTCAAACCCCATTTTTTCCAGAGCTTGGGTAATTGAGGCTTTTAGCCCCAGGTCTTTAAAAGTCGCCATAGCGAAAAGTTATCGCACATGACGCTCGGAATGACCTTCCCTTGGCCGTCCACTTGATCAGGTACGAAGAATTAATGAGTCCGCACTATACCAGAAAACCTAAAAAATGTCAATAGTTAGCCAAAAATATAGTTGTCTTGCCCCATCATTTGTGCTACCCTTAGTTAAATCTACTTTATATGGAAACCCCTATTATTCGCGCCCGCGAACCACATGAACCAAAAATTATTGCTAATGGCGAACCAATTATTGTTGCTGAAGGAAAAATTGGCGCTATCATGCAATTCCCTGTTTTAGTTGATGAAGGCCAAGGTTATACTGAAAAAAAATTTGAAAAATTTGTTCGCTCACCTGGAACTCGTATTATTGCTGTGCGTGATGAAAAAATTTATCTGCAACAAGAAGCCCGCTTAGAGCAAAATAATGTGCCTGATTGGCGTCTGCCAGGAGGTAAAGTTGTAGATAGTTTCAATGAATATAAGCAATACTTGGGGAAGGAAATTCCTGAGCCCACTATTCTTGAGGCTGCAGCCAAAGAACTACGTGAAGAAGCCGGGCTAGAAAGTAATAATTTAACATTGTTTACCAAACAAATCTGTGGTGCCACGGTGGAATGGGATTTGTATTACATAGTCGCGGCCGATGCTAAGCCTGTAAATGAAAACGTAGAGCACAACGAGGGCGAAGATATTCATAGTAATGCTTGGCTTTCTTTTGCAGAGGTTTTGGAAAAATGTAAATCTGGGGAAATTAGCGAGGGTCGTACTGTGGCTGCTTTACTGGAATTTATTTCAAAGTAATTTTCAAAATATACAGCTCAGACATAGCTCGAGTGAGCGCTACATAAAGAAGGTCCTGCTGGATCTTTTTTAATTCTGGTTGAATTTCAACGGGCAGATTAGCATCGAGAATAATTTCAGTTGGCCCGACAATAAATACTTGATCAAACTCCACGCCCTGGGCTTCTTGGAAGCTCAAGCAGAAAATATTCTTATCAGTAAATTCAGCTTTAAACGGTTGAAGATACGATTTTTCTTTGGCCAAAATACCAATAATATTTTCATTATTTTGTTGCCTTTTAATATAGGCAATTTCTTCAGCCACAGAAGTGCAATTCACCACACTAACTTCTTTCCCCTCTTTTAGAGATTCAGGAATAGCAACTTTAAACCCTAGACTCTGAATGTACTGCAAAATCTGTTTGGTATTGCGATACACTTTTTGGAGGGCAACCAAACGGTCTGTTTGCACACGCGCATCAATTTGAGCTAGGTCACGGATAGTTCCAAGCTGGGTCTGTTGGGCCAAATCACCCACATACACAACCGAATCAGTTTTTTCATTTAAGCAGGTGCGGAAGATTTCTAGTTGCTCAGGTAAATAGTTTTGAAATTCATCAATAATCAGCAGATTATAGTTGGCCGGAAATACACCTTTTCGTTTTCGATAAGAACCACTTTGTAGTTCCTCAAAATATTCTTTTTCGACCACAAATTCACCTTTGGTTCTTTGGTAAGCTTGTAGCAAAATAGTTAAATCAAACCGATCAAGGGTTTTTTCCGCCTTTTGTTTCTGCCAAATATTTTTTAACTTAACATCAAAATACGGCTTGTAAACCGTGATTAATTCACTGTAAATATTTTTCTGGAAATTAACCACTTGTTTACTACGAAGCGCACAGAGCTTGGCATATTCATACTTTAATTTTTCTGTCTGATCCTGGCCAACCCCATTTTGATATTTATAATTCTTAAGTCCTAGCACGCTCAGCGCCCAATCCGCAAAGGTCTGAATTTCAATTCCCTGAATTCCCAGTTCAGGCAACAATTGTGAAAAATAATTCTTAGTGCCAGTATCTTGAACCAAAACCAGTACCTTAT
>CAZFKS010000006.1:0-67535 GCA_964519725.1 uncultured Gammaproteobacteria bacterium
GAGTTTTTTAAATGATTGCTGTGGCTGGCTCAAGTCGTTTGCGGAAGTACACTGCTTCGATTTGTGGAATTAATTGTTCCCAGCGGTAACCGCTGTTAATGATATTAATGTTTTTTTCACCAAGCGCTGCTTTTTCTTCAGCACTTAAGTGTAAGAATTTAGTTAGCTTGTTAGTCAGTGATAAAACATTATTTTGGGTAAAGATACAATCTGGGTTAGCCATTAACTCTAAGTGCTCAGGAATGTTTGATAACAAGACTGGCTTTTGGGCATTCATGGCTTCGAGTACTGTGATTGGTAAACCCTCAGCTAGTGATGGGTGTACTAACACGGAAGCGTTTTGGTACAAAGCTTCTAGAGCACTGCCACTTTGGAAATCAGCAAACACAATGTCATTACAAGCCGCGGCTTGTTCGTGTAATTGTTCAATATATTTATTGGTATACACTGAGCCACCCACAATTACCAGTTTAAGATTTTTCACTTCTGGGTGCTGAGCGGCTTTAAGATTAGCAAAGGCTTCTACCAAAATGTGCGCGCCTTTGTGTGGTACTAGGCGAGACACCATTAAAATATAACCATTAGTTTTCAGGCCGAATTTTTTCAAGATTGATAAATCAGTTTCTGGAACTGTGCTTTTAACACCATTTGGAATGCAAACGGTTTGTTCAGAGAATTCGTTTAAACAGTACATTTCCAAACTACGTGAAACTGTAATGGTTTCGTGTGCAAACCACACGGCGGCTTTTTCACCTAGGCGTAATATAAACCGGGCAAACACACCCCACTTTTGGTGGTAGCGGTCGATTGAGTGAAACGTGGTTACGATTTTAGCACGGGTAAATACTCGAGGAATCCAAGAAACTAAGGCTGGGCCAACCCCATGGTAGTGGATAACATCATAGTCCCCAAACAAGGCGTGGATTGAAGCGAGTAGGGTGTGGGTGATGGTATCAAAGTGTTTAGTTTTGAGAGTTGGGAGATGCTTAACCAAGATCCCATCCAGGATGGTATCTTCGGCTAAACGGGTATACCAAGACCGGCTATACACAGTGACACTGTGGCCTTTTTTGGCAAGTTCTCCTGACAGGTCATGGACATGGCGTTCTACGCCCCCATGGCTGGCCGGGATCCCTTTTTGTCCGATCATGGCTATACGCATATTTTTTAGTTTACTCCTAAAAACATGAAAGTATAGCAGTTTTTGGGCCTTTTGTCAACCCTAAAACCGGGCTAAAAGAGGATAACTTTTTGGCTTATTTTAGGCAAAATTCCCCCAAGGAGCGCCAGGTAAGCTCAGTCCCTCCAGTCTAGAGCCAATCTGAGCACCCCGTGGGGGAATTCTCCCTAGGGAGAAAAGGTCGCCACCTGCTCAACCAGGGAGTGCCAATACCGCCCAAAACTCGGGTCAATATCTAGGTCACTAATGAGCTTATGGCAGAGTTTGGCCTCGGTTTCAGTGACTCGACGGACCTCGCTGGCCACCCCATGTTTTTGGTATAAATAGCGGAGATAGTATAGGTCAGCGTCAGTAATAATTTGGGTTTTCCAAATGGTTTGAAAAAAGTTTAACTCGTTAGTGTTTAATGACTGGGCTAAAATACCTGACCACAAACTTGGTTTTTGTTTTAACAGACTAAGCCTTAGTTCGCGTAAAGCACGTGGATTATTAGAAAATCCAATTAAGTCAGTTCGGCTTTCCAGGATAATTCCTAAATTTTCACCAATTACTTCTAGAATTAATTCCTGACTCAGATTGTGATAATTATTGGCCAAAGTGTAACCCAGAACTAGGGGTAGACAAAACGTAAACGCTCCGGTTTTGGCCGCATATAAATCTTTAATTTTCAGTACGTCTTTGACAATTTCTTGATTAAAAGAATGATTACCATAGGCTTTTTCTAAAGCATATCGTAAAAATATTTCCATTAAATCTGGTTCATCTAGTTTTTGGGCTAATTCATTAATTTGATATTCTAACCAATACTGCAAGTGCTCGGTCTGGTGTGGGCTGTGAAATAGCTCCATGATGGCTGCCAGTTTAAGTGCACTTTCTTTATCAAAATTTTTAAAACTTGCGGCTGATAATAACAGTATTGGTCCGCTCAAGATTTTTTCGCTTGAACGATGAGTGATTAATTTGGTGCTAGGAATAAAATCTTTCACCTCAGTGGCCCAGTCTTGTAGTAAAAAATCAATCTCACGACTTAATTTAGGTTTTAGTTCATCGGTATAAATAGCAAACTTATTCATATTAATTAAACTGATGAATTAGTGATTTAATCGTAGTTCGTTCTTTAAGGGCCATGTTTAGAGCTAGTTCTAATTGCGCGATGGAATTACTAAGTAAGGCGGGGGAGTGAATTGGCCACTTAATCTTTTTGAGTAAGTATTTGGCCTCGTCTAATTCCTGCTTGGCATGCTTAATTACTAAATCAAGTCCTTCGTGCCAAAAGATTTTTTTTGCTTGGAATTGATTAATATTTTGAAACGCCTGACTAGTTAAAAATAAAGATTTAGTTACACTGGTCACCCGTTTTTGAGAAAAATCAGTTGGCCAATTGTGTAAATCATTGCAAATCTGTCGGACAGTGGTGTAATGGTGAAGTAATTTTTTAATGTTTTGACGCACTGACTTATCACTTACCAAACTTTCAATAATTAAAACTGGCCCTAAACAATGACCAAACGAACGCTCAGCAATGTGTCGGCTCATTGTTGGCAGCCATCGACTAGAGTGTTCCAGGCTATTTTTTAAATTAGCATTAAGGGTTAAAACTTCAGCGTGCGCTTCGTCTGCTGCATCCAAAATCAAAGCCACAATACTTGAATCAACTTCTAGACTGCCAGCACATTCTTCGTAGTATTTAGTGGCGGTACGTAAATAAATATTCGCCAGATTTAGATCACTAGGTTCTGACCAGGAT
Organism: uncultured Gammaproteobacteria bacterium; assembly: GCA_964519725.1. Classification (GTDB taxonomy): domain Bacteria; phylum Patescibacteriota; class Patescibacteriia; order Magasanikbacterales; family UBA922; genus 2-12-FULL-41-16. The sequence goes on from CAZFKS010000006.1 coordinate 2,928, forward strand.
AGTTGATTTTCGTAAATTTCCAGGGCTAACCAGTGAAAAATATTAGCGGCCCCAAGTCTAGCAAATAATTGGCTTGGCAAATCTTTGCCGAGTGCTTCACTGAGATCACTGCTAAAATTAATAATCTCGTGGCTAATTGATCTGGTTAGAAGCTTAGTAAAACCGATTAAACTTGATTCGCGTAAATCACTACCTAGCGAGTTTATTTTTTTAGAAACTAAGCCAATGGCTAGGCTGCGCACTGTGTCTTCAGGATTTGGTTCATTGACTTTGCTAGCTTCATGCCAAATTTTCACCCAAAGCGCTGCACTGACAGCTTCATCTCCAGAAAATTTTTGGTTCTGGAACGGCGCTAAAATTTCTTTCCTAAAATCTTGGAAAATCAAAATCTGACAGGCTTTATCTAAGCTAGACTCTGGTGCTTTGTTTTGCATTAATGATTCAGCAATTTTAATTATGCTTGCCTCTGACCTTGGTAAACTTTCTTTGGTTAAATATAAGTGCAACCATGGTGAATTAATGACTGCGTTAGTAGGATTATTTTCTTCTAAACTACTCACCAAATAATTTTCCAAATTTGGTAAATATATACCGAGTAATTGTAAGGCAGTGTGCACTAAAACATTACTTAAAACTTTTATCTCAGTAAGATTGGTTGTGTATGGTCCGCCAGGTTTACTTTCTAATCTAATTAATAGTAAAGTTAGGGCCGTTAAATCTTCATCACTACATTCTCCAAGCTCATAACTGGCTGCAAATAATAGCATGATTATATCTAGTTCTGAGCCTTGACTAATCTGCGCTCTAAATAGTCGGTGGATCTCTCGAGTAAATCTACTAGTTTCTCGGTCATTCTCACACAAAGGAACAATAAGGTAGCTAATAAGCGCAAACTGAAATAATTCAGGCTGGCTCGGATTAGCTTCCATGCTTGTAAGTTGCTCGCTTTGTTTTTGGGTAACAAAAATGAGGGCTGATCGTTTAAGTTCAGCATAAGGTGACAGGATCATGTTATTTTCGCCAACTAATAGTAAAACACGCTCCGCTATTAGGTAAGTTGCTGGCCGTAATAGTAGCGTTTAATTCTTGATTTAAAATATTTTTGGTTGTAGCTAAACCTAATCCGTGATTACTTCTTTTGCTTGTAACAAATGGTTCAAAAATAGTTTCTATTTGTTCAGGTGCAATTCCTGGTCCATTATCTTTAATGTTAATATAATTGTAAGCAGTGTCACTAGACAAAGTGACTGTAATCTGGGCGTTTTTGTGAGTTTGGTGGAAAGCTTCAATACCATTAGTTAGAAGATTTACAATTGCACGCTCAAATCGCACTGGATCACAGTAAGCATAAATTTTATTTTCCTTAATAAAATTAAGGTTAATTCCTTTTTGATTAGCTTCATACTGTACAGCCATAATTGCTTGCTCGAGTGCTTTTCGAATGTTAATTCTTTGTGGTTTTGATTGTTGTCTAAGTTCGTCTTTAATTTGTTTGGCTAATCTAATTAAACGATTAGTGATTCTGACAGCTTGTTTAATTCGCTCAGTAATTTCTGCTGACTGAGAAAAAGAAATATTTTTCAGTTCCTGAATATGTAATGACAAGGCTGTTAGGGGATTAACTAAATCATGAAATAAACCAGCCGAGGCGCGACCAATGGTGACTAGGTGTTCAATTTGGTTTAAGTGATACAACTGGGCTTCTTCTAAAACTTTAGCTTTTTCTTCAGTCTGTCTGGCACGGCGTAAACTAGTGTCAATATCACTGAGAACTAGTTTAATAATAAACACAAATATCAGTAAAATTCCCATGATTTCAAAAAGATACATGTGGTTTGGTAGTAATTGCATCCAACTTAGGTCCACCGCTAAAATGGCTTGTTGGTGCAAATACATAATGAGGCCAAGGTAACTTCCAACCAAAATAACCATTATTAAGGCTACTCTGATACTAATCAGAAGACTAACCAAAATAATTAGTAGGCCAAGGCCTAAAAGTGGGATTGGTGAAAGTGTACCCCAGCGGGTCAATAAATAAAGGGTAGGAATCGCGAGAGCAAGGAGAATGATGCTTCGAACAATTTTCCAAAAACCTTTTTTTATGAGCCAAATAGCACTGCTGCCAATACTGAAGCAAAGCAGTGAAATGAGGAATAATTGGCCGTGCCAAGACGACTGAAAGAGGAGTGTCAAGGATAAAAACCAGAGACTAAATAGTATGGAAAGAACACTGTAAGCAAATACCAAAATTACTAAAATGCGCTCACGGCCCAAACCGTTTTCACGGTGTGAGATATTCCACAGTGTTTCAAATTGACTGTAGATTGTGTGGTACTTGGAGCGCACAGAGATTACAATTAACCAGACCAAGTGGGCGTACTAACCGCTGTTTCCACTGCCAAGGACAGTAGTAGTTCAGCCGAGCGAGTCTCTTTATTTTCTAAAATTGAAGTTATGAAATTTTTCATAAGTGTGATTTTAGCTGAATTAATGTCGGCATCGACCTAACTGCCGCGTGTATATTCATACTACACTTGGTGAGTTAAATATTTGGTAAATTTTTTATTAATTTTCTGCACAACCTAAAATATGGAAAATTAGCCAAAAAATAACCGACTTATTAAGTCGGTATGATTAGTTTATAGCCTCGGCCCGGAACAGTGTGAATTAATTTTTTGTCAGTGACTGTTTGTAATTGTTTACGTAGCTCACAGAGATTACTTTCTAAAGTGTTAGACCACTGATTGGAATTAAGGTTCCAAATTTTTTCCAAAATAGTGGCGCGAGTGACAATTTTGCCAGCGTATTTGGCTAAATACTCGAGAAGCTCGTATTGTTTTTTGGGTAAATTTAGCACACGCCGACCAGCACGGACAATTTTCTGGGTAGTATCAATGGTAATTGGACCAATTTTAAGCGGCACTATGGCCGCTTGAGTTCGTCTTTGTAAAGCGCGCATGCGCGCTAATAGTTCTAGGGCGGAAAACGGTTTAGTTAAGTAATCGTCAGCGCCAATTTCTAAGAGATTAATTTTGGTAGTTAAATCATTCACCACTGTTAGAACTAAAATTGGAATATTTTTTCCTCTAGCTCTTAGTTCAGCGCACACATTGTACCCATTTTGTTTAGGTAAATTGTGGTCCAAGATAATTGCGTCATAGTGATTGGTTACCGCTAATTCAAAACCAGTGTAACCATTGTGGGCACAATCAACTGCGTAGAGTGCACTACTCAAAGTGGCTTTGAGACTGGTGCATAGCTCTATGTCATCATCAATGATGAGTGCTTTCATACTGGAGCAGTATATGCACAGATTTTTTAGTTTGTAAATACGCGGACCATAAATTGCCAACCACTGGGCACAAAAGTTATGCACAATGGGAAGCGCGGCAGTCAGATTGACCAGATCTGACTGCCGGTTTTGAGGTGGGTTCCCCTCGGGAGAGGGGCTAGAGGTTGGGGTCGCAGGCGTCGCCGATGTGGTCTTTGTCTGAATCAAGCTGGTCGACGTTTTTTGTTGACCAGCAATTGTCGAGACCGACCACGTTACACCCAGGCGTGTCGTCCGCCGTGATGCAACATATCTGCGGCAAGAAGTATTCGGCGAACATGATGCAGTCGAGAAGGTCATTCTCGTTGTCACCGAAGCCATCATTGTCAGCGTCGGCGTCGTTGCCGTCATCTTGCCACTTGTCCCCGTCGACATTCACCTGGGAGCAGGAATTTTTTGGCGCATTGGGGTACGCCGGATCGCGGGGAAGGTGAAAGCAGTCGACCGCAGGGTCGCACGCATCGAACGTGCAGTTGTCAGCGTCGCTACACAGGCTAAAGACCTGAGTAAAGATGCAGCCCGTTGCCGGGGCGCAGCTGTCCTGAGTGCAACCAACTCCGTCGTCGCAGACGATTGCGCTGTGAACGCATTCGCCCGTGACTTGGTCACAGGAGTCAGTGGTGCAGGCGCTTTGGTCGTCGCAGTCTTTGTTGTTACCGCTCGTGCAGGACGAGTTAGCACAAAAATCTGCGACTGTGCAGGGAACGCCGTCGTCGCAGGGTGCGGTGTTGGCCGCGTACTTGCAGCCGGTTTCGGGGTTGCACGTGTCGTCCGTGCACGGGTTCTGGTCGTCGCAGTTAAGCAACGCCAAATGCACACACGCACCACTGACACAGTGGTCAGAAGTTGTGCAGGCATCGCCGTCTGAGCAGGGAACATCATTGCTGAGATTCCCGAACAAACAGCCTGAGCCAGGAACGCACGTGTCGTAGGTGCACGGATTGGAGTCCGTACACGGTGTGGTCGTGTGCTGACAGCCCGAGTTTGGGTTGCAGCTGTCGACCGTACACGCGTTGTTGTCGTCACAGTCCGTGGGCGTGCTCGTGCACGTCCCAGTCTCGGGATTGCACATCTCCGAGCTGGTGCAGAGATTGCCATCTGCGCACGAAATTGTAGTGACGAACTGACACCCGGAGTTCGGGTTGCACGAATCATTCGTGCAGAGATTGTCATCGTTGCAGGTGAGTGGGGTTTGACCCACACAGTCACCGACATCGGTGCAAACATCGTCAGTGGTACACAGGTTGTGATCGTCGCAGCTTTGCCCCGGAACTGGGACTGGATTGCACTGGCCTGAGGTCGGTTCACACCGATTCTCAAAGCACGGATCCGGCGCCTCAGCGCAGGACACGATCGTATTTACGTCAACGACGCACTTGGTATTTTCACACACCAAGTCTCCGTTACAGAGATTAGCGTCGTTTTTGTCAGCGCAGTCAGTGCTGGTCTCACAGTCGCACACATTGGTGCCGGAAACGCAGACACTGTCAGCGCAAACATCGTCGATTGTGCACGGGTTGTTGTCACTGCACGCGGACGTGTTGTCCGTGTGCTCGCAACCCTGAGCAGGATTGCAGTGATCGTCCGTGCAGACGTTGTCGTCGTCACAGTCGTCGTCCGCACAGAGCGGCGGAACGAAAGTGTCGACGTCATCACTGTCTGACGATTCTGCGTCCGGTGGTGTCTCGACATCAGGTGCGACTGAGTCGACTGTATCTTCGACATCATCGAACGAAGGAATGTCCTCGTCGGCGGTTTCCTCACTGGCCCAGGTATCGGGCTCAGTTTCGGAATCCTCCTCTGTGTCCAGTGCGACCCAGGTGTCGACAGCGTCTCCCGTAACTTCCTTTTCGTGGACGTCGTCAGCGACCAGGTCGGTCGACTGGTAGACATCTTCACGTGGGAAGATGGTCTGGCACGCGTCACCCACGCCGTCACCATCGCTGTCGAGCTGGTCCGGGTTGGGCACTCCTCGACAGTTGTCGAGGAAGTTCGGGATCTTGTCCAAGTCCGGGTCAGCCGCACACTCTTCTTCGCTGAAGCACTTGCCGTCCGGGTTGAAGTTGAAGCCGCAGCTAGCGGCGGTGAGGTTGAGGAAGAAGATGGCGAAGCACTTGAAAGAATTCATGACTGCCTCCTGGCAAAATTGAAGTTGACGAACTGGAAACCGAAGAAACATTAATCTTGAAATTGCTTCGGAGTTTAATGACACAGAGTATCACTAAAATCCGAAGCAATTTGGTCATTTTTTCCACCTCATGTAAAGAACAGTCACTACGCCTACTAAAGGTGTAGTAGCCAAACATCATAGCAATAATGCGGCTAAAAGTCAATATAAAAACCCCTTGGAAAAGAGGTTTTTAGATGACGCACACCAACTTGGAAATTGATGTTACTAAGACTAGTCTACTATAAAATTTTGATTTTGTCAATTAAAAAATTCTTTTCACAAAGAATTTTTTAGGTGGTGGACCAGACGGGAATTGAACCCGCAATTTCAGCTTTGCAGGAAGATGTTTTACCAGTTAAACTACTGGCCCTTGGTCCACCGTATTTAACGTAACAAAAATATTTACAAACAACAAAGCCTCTTAAAAAGAGGCCGTGTTGCGCAAAGTTTTAGTTTTTCCAGTAGTTCTGGAAACATCTTCCTACTGCGAATTATAAGGTATAAAAAACCTTTGTCAAGTGTATAATCCGGTGAATTACTGCACGCGCACGCCTTTTTCTTGCGCAAAATCATCAGAGTTTAAACTCGCATCTAAATTGTAATTGCCGCTAGAAATTATTTCATTAATAAAATTATCATGCGCACTAGCGTGAATGTTGGTGAGTAACAATGGAATAGTGCCGCGTTGCGCTTCGGTTGGTGTAATTGCTAACTCAACATTTATTTGTGCGCTTTCGTGCGCTGGCAAATCATTGGTTTGCCAGGTTAATGTGCGTGTACTTGCATTGTAAATTGGTTCGCGGCCACGACTAACATTACTTTTACCAGTAAAGGTAACGCCAGGTGCAAGTGTAGCCGACATTGAAACTGTGTCAGTTTCGCTTGTGCCGTTTTGCAAAGTTAAGAGCGCCCAGTATTTTGTTTCTTTGCCAACTTTTGGTGGCAGTGGACCACGACCAAGTTGGTCACCTTCCAGCGAGTAGTAATGTGCATCTGGAATTAAACGCAAACTAGTGCCAATTGGTAAGCCTGGCGTGGTGTAAGATTTTTCAAACAAAACAGGGCTGGCTTTAGTGCGAGCGCTCGTACGAATTGGGACATTTAAATTTAAATCAGTTTGGCCAGTTGGGAAATTAATAATTGGAATGGTGACGGAAACAACTTTACTTTGGCCTGGTAATAAAGTGGCGAGTTCAGAAATTTCTTTACTTGTAATCATGAGTGCATTATTTTTTATCGGGTAGGGGTTATTGGCGCGCAGAGCTATGGCATTAATATTGCTTGGTAAACTAATATTTAGGGCCACGTCATTTAAGGTAATATCACCAGTGTTAGCAACGGTAATGTTTAAAGCACTGCTTTGGCCTGGAGCTAATTTAGTTTTTTCCCAGCTACTTGAAATAGTAATATCTGGGCGCACCACTTTGGCCCGCATGGTGGCTGGGGTTTGGGAAATGTCAGTACTATTAATTGTTACAATTGGAGTGAAATCTAACAATAATTCCTTGGTCTCGGCAGGTAGATTGGTGGTGATGGCGACTGAACTAGTGGCGCTTTGGCCAGCCGTTAGGGCGGGTAATTGCCAAGTGTTGTTTTTAATTTCACCAGTGCTTGGGTTTTTGAATTGAATGGTGGTATGGTCTGGTGTGGTGACGCGAATTTCCGCAGCTGGAGAATTAGTGCGGTAAATATTTTTGACCACGAGTTGGCTATCAAAAGTACCTTGACTGTAAATAGTGTCTGGTGCGGTAATAGTGGCCGTCAAAACCGAACCACGAGTAATACCAAGTAAAGAGGCGCCGCGGACTTCGTAATTGGTGTGACTTGGTTGGTGATAAACCAGCTCGGCTGCAAATTTAGTGTCAGTATTTGGGGCAGCAAAAAAGCGGCCGGTTAATTTAACTTCAGCGCCAGTTTTTGGGCGGGCAGTTTTCAGGGTGACTGAACCAGTGCTGGTCACATACGTGCCAGATTCAACCTGGGTTAATAAAAATCCTGGCGGCAAATTAAAATGTAAAACCGGATCAATCAGGTCAACCTGACTATTGTTTTGGTAGGCTGCAATAAGGATAATATCTTCACCACTCAGCACCCGACCAGCCTGATCTGGGTTTGGTTCAGTGGCGGCTACCTCTAACTTTAGGTCAACTAATTTGGTAATAGTTGGGTCATAAAAATACCAAAACGTCGCCAGGCCACCAATTACAAATATGGAAGCCAATAAAAGCATGTCAAAAATAAAGAGCTTGCGCGCGTGGGAGAATTTTAAGTGATATTTTTGTTGATAGTGCCATTCTAGAAAATGAATCGGGGAAAGAAGAAAAGCTAAAAACCACCGGTGTGGTTTGTGTAATAAGTGGTGGCGCGTAAGATGTTCACTAACAAATTTCATGCGCCCAGTATACCATTATTTTAGTGGAGAAAAAAATAATCCCGACACGTCGGGATTATTCTGGTTTAATGAGTTTTGAACTAGGGGAGTAGAGAGTGTTATTGATTTTCCATTGATCCACATATTGTCCGATCCCTTTTTGGTTAGATTTGTTTCTAACCGTGGTTTTGCGCTGTGACCACTTAACTAAGCTTTCAAAGTTAATTTTATACCGGCCAGCCACGACCACGTAGGTAATCTCGTGGTCTTTGATGGCCCGGCGAATAGTTTGGGGGTTAACCCCAAACAGGCGAGCCGCCTCTGAGATAGAGACTCGAATCACTTCTTTACCTTGGGCTAAAGCACTCTGGTCATTTTGGTTTATTTCGTTTGGAAGGTTTTGTTCCATATGAAATTATTTTTTGTATAAACAAATATTAACAAATTTTAGGTTTTTTGTCAAGTTGGGGGTAAAAAGCAGGTTTCTAGCTAATTGGGAAAACATTCTATTTTTGTGTGCTATGATGTATACATTTATATTAAATAATAGTACAATATTGTATACAAAACAATAAAACTAGCCCTCCTTGGATTAAGCCTAAGAAGCGGCCTAGCTCAGGTGGGGAGGTAGGCTCAGTAAACCCAACTTATCCTTATATATGGCCTTATTTAAGTTGTTTTTTCTCCCTGGTTAGTGTATACTGTCCTTAATACAAAAAAGTGTGAAGTGAGGTTAAAGTGTTTCCTCAGGTGTAACACTTTTTTATTCCCGCCGTCTTCTTATATGCCAGCGACCATAGCTGAAAAAAAACTGGTTTACCAGGTAATCAAAAATCGTGATCCACAGGCCTTTGCGGCTCTGTACGATTTGTACGTTGGTAAGATATACCGGTTTATCTTCTTTAAAGTTTCTAAAAAAGAAGACGCTGAAGATCTGACCAGTGATGTCTTTCTAAAGACCTGGCAGTATTTGGCAGAAAAAACTGACCGTGAAGTCAAAAGCTTTAGTGGTCTTATTTATCAAGTGGCACGCAATGTACTGGTTGATTGGTACCGACTCCGTGCGAGTCGTCCAGAAACCCCACTTGATCTGGCCCCTGAAATTAGTGTGGATGAAAAAGCCTTTGCAGCCCTTGATGTGAATCAGGCCGCCAGTGAAGTGCTCAAAGTTGTGCGCCAGTTAAAACAAGAGTACCAAGAAATTATTTTGCTCCGGTACATTGAAGAACTATCAATTAAAGAAATTAGCCATATTTTAAAAAAGTCACCAGTAAGCGTGCGAGTGACTTTGCACCGGGCCATTACGGTTTTAAAAAAAGCGCTTCATTTATGAACGAGCTCAAGCACAATTTACGCGCTGTAAAGACCTTAGCTGAAGTTAACCCTGATGCTGAGTGGGTTAAGGCTGGCCGCAGTCGCTTGCTCTCTCAAATTAGTAATACGGTTATTCCAGTTGATAAGCCAGTTGTGGTAGATACTGCTCATGCCTTTTGGTTCCAATTTCAATCTAGTGCGGTCGTACGCACCTTACGCCCAGCTTTGACTGCGCTTGGGGTAGCGGCCCTGGCCACTGGTGGTTGGATTGCAAGTGTAAGTGCTTCAGTAAATAGTTTGCCTGGCGACCGGTTGTGGGTAGTTAAGCGCGCGGCGCAAAACACTGAACTCGCGGTCCGAAGTTTGGGTGCTAGTGACTCAGAAAAAGTGCAATTACAATTAAATTTAGCGAAAAATCGGGCTGATGATATTAAAAAAGCCTTTAGTAAAAAATTAACCCCAGAAGCCAGTGCGACTGATCGGGAAAAAGCCGTAAAAGATCTGGCTGTTGCTGTAAAAGACGTACAAAATGTAGTTAAAGAAGTTTCAAGTAGTGTAAGTGATCAAGTTAAAGAAAATGGTAAAGATAAGCCGCTTGAGTCAGTGGAAACAGTTAAAGGTGTGGCCAAGGACACGACTGAAATTGCCAAGAGCTTGGCTTCAACCGTGGCCTCTTCAACTGCTGTGGGAGTTGATGTGACTAAACAAGTTTTGGAAACTGTTAAGGTGGTAAATCAAACTGGAATTAGCGCTGTTGAGGCCGTGATTCAGGGTCCGGCTGGCCTGGCTGAAACTGGCCAAGCTAATAATGTTAAGAATATTGTTTCCGAAAAAGTAGTTGATCTGGTACAATCTACCGAAGCTTTAAAAATTGATCTCAGAAATTCGCTCGGAATTTCTGCACCAAGTACCACCGTTGAAACTAAACCGCTCATGCTTACTGTACCAACAGCAACCGGAACAGTCGTCGTTACTTTGCCGCTGAACACTAGAACTAATTTGTTTGACAAAATGTTGCTAAATAGTCCAAGTAGTTCAGCTAGTATTATTAAAGACGCTGAACAAAAAACCGCTGATATTCACCAATCAGCCGTAGACATTAAAAAGAGTATTGATAATGGTAATTTGCAAGAAGCCGTGAATAAGTTGAGAGATCTGAATGAAACAGCCGTGACCACGCAACAACAATTAATTGAAACAAAAACCAAAACCGTGGTTGAGGATAAAACTCCTGAACCAATCAAATAAAGTTACACTCCGCTTACTGTCTGAGCCTCGCTAGATTTAGAAAAATCTGTCGAGGGCCATACAGTATGCGGCATCCGTAGGCAGAAAGGTCGACCCGGTGAGGGCGCCATGCGGTTTTATTTACATGGATGTATTTGTAGACCCGTCCAATGGACGAGGCGCTACCAAATAGGTCCGAAAGATTAAATTATGCAAAACTTGAAGAAATTCGGTAAGAAGCTCTTCACCATGTCAGTGGTTAGCATGACAGTTGCTTGGAGTGTAGGCCTTTCAGCCTTTGTTCCAGCTGCTGCTGTTGCCGCTGTATGTCCTGAGCTCGAAGCCGGAGACCTTTTCAAAGTTTCAGGTAACTCTGCCGTTTATTTGGTAAGTCCTGAAATGAAGCGTATGTATTTCCCAAATGCGGAAGTATATAACTCTTGGTATAAAGATTTCAGTGGTATTACTACCATTGATTCATCATGTGTTGACGCTTACCCATCAGGTGGTGGTGTAAACTTCCGCCCAGGTTCATTCCTTGTTAAATCTGCTGTTTCTCCATCAGTATTTGCTGTTGGTCCAAACAACATGAAACACAAACTTGGTAGTGAAGCTGTAGCTTCTGCCCTCTATGGTTCAAACTGGGGCAAGCTCGTTCGCGTTCTCCCAGATGTATTTGACTCAAACTACAATGTTGGTGCTGAGCTTACAACAGCTATGCTCCACAATGGTCAGTTAGTTAAAAAGTCTGGTGATTCAACCGTTTACTTTGTAATGGATGGCAAGACTGTTAAAGTCGAAGGCTCACTCCCATCACAAGTAGCTGGTGATGTTCGCACTGTATCAGAAGCAGTATTTAGTTCAGTTTCAATGGACTCAAACACTGTGACTGGTTCATCTGTAGTATCTAACCCTTCACAAAAGGGTGGTAGTATTGTTGTTCCTCCAGTAGGAAACGGCAAACTTAAGGTCAGTTTGGCAGCTAACACTCCAGCTGGTACTTATGCTTTGAAAAATGCTGCTCGTGTTCCATTCACTCGCGTAGTGGTTGAAAACACTGGTGCTACTGACGTTACTATTGATTCATTCAAAGTTGTTCGCGGTGGTTCACCAGCGCTCAACAGTGATTTTTCAACTGTTAACGTTGTAACCGAAGATGGCAGTCTCTTGAATGACACTGGTAAATCACTCAACTCAGACAACATGGCTACCTTTACGGAAGACGTGGTTGTTAAGGCTGGTTCTTCACGAACTTTGACCTTGGTTGGTGATATGGCCAACTTCTCATCAGGTGGTGCTGTTCCAACTCTTGGTCTTTACTCAGTAGAAGCTAATGCGACTGTAGATGGTTCATTACCAGTATATGGTAACCCTGTAACTACTAACGCTTCAGTAACTTTGAGTACTGCTACTGTTGCCGAAGGTTCAACTATTGGTACTGTTACCAAACAAGTTGGTTCAGCCAATGTTAACCTTGCCAACGTAAAAGTAACCGCTGGCACAGAAGACATGAAAGTAGAACGCATTGTTCTTAACAACAGTGGTTCACTTGCTGACACTGATGCTGAAAAATTTGTCTTGAAGTACAATGGTAACACTGTTGCCAATGGTACTCTTAAGAACAAATATCTTACTTTTGATCTCATGAACTGTGGTGATCTCTGTAAGATTGAAAAAGGTAACGACAAAACTTTTGAAGTTTACGGTGATTTGACCTCTGGTTCAGGTCGCAGTATCAATCTTGATGTACAACGTGCTACTCACGTACTCGTTAAAGACCTCAAGAACAACTTCTACGTTACCCCAACTAACAATGCCTCTTCAATGAGTAACACTGTTAGTGTTTCACAAGGTAAAATTGATGTTTCTAAGACCAATGATGTACAAGCTGGTAACATTCCAGAAAATGCTAGTGGTACAAAACTTGGTTCATGGAACTTCAAGGTAACCGGTGAACCTATCGACGTTCGCACTTTGGTGTTCAAGATTACCACTACTGGTAGTCTCTCACCTGACGATGTTGACAGTCTCACTTTGTACAACAAAGATGGTAAAGCATTGATCGGTGCTGTAGACGGTGTTGGTTCAAGTGCAGCCTCAAACGGCTACGCTACCAGTACTGATTCATTCACCCTTCAACCTGGTGATAACGTTCTTACTGTTAAAGGTAAGATCGACAGTTCAGCTACTGCTAACGACACTGTAGCAATCTCAGTTGACATGAGTAACTCAAGCAACTTTGATGCTCGTGGTGTAAACAGTAATGAAACTATCACTGTTGGTACTTACGCTACTCCAGCTTCTGTAGTAGCTGCCAACACTTTGACAATCAAAGGTTCAGCTCTTCGCGTAACTACTTTGTCTACTCCTCCTGCAACTACGTTTGCCGCTGGTACTAACGATGTAGTATTTGCTAAAGTGCTCCTTGATGCTTCTGATTCTTCAGAAGATGTTAAAGTAACCCAATTCAAAGTAACTGACGTAACTAACACTACTGCTAAAGCTATTGATGTTCAAAACATTCGTTTGTTTGTGGACAAAGATGGTGACAGCTTCAATGGTGCTGGTACTGCTACTGCTTTGACTGAAACTGTAAGTGGCTCAGACTCAACTGCTGGTAATGACGAAGTCTTTACCTTCAATTTTAGTGGCTCAGATCAATTTGTGATCAAAGCCGGTAAAAAAGTTGAAGTTACTGTAAAAGCCAACTTAGCTGGTTCAGCTGCTGCTGGTAGTCACACTCTTGGTGTGGCCACTGCTGACTATGTTTCTGCTACTGGCGTTACCACTGGTAACACTGTTGTTGAAACTATTGACTCAGCCGCTGGTCAAGCCATGTCTGTTGGTACTGCTGGTGGTACAGTTGAAGTTTCTCTTGATCCTTCAACTCAAGCCGCTAAGCAATATGCTGCTGGTACTAAAGGCGTAAGTCTTGCTACCTTCCGCTTTACTGTAACCTCAAGTGAAGATGTATCTCTTGATACTTTGAACTTGACTCAATTGGTTACTGATACAGCTAGTACCTCATTCAAGGATTACGACATGGTGTACCTTTACACCACTGGTGGTACCTTGGTAGGTTCAGCTGTTCCAACCTCTTCTGGTAGTGTATTTATTGACTTAGCTGACAACACCTTTGTAGCTAAAGCCAGTGATACAAATGGTACTTCATTGGTAGTTAAAGCTGACTTGTCCAGTATTGGTCCAAGTCAAAACGTAACTACTGGTGGCCATGCTATCGGTTACAAGATTAACTCTGCAGGCCAAGCTAAAGCTAAGGGTGCCTTGACTGGTTCAGCTTCAGTTGTTTACTTCAACTCAAGCGCTCCAACTGGTAACACTCACTACATGTTCAAAGCTGTACCTACTGTACAAGTATGTACTGGTACTGTTGATGATTCAAACAACTGTTTGAAAGCTGGTGGTTCAAGTCCTGTACTTACCAACGGTTCAAACGACCTTATCCGTTTCCGCGTGACCGCTAATACCGGTGATGTTGGTCTCTATAAGTTCACCTTTGACATCACAACAACTACAGCTACTGTTACTACTGTTGAACTCTTTGATACTACAGAATCAAATGAAGTATCATTGTACTCAGCAACTATGACTGCTTCAGTTCCTTATGTTGAAGCTCTCTTTGACACTGACAGTAGTGGTGTAGGCTCAGGTGGTGAAGAACGCACTGTTTCAGCTGGCACAAGTCGCTACTTCGTACTCCGTGGTACTGCGACCGGTGTTACTACTGGTGCTTCAGTTTCAACCCGCCTTGGTGGTGACTCTGCTAACTCTGCCGGTATTTCAAGTGCTCGCGTGATGGACCCAGCATCAACTGTTGATGCTACTGCTAACATCCACGATGACTTCATCTGGTCAGATCGCAGTGCTGGTTCTCACTCAACTTCAACCAATGACTGGACAAACGGTTACTTGGTAAGTGGTTTGAACTCAGCCTCATCATCTCCAGTTGTACTTGCGAAATAATCTTCGCTTGACAGCTTAGGACAGAAAGCCTCCCGCCTCGGCGGGGGGCTTTTTTGTCTTGAAAAAATATCAAAAGAGGGTATAATAATTAGCATATATCCCTTTAATATGAATAAAAATTTGAAAATCGGTTTGGTCGGTTTGGTCGTAGTTGGTCTATTGGGTGGTGGGTACTGGTGGTACCAAAAAACCTACCAAGACGCCACCAAGCTTAATAACCAGGCTCTGCTCAAAGACCCATTTGCTGGTCTCACGGTTCCCGCTGATAAGGATGCTGCCACTAAAGCTATTTTGGAAGAAAAATTAGCTGAGACCAAAACCATGTACCAAAAACTACCAAATATTTGGGAAACTTGGGTGGCAATTGGTAATATCCATGCTTTGCTTGGTGATTCAGAAGGGGCACTGCTCGCTTACCAGCAATCAGTGACGCTACAGTCTAACAATATTGTGGCTGAACGAAACATTGCTGATCTATACGCAAATACTTTTCATGATTATGAAAAGGCTGCCGCTCATTACCGGGCGGCAATTAGAAATGAAGTCAATAACGCTGAACTGTACAGTAATTTAGTAAAAATTGAATGGCAAAAATTAAATAATCCGACTTTGGCTGAGTCTGATTTAGAAGAGGGTTTAAATCGAACCAGACATAATACTGATTTACTTTATGTAGCCGTAGATTTTTACACCGCGATTGGTAAACCAGATAAAGCGGCTGCATATGCGGCTGAAATTAAAGCCAAAAAACCAAGTTCTGAACCAGAGGGCGCAGTGTTAGGTATCCCAGGTCGTTAATTGTATGAAAAAAAATTATTCTCAAATTATTTGGTGGTTAACCGTGGCTACGTTTCTGGTTCCGCTCATTGTTATCCCAGGTAGTTTTATTTTTCCGTTTATTGTGCCAAAAGCACTGGCGTTTCGGATGTTAGTATTGTGTCAGTTGGGAGTGTTTTTGACTGCGTACTATGCGCATAATTCAGATCTCAAAATTAGACCGACCGCTGTGTCCTGGGCTGTACTGGCGTTTGCCCTTAGTTTTACTTTGTCTACTTTTTTAGGAACTGATGTTCACCACAGTCTGTGGGATAATCACGAGCGGATGTTAGGCCTGTTTACCGTGTTACACTACGTGATTTATTTTTTCATTCTTTCCACAATTTTTCGGACTAAAGACGTGTGGCACTCACTATTGCGATTATTCCTGGCAGCAGGAAGTGTGGTGATGCTGATCGGTTTGTTACAAAAAATTAGTCCAAATTTTTTGTTAAATAATGGTAGTGCGCGTGTTTCCGCTACGCTCGGTAATGCAATTTATCTAGGTGCTTACGGGATATTTTTATTTTTTGTAAGTTTGTATTTTTTCTTTTTAGAAAAAAAATGGTGGTATTTGGTAGGTAGTTTGCTAGCCTTCACTGGTATTTTGATTAGCGGTACCCGCGGTTCAGTGCTTGGTTTAGTGGCTGGCTTAGGAACCATGATGACAGTATATTTTTTAACTTTGCCAAAAGAACAAAATAAAGCGCGAAAATGGCTGGGCTCATTTGCGATTGGTTTGGTGCTCGTGTTTGGGGTTTTATTTGCTTTTAGGCATACAAACACTGTGCAATCTTTGCCAGCGGTTGGTAGTTTGGTCAATACGACTATCTCTGGGACAGCGAGTACTCGGTTGATGGCGTGGAAAATTGCAATTGAATCATGGCAAGATAAACCAATTTTTGGTTGGG
Source organism: uncultured Gammaproteobacteria bacterium (assembly GCA_964519725.1). GTDB lineage: Bacteria > Patescibacteriota > Patescibacteriia > Magasanikbacterales > UBA922 > 2-12-FULL-41-16. Next base: position 19,052 of record CAZFKS010000006.1, read on the forward strand.
GTCCAAATAATTTTTTCTACGCCTTTAATAAATATTATAATCCAGAATTTTTGCGGTTTGGTTGGGGTGAAACTTGGTTTGATAATGCGCACAATATTATTTTGAATACCCTAGCCACCCAGGGTTTGGTAGGGGTAGTAACCTATCTAAGTCTATTTGGTGCCGCGGTATTTTTGTTAATTCGAGGCTATCGACAGGGGAGAGTTTCACAGCATTTGACTGCAGTTGGATCGGCTTTTTTGGCTGGGCATCTGGTACAAAATATATTTGTATTTGAAAACATTACCTCGTATCTGTATTTTTTCTTTTTTTTAGCCATGGTGAGTAGTTTAAGTTTAGGCGCTGATACTGAACCAGTTAAAGCTAGACCCGTGTTATCATCGGGTTTACTGGGTGGAATGTGGGCCGTGCTGGCGCTGTTAATTTTTGCGACTAACATTAATGTTGCTCGGGCAAATTCAGGCATGATTAATACTTTGCAAACAATTTACCAAGGCGGTGATGTGATAGCAGTGTATAACAAAAATAGCCAAATTGGCTCACCGCATCAAGCAGACAATCGTTTGGATTTGGGACGAGCCATTACTCAGATAGCCGGGCAGTATTCTGAACAAAATCGTCAAGCTGAATTTCAACCTCTCGCTGAATTAGCAATTCAAGAATTAGATAAAAATCGTCTTGAGCATCCCTATGACATTCGTAATCAAGTTCAAGAAGCACAGTTACTACAGATTGCTTACGAAATGTACCACAACACTGACCATTTGTTAAAAGCTAATGAAATTTTGTTAGAAGCTAAAACCAAATCACCAGAACGCCAACAAGTTGATTATATGCTCTCTGGAATTAAAATTTCACTTGGTGATAAAAAAACAGCCGTTGATATTTTACAGGCTAGTGTCGAACGAACGCCAAGTATTGGTGAAGGTTGGTGGCGCTTGATTTATACCTTGCAAGTTAGTGGTGATACGGCTGGAGCAAAAGCAAAAGCTCTTGAGGCAAGAGAAAGGGGAATTGTATTTGACGCGATCGGTGAGTCAATTGTTGGACCACTGGCACCAAAAGCAACGACCACTCAGTAAAATCTAATTGTTTCAGCGACCATTTCTTCTACGGTACGCACTTTTTTGGGATCAATTGTTTGGCGGTGGTTAAGATTAGAGATAAGCGCATCTTGTAGGGCGCGGACATTGTTTGGTACGCACAATGTGGAGAGTGAATAATCGGCCAGCAAGCCGCTGATTCCGCCTACGGCAGTAGCGACAATTGGAATGCCGGCACTCATAGCTTCAAAAATGGTGTAGGGTAAACCCTCCTTGCGTGAGGGGAGTACAAACACATCAAAGGCTTTTAAATAGGCCGCAGCTTCTGGCACAGCCCCAAGCAAGTGAATATTTTTGCTGATTTTTAGTTTTTTAATTAAATTTTCTAGGTTGGCTTGCTCTGGGCCAGTTCCTAAGATAAAAAAGTGCACACCGGGTTTTTGGTGCACAATTTCAGCTGCAGCGGCAATAAGGATATCAAGACCTTTGGTCAAAAATAAATTGGCAATTGTCCCTACCCAGTAGTTTGGGGTTTTGGTCGTAGTTAGAGCGCATAATTTTTGGCGCGCATCTTTGGCTAAATAAAATTTTGGAGTGGTAATTCCGGTTTGAATGATTTGTAATTTTTTTTCAGGAATGTTAAGGCTAAGCCCAATCCGTTTTTCTTTTTCTGATAAAATAATTAAAGTGTCCTTAAACCGAGCCGTCCATTTTTCTAACCAGCGATACAGGAGACGGACTGGGTAAGCAAGAGGCTCTAAAAAGACCCACCCGTGAACTGTGTAGATAATTTTCGGGCGGTTTTTTAGGCCGATGGCGGCCAAAGAGCCAATAATGCCGGCTTTTGAACTATTCAGGTGGACAACAGTAAAGCCGCCAGTTTGGTACAGCTTGCGGATTTCAAAAATCGCCCGGAGGTCTTCTAGGGGGCGAATAGGCCGAACTAGGTGTTTTAGGGCCAAGACTTGACGAGGAGGCGAGAGACGGCTAAGGGCCACCTGGAGGTCCTGGGGACCGCTTGCTTCACCAATAGCCACTGTGACGCTCTCTGGGGGTAGGGAAGAGGCTAGGTCAAAAACATAGCGCTGAGCCCCGCCCCAAAAGCCCTGAGTGATGATGTAGAGGATTTTACCTGGCTCAGATTGACTTTTCATATCAGGTATAGCATACTACAGGCAATTAAAAACTGCAATATTTTGGCTAAAATATGAGAATTTTAATCACTGGTGGGGCGGGTTTCATTGGTTCGCATTTATGCGGCCGATTTTTACGCGAAGGTCACGAAGTAATTTGCGTGGATAGTTTTTTTAGTGGGAAAAAAGAAAATGTTCAGGAGTATCTCAATAATCCAAAATTCACTTTGATTAAGCATGATATAAGGTATCCATTTAAAGTACCGGGTCAAACTTTGGATCGGATTTACAACTTGGCTTGTCCGGCGTCACCGACTCAATATCAATTCGATCCAATCTTAACCATTGAAACAGCCATTATTGGTACGCAAAACATGTTAAAATTGGCGCGTAAAACTGGCGCACGCATGTTGCAAGCATCGACCTCAGAAGTGTATGGTGATCCACTGGAACATCCACAAAAAGAATCGTACTGGGGTAATGTTGATCCGCTGGGTAAACGCGCGTGTTATGATGAAGGTAAACGCGCTGGTGAAGCGCTTTGTAAAGATTATGCGCTCGAATATGGCGTTGATGTTCGTATTATCAGAATTTTTAATACCTATGGCCCGCGCATGATGTTTAGCGATGGCCGGGTACTATCTAATTTTATTGTCCAAGCTCTGCTTGGTGAAAATATCACGGTTCATGGTGATGGTACACAGACACGCAGTTTTTGTTATGTTGATGATTTAATTGAAGGAATGATTCGCCGACTTGAACACCCAAACCCTGATTGGATGCCGGTTAACCTTGGTAATCCTGATGAACGAACAATTGGTGATTTAGCCAAAATGGTTAAAGAAAAAATTGATTCAGACAGTGAAATTATTTTTCAGCCGATTTCTCAAATTCCTAACCGCGAAGGTGATCCAAAACAAAGATGTCCGAATATTGAGCGCGCTAAAAAAGTACTTGCCTGGCAACCAGAGGTTGATTTTGCTGCTGGTCTGGCAGCCACAATTGCGGATTTTAAAAAGCGATTAACTAATAAACCTAGACTTTTGGTATTTTTGGGCGCTGACCAAAAGCAGGTTGATTTAAAACATAAACTTTTACAAGTGGTGACTGAATCGTGTCCAGGTTGGGATTTTGATGTGATTACTAACGAATCAGATATTTCTAGTTTTGAAAACGTAACTGTTCATAAGGTTTCTGGTTCTCCAGGCAGTTTGTGGTTTGTTTTAGCTGCGGCAAAAAAAGCTAAAAAACTACAAAAGAAACATCTGTACCAGGTGGCTTGGGTGCTGGCCACTGGAAAAGCACATTTTGCGGCCGCCTTGTATTCTTGGTTCACTGGCGGTGCGGCGCCATTACTTTTAACAGCCCTTGAAAAGACGATTAATGAGTCGATGTTACGTCGTGGTAAAAAAATATCAGGCCTGTATAATGCACTGATGCGACACGTTCATCGCTGGCAAGTAATTGCGCCTTTAACAGTAGAACAAAAACGCTGGCTCGAAGAAGACAGACAGGTTTCAGCAATTAATTATGTTGATAGTTTGGAGCCGGCAGCACAAAATACGAAGCAGTTATTCCAAGAACTGGAAATACTATCGACGCGTTTGTAAGTATGTCTGGTAAGCGGATCGTAATCTTTACCACCGCGTATTTACCGTTTATAGGTGGGGCTGAAATAGCGGTAAAAGAGCTGACTGAAAGACTGCTTGATTTTGAGTTTGTCGTAATTACACCGCGGTTAAAACCAAGTTTGCCAGCTGAAGAATTGATCGGACGCACAAAAGTAATTAGGGTTGGGCGGGGTAATTGGTTTGATAAACTTTTGTTTTGGTATAACGGTGAAAAAGTAGCGCGCAAACAGAGTTCTTTTGATTTGATTTGGGCGGTTATGGCTAGTTACGGTGGTCTTGCGGCTCTCCGCTATAAGAAAAAAAATCCAACAATCCCTTTTTTCTTAAATTTACAAGAAGGAGATAGTGTATATCACATTTACAGCCGTGCACTGTGGGTGTGGCCCTGGTTTAAACAAGTTTTTAAACGAGCTGACTATATTCAAACCCTGAGTAATTATTTGGCTGATTGGGCCAAAAAAATGGGTGCCTGTTGTCCGGTAACTGTGGTGCCGAACGGAGTCGCACTGACCGAAAGCGCGGGTATTAAAAAAACAGCCAAAGAGAAAATTATTTTGTCAGTATCTAGATTGGTGAAAAAAAATGGTCTTGAAGATTTGGTGAAAGCCATGACCTTTTTGCCAAATGAATATGTGTTGTGGATTGTTGGTGACGGGGTGCTTAGACCTAAACTGGAGGCGCTGATTAAAAAAAAGCACCTGGAAACGCGAGTCGTTCTAAAAGGTGAAGTGGTAAATGAAAAATTGCCAGAATTATATGGCCAGGCAAGTGTGTTCGTGAGACCTTCTCTGTCAGAGGGACTGGGGATTTCATTCTTAGAAGCCATGCAACTTGGGGTGCCAGTGATTGCTACGAGAGTAGGTGGAATTCCTGATTTTTTGCAAGCTGGTGTGACTGGCTGGTACTGTAGAGTTCGTGATCCCAGCAGTATTGCCACCCAAATTACTTACGTTTTGGCTGAAAAAAATGCGCTTGAGGTTGAACGAGTGGTACAGACGGCCAAGAATTTAATTAGCCAAAAATATTCGTGGGAAGTAGTCACTAACCAAATGAAAAAAATATTTAATTTATTATGCGAATCTTAATTGCAGCCGACATTTTTCCACCAGTATCTGGTGGTCCAGCGACTTATTCAGTGGGTTTGGCTAACGAATTTACTAAAAGTGGTACGGAGGTAACAATTGTCTCACTAACACCGGGTTCTGACGCGAGCAAGGTAACCTGTCCAGTGTTTGCGGTACGTAAGGACACTAATAAAATTTTTCGCTATTTTGAATACGCTTGGCTACTGTTTAGAGAAGCCCGAAAGGTTGACTTAATTTATGCGATGGGGCCAGTAAACGCTGGTCTACCGGCACTTTTGGCAGCCAAAATTTTACGCAAAAAAGTAGTGGTAAAGGTGGTTGGGGATTATGCCTGGGAACAAGGATCACAGCGTTTTGGGGTCACAGATTTGATGGATGATTTTCAGGTTAAGAAATATGGTGGCGCGGTGGGATTGCTTCGTAAAATTGAGAGTTTTGTAACTACACGTGTGAATCGCGTCATTGTTCCGAGCGAATACTTGAAAAAAATTGTGACTGGTTGGGGAGTAAAGAGCGACCGGGTGAGTGTAATTTTTAATGCGATTCCATTACCAGAAATTGCCGCCGTGCAAACGGTCCAAACGAAAAATCAAGCTGAACAATGGATCGTATATATTGGTCGCTTAGTGCCGTGGAAAGGGGCTAAAGAAGTGATTGAGATTATGCCAGAATTGACTAAAGAATTTCCTAATGCGCGGTTTAAAATCGTCGGTGACGGACCAGATCGGTCGAATGTAGAAAAAACAATCTCTACACAGGGGATGGAACGCTATGTAGAATTAGTAGGAAATGTTCCGCATGCTCAGGCGCTTTCGTATTTAAAGTCCGCTGATGTATTTGTACTTAATAGTGGCTACGAAGGCTTGTCGCATGTATTGGTGGAAGCCCTTAATTTCAATTGTAAGGTTTTGGCCAGTAATATTTGTGGAAATCCAGAAGTTATTATTCCGGCGGAAACTGGTGAATTGTTTACCTATAATAATAAGGCGGAAATTAAAGAAAAATTACGCGCAGCTTTGTCAGGAGCGATGCGCCCACCGTTTTCAAATACCATTGATCGGGAAACATTCTTTAAAAAATTTGAATTTAACCGGATGGTGGCCGAGACCAAAAAATTATTGGAAACAATATGAAATTACTGTACGCGGTAATGGTTAGAATGCCAACCGAAAAAGCGCATGGCATTCAAATTGTAAAAACGATTGCGGCTTTGGTGAAAGCTGGTGTGACGGTTGATTTGCAGATACCGGATCGTAAAAATCCTATTAAAGTTGATATTTTTGAATATTACCAGGCTGAAAAAATCTTTGGAGTCACTAAAATTAAAGTGCGTGACTTGGTGTCAGAAAATCGCTTTGGCATACTTGGCTATTGGTGGCAGAGTTTTTTGTTTACCAGAAAAGTCAAACAAAATGCTTTTGGTTTTGATGTGCTGTATACTCGTGATTTGCCGGTGGCCTTAGGATTGGTGCGCGCGCAAAAACCGCTCATCTACGAAATTCATAGCCTACCTAAACGACCGACTTTTTTACACAAATATGTTTGGAAAAAAAGTCAGGGTATTATTGTTATTAGTGATGGTCTACGTGAAGAACTGATCGCAGCTGGTGTTGAGGCACAAAAAATTACAGTAGTCCGTGATAGTGTGGATGTGGAGCAGTTTCAAAATGTTCCACAAAAAAATGCCTGTCGTGCTAATTTAAACATTCCGGTTGACCAAAAAGTGGTTGTCTACACTGGTCATTTGTACGGCTGGAAAGGGGCGGATACGTTAGCAGTATCAGCGGCTAAGTTGCCGACTGACACACACGTGTATATTGTGGGGGGGACTGATCAGGACGTGGCCAAGTTCAAAGAACAATTTAAAGCCCCAAATTTACACATTATGGGTCGCAGACCGCATCAAGAAATGCCACTGTGGCTCGCTAGTAGCGATCTGTTAGTGATTCCAAACAGTGCTAAAGAAGCAATTGGGGCTAAATACACCTCACCGTTAAAATTGTTTGAATACATGGCGGCTAACCGTCCGATTGTGGCCACTGACGTGCCGGCCTTGCGTGAGGTTTTACTTGATAAGGCAGTCCTAGCTAAACCTGACAATGCCGACTCTTTGGCGCAGGCAATTCAGTCCGCGTTTACCAATTATAGTGAACATGTCAAAGCCGCTGAGTATTTGGCTGAGGCAGTGACCCAGTACAGTTGGGCCAATCGTGGCGTGCAAATTAAACAATTTATTGAAAATAAAGTGTAGTATGCGAACTTTGATGATTAGCCTTGATGAACGATTGTTAGAAACTGGCTCGGCTGTGGCTAAACGTCTTAGTGCTCTCGCAAACACAGATATTATTGTCCCTTCGACCAAAAAATTAAAAATAAAATTATCTGATTCGGTAACTGTGCTTGGTACAGGTGGAAATAAGTTGGCGCAATTTTTTGGGGTAATTAAAATTGGAAAAGAACTAATCAAGGATAATGAGTACGGCCTGATTACCACACAGGATCCATTTATGACTGCGCTCGTTGGACTTATGATCCGGAAGCGCACCCCACTTGAAATACAAGTGCACGGTGATTTTTTTAGTAACTTAACCTTTGTTGGAAGTAGCCCAAAAAATTGGTGCTATTATTGGTTGGCCCGATTAATTACTTTGCGTGAGGCCAACCAAATTCGGGTGGTAGGGGAACGAGTTAAACAAAGCCTAGTAAAAATGGGCCTAAAAGCCCCAATTACCGTGCGGCCAGTAACACTTGATCTGGGTAAAATTAAAAATTATCAGCCAGCCTTTAGTGTTAAAAATAAATATCCAGGCTTTAAAAAATATTTTGCGTACGTGGGGCGCCTAGAAAAGGAAAAAAATTTGGCTTGGTTAATTACGGTATTTAGTGAGTATTTACAGGAAACAAAAAGTAATGATGTATTGCTTGTGGTTGGTGATGGTTCGCAAAAAATGGAGTGTGAAAAATTAGTGAAAAAAAATGGTCAAGAAAAAAATATTATTTTTGTTGGTTGGGTTAGTGAGCCCTTTGATTATCTTAAAACAGTTGATTGCGTCCTGGTCCCAAGTTTGGCTGAAGGCTATGGACTGACAGCCATGGAAACGGCGGCGGCTGGCACAAAATTAATCATGACTGATGTGGGTGTGGCGAATTTTGAATTAAAAGCGAGTGACACTGTAGTTATTGTACCAACTAACTCCAGCGAAAAATTTGTTAGTGCCTTAAAACAAGTATGAAGCTTTTGTTAATTACCCAAGCGGTTGATAAAACTGACCCAAATCTGGGCTTTTTTCACGCTTGGATTTTAAAATTGGCGGCTGAGGTGGAGCACTTGTACGTGATTTGTTTGCGCGCGGGCGAGTATGATTTGCCCAGTAATGTAACGGTTTTATCACTAGGTAAGGAGAAAAAGGAATCGCGGGCGCAGTATTTACTTAGATTTTACCACTATATTTTTCAGTACCGAAAAAATTATCAGAGCGTCCTGGTGCATATGAACCCAGAGTATGTGGTTTTGGGTGGATTGTTTTGGCGGGTAATGCGGAAAAAGATTGGTCTGTGGTATGTGCACAAAAGTGTTGATCTTAAATTACGAATTGCGGAAAAAATGGTAACAAAAATTTTTACTACTTCACCTGAAAGTTTCCGGTTGCGCACCAAAAAGATAAGTTATCTTGGGCATGGAATTAATATGGGGGAATTTAAAATCCAGGCACCAGACATAAACTTGGTTTTTTTATCAGCCAGCAGAATTACTAGTAGTAAACATCTAGATACTATTGTTCAAGGTCTGGCTGAACTGAAAAAAAACGGTTTGAAAGCTAGATTAGAAATTGCCGGAGCACCAATTACTACCGCTGATAAAGTTTACTTGCAAGATTTGAAACAATTAGTCAGTGATCTGGGTCTTGATGCGGATGTAATATTTTTGGGTGGCTTAGATCGACTTGGATTAGTTGTGGCTCTGGCTCGCTCGCATTTACTCATTCACGCTAGTTCTACCGGAAGTACTGACAAGATTGTGCTTGAGGCTCTGGCAAGTGGTCGACCAGTCATAACCTCAAGCGAGGCTTATCAAGAAGAAGCGAAAGCTGGATTCGTTGAGATCTTTAAACCTGAAAACCCCACTGATTTGGCTGAGAAAATTATTCAGCTAAATAAAGCCGGAAAATTACAGACACCATTTTTACCTCGAACTGAATCGGTTGAATATATCAGAAAACACCATAATTTAGACACTGTAATTAAACAAATAATCAATTATTTTACCGTATGAAACTGTCAATTGTGATTCCCGTATACAATGAACTTCGGACCATTAATAAAATTTTGGACGTCATTAATAGCGTTGAATTAAATGGAGTCGCTAAAGAAATTATCCTGGTTGATGATTGCTCTACTGACGGTACCAGAGAAATTTTGAAAAATTTGTCAGTCACCGACGGCTACCAAGTTTTTTTTCAAGAAAAAAATCAGGGCAAAGGCGCAGCTTTGCGCCGTGGTTTTAAGGAGGCAACTGGGGATTTTATTATTATTCAAGATGCGGATTTAGAATATGATCCGTATGAATATCCACAAATTTTAGCTCCGATGATTCAGGGTAAGGCCGATGTAGTTTATGGTTCACGCTTTATTGGGGATCGACCGCACCGAGTGTTATTTTTTTGGCACTCAGTGGGAAATAAAATATTGACCCTATTTTCCAACATGTTAACTGACCTCAATTTAACTGACATGGAAACTTGCTACAAGGCCTTTACCAAAGAGGCAATGGCAAAAATATTACCAAAATTAGAATCCAACCGCTTTAATATTGACCCAGAAATTACCGCGCGCATAGCCAAGGCGCGCCTCCGGATTTATGAAGTTGGAATTTCTTACCATGGTCGCACCTATGAAGAAGGTAAGAAAATTGGAATTAAGGATGGGTTTAGTGCTCTGTGGTCAATTATTAAATTCAATCTTTTTAGCTAATGTATGAGCGAAAAGCGGGTTTTAATAATTACCCCAAAATTTCCTTATCCTAGTACTGGTGCTTGTGAATCAGACCGCGCCGCTGGCATAGAATGGTTTAAAAATCACGGTTATGAAGTCCATGTAATCACCAAAGTTTACAATGAGGAAATTGCTGTGCAGTCTAAAAAAACCGGCCAAGAGCTTGGTGTTACTGTTTGGCCATTTGTTTATTTTGATAATACAAAAAGAACAGTATTGGCGCGAATATGGCATCGATTTAAACAATTTTTACAGCCTTGGTATTGGGATGGTGCGGCATATGAATATACTGATCCAGAGCTGAAAAATATTTTAGATAAAGAACTTAAGACATTTAAACCACAATTAGTTTGGTGTGAGTACACGTACTTGTGGCCACTCTTTAGTGTAATTAAAAAATATAATCTACCGATCATAACCCGTTCGCATAATTTTGAACCGAATCACTATTTAGAAGAAGACGGATTAGGTTTGAAAACACCGTTAGTATATTTAGCTAAATTGCATAGTGAGTGGCGTACCGCCCGTAAAAGTACGGTATTGGCTGCGATTACCCCATCTGAAACTAAAAAATATCAGTTCTTGGCTAGCGCAAAGACCAAAGTTTTTACCCTGCCTTTGCGTGGTTTAACTAAATTTACACAAATACAGCTTACAGAGAACCAGCCGTTGGCCGTATATTTCATGGGTTCGACTTATAATGTGACTCATAATTACGCAGCGGCTAGTTTTTTGGTCAATCAAGTAGTTCCGGCCGTCAGATCTAAATTACCAGGCGTGTTTTCTTTTTTTATTTTAGGTGGTAAGGTCCCTAAAGATTTACTGGATAAGGCCTCATCTGACCTGTGTTTTCCTGGTTATATTCCTGCTTCTCAATTTGATAGTTTTTTGAAGACGATGAATATTTGCTTAGCGCCGTCACTGTATGGTGCTGGCATGCAACAAAAGGTTTTTGAGCCACTAATGCGCGGGTTTCCAACAATTACCTCAGCTCGGGCTCTGGTGGGTTATAAATTTCAAGATGGTCAGGAAGTACTTTTGGCCGAGTCTGTTCCAGAATTTGTCAATCGGTTAAGTGAATTACAAGACACACAAAAACGTGATCTGATCGGAAAACAGGCTGCAGTAAAGGCCGAGAGTTTGTTTAACCAAACTGAAATTGATAAAATAATTAATAACATTATTCAGTACGTAACCCTTAATAGGTAAATTACACTTTTAATAACATGCGTACTGTACCGAAAATTTATTGGTTGGTTGGGCTCTCGGTTTTGGTGTCGCTATTGTATAGTTTTTGGTTCAAAATTACACCAGTCGTTGATGCGCAAGCGTATGATCAAATTGCAGTTAATTTGCTGGCGGGACATGGGTTTAGAGAAAATCCCACGCTAGATTTTAATTTTGATCACGCCATGTTACGGGCTGGTCCAGGTTATGAATTCTTTCTCGCCTTTATTTACTGGATTTTTGGGCACACTTACGCTGTGGTTTGGTTTATTCAAGCTCTACTGCACGGAGCCACGGTTTGGTTGGTGTATAGAGCGGCTAAGCAAATATGGCCAGAGGAAACTAGCGAAGTCCAAGAGTGGATAGCACTCTCAGCCGCGGGAATGATTGCTTTTCACCCTGATTTGATTGAGATTTCAGCCATGCTCATGACTGAAACACTGTATGTGTTTATAGTCAGTGTTTTAGTCTATCTATTCGTTACTTTGCAAAGGAAAATCACTTGGTTAAAAGTTGGCTGGCTTGGTCTTTGGCTTGGACTTGGAATTTTAGTTAGACCAACTTTGCTTTTATTTGCCCCGGTAGTTTTGGTTTTGTTTTTGTTTCAGAAAAAATGGCTTGAAAGCGCAGTGTTTGTAGCAATGGTTGGCTTGGTTTTAGCACCGTGGGTAATCCGAAATTACTCGCTGTATCATCAATTTATTTTAACCACGTTAATTGGTGATTTTAATATTTGGATTGGTAATACTCTCAGCGCGGATGGTGGGCAAATTGCTGGCGGTTTTAATCCCGTGACCACGTACGTAGATCAGAATGGTCTAACTGGCCTTGGCAATGAAGCCAAAAAAATGTTCAGGGAATTTATCTTTACTTATCCGCAAGAGTTTATAAAATTAACAGCGATTCGGACGGTTCGATATTTTAGTTTAATTAGACCCATGGGTTTTTGGTTTTATGATCATGGTCTTTCACAAATAATCTTTGTGATTGCTTCCGGTCTAAGTATTGCTGGTTTATTTGTGAGCGGTTTAGCCGGTATAATCTTAGCTTGGTGGCGTCGTGAGCAAAAATGGTACCTGCTCGCCCTGACTGTAACCGCGCCAATTCCACTCCTGGTAACCGTGGTTCAATCAAGGTATCGGTTTCAGATTTATCCGTTTCTGGCACTATTTGGGGCATATGCAGTGGTGAAATTATGGAAAAAAGCCTCAGTCGCAAAAATGGCTTGGGTTATGGCCGCAATTATTCTAGGGGTATTTACTTTAATTGATATAATGTTGTCATGGTCACTAGTGGCTGCCCGGTTAACTGATTTAATTTAATTATGACTGAAGCTTGGTTAGGGTGGTTTAAAAAACAGTGGTGTTTTGGTCTACTTTTTGCGGTGGTAATTTTTTGTACGACTACTTGGCAGTTAGGAGCTAGTCCAGCCACTTGGTTTGATGAGGGAATTAATATTGGTATTGCTAATAGCCTCGTTGAACGCGGAATTTACAGCCTGGCTGTGAGTCCAGAAGAAGTGGTTAGCGCGACTGAACGTCCATTTCTCATCACTTCTAATTATCCAATCTTGGTGCCAGTAGCCGCCGCGTTAATATTATTTAACAGTGATAGTTTAATAGTGGTCAGGTTGCCAATGGTGCTGTATTTGTGGGCGTTTTTTGGTCTAGTTTTTTTATTAATAAAACGCTTCCACCCAAATTCTTGGGCCCCTTGGTTAGGAATTGGCCTGTTAGTTACTTTTGCCCCGCTGTATGGCAATGGAAAAGCCGTTCTGGGTGAAGTTCCAGGTTTGGTTTGGTTATTAGCTGGTCTCTTGGTATTACCCGCAAAAATTAATTGGCGTTTAGTGTTAGCAGGTTTTTGCTTTGGTTTGGCCATTGCCTGTAAACCATATTTTTTAATTATTGCGCCAGCGGTTTTGGTGGGGGAATGGTATGCCTTTAGAACGGATAAGAAAATTTTTTTTACTCGCCTAGGATATTTGTTTATTGGAGGAATTGGACCAATTATGGTCTGGCTCTTCACCATTTTAATTCCATTTTCTCTTGATTCAATCCAGAGAACAATTGGTTATTATAGTAATTCTTACGCGGCTAGTAATTTTACGACGGTGGTTACTAGTAATGTGTGGCGCTTTTTTAGTGAAAGCACACCGATCCATTTGTTAGGACTGGTGTTGGTACTTGGTTTTTGGTTGAAAGATCGTTTTAAAAATAAAACTTTAACTGAGCTAGAAATAATTTTAGCAATGTTTGTTGGGATAACCATGCTCTGGTACTTGAAAACACCAGGTTGGTACCGATATTTTTTTACTGCTCACGTAGTGCTTTTGGCATTTTTACCAGTTAGTTTACTGTGGTTCAAGAAACAAAAAATTGCCATTGCCCTTATGTTGGGCTTAATTAGTATCCAAGGGGTGCATCTTTTAACCAGAACTAATGACGCCCTCTATTACTCAACGGAAGCAACTGATTTTTCCAAAGAAGTACTGAGCGCAGTGACAGCGGAAGAGAAAATATTAGTGATTAATAGTCCGAGTGTTGCTTTTTTACTCAGTGACCACGCTGAAACTTACCAATTTTTACAAATCAATCCTAGTCTCCACTTTGGCCAGGCTGACCTTAAAATTAAGGCCTCAACCTGGTATCCTTATGTAATCACGAGCGGTTCACTGGAGGGGATCGATATTGAAAGTGCTGACGCTGTGTTAAAATCAGAGTACCAATCAATTAAACAGGTTGGCCATTATCAGCTTTGGAAAAAGCAATGATATGAATCAAACCATTTCATACTCTCTAATAATTCCGATCTATAATGGCGCGACTTTTTTTGCATCAAAAATTAGTGATTTACGTGACTGGCTCGCAGCTGAACCGAATCGAGAAATAATTATCGTTAATGATGGTAGCGTTGATGGAACTGAAGAAATCTTAGCCGGACTAAAAACAGAGACTGGTTTTACAATTATCAATCACTCTTTAAATCAAGGAAAAGGCGCGGCCTTGCGCTCAGGTTTGGTAGTAGCCCGTGGGCAGGTGGTGGGATTTACTGATGCTGATTTACCATATGGTCTAAATATTCTAACAACCATGGGGCAAAAATTAGTTGCCAAACCAAATCTGGCCATGGTCTACGGCTCACGGGGCCATGAACAGTCAGGTGATCTGAAGAATTACGGTTGGCTGCGAAGAGTCGGACGTAAATTTTTTTCGATTCTCATCAAAAAAATCGCGGTGAGCAGTGTGACTGACTCTCAGTGTGGCGTTAAAGTGTTTACTGATTATTTTGTTAAAGACCTTGTGAAATATGGTCAGATCAACCGTTTTGCCTTTGACATTGAATTATTTGTGATTGCTAAAGCCAAGGGTTATTTTTACGAGGATTTTCCAGTTGTCCTGGGGGCGCAAAAAGAGAGTAGTGTGCGATTAGTGGTTGATACTCTGCGAATGTTAAAAGATTTAATAGTTATTAAAGCCAGACTAAGAAAAGGCGAATATACCTAGTATGTGTGGAATTAATGGTTTTAATTTTTCTGACCAAAACCTAATTCAAAAAATGAATCAGGCTAGTAAGCACCGCGGTCCTGACGAGACTAATTTTTTGGTAGATGACGGTGTGTCATTGGGTCATAATCGGCTAGCGATTATTGATTTATCACCTAATGGTTGCCAGCCAATGTGGGATGCTGATCATACAGTAGTAATTGTGTTTAATGGTGAAATTTATAATTACCAAGAATTAAAAAATGAACTGAAAGAGTATAAATTTAATTCCAAAAGTGATACGGAAGTGATTTTAAACGCTTATAAAAAGTTTGGAGTTGACTGTGTAAAAAAGTTTAATGGTATTTTTGCGTTTGCGATTTGGGATACCAAAACCAAAACATTATTTTTAGCCCGTGATCAGGGTGGGGTTAAGCCGCTGTATTATTTTTATGACCAGGGGAAATTAATTTTTTCCTCAGAAATTAAAAGTATTTTAGAACACCCAATTAAAAGAGAAGTTAATACTGAGGCCTATAATTTATTTTTTCAGCTTTTGTACGTACCAGAACCACTAACGATGTTTGCGAATGTTCGTAAATTATTAGCTGGCCATTACGCAGTTGTGAAAAATGGGGAAATGAAAATAGTGAATTACTGGCCGCAAAAAAATAATCTAAGTAAACGTAATTATTCGGAAACCGTGGGTGAAATTAGGGATGTATTCCGTGACAGTGTTAAGCATCAATTAATCTCTGACCGTCCGGTTGGAATTTTCTTGAGTGGTGGTTTAGATTCCACGGCTGTCTTGGGTGCAGCAGCAGAGTTTCATCAGGGACCAATAAAAACGTTTACTGTGGGGTTTGCTGACAGCCAGGACCCAAAGAAATTTAATGCTGACCTTGACTTAGCTAGAAAAACCGCGGCGTTTTATCACACTGATCACCATGAATTAATTTTAACACCGCGGGCGGTTTTGGATTCTCTAGAAGAGTTAGTGTGGCATTTAGATGAACCAAATTTTAATGCTACAGCTGGAGCAATTTTTGCCTTAGCCGCAAAAGCCAAAGAATCAGTAGCTGTGGTACTTGGTGGGGATGGGGCTGATGAATTATTTGGTGGTTACCCTCGCTACTATTACAGCCGACTTATTAGTTTGTACCAAAAGACTGGTTGGCTGGGGCAAACCTTTGCCAAGACTGGTCAAGCACTGGGTTTTGGGTTAGCCCACAAACTAAATTTACCACCGACTGAAGCAAGGGTGCTAGCTTTTTTAGCCCAAAAACAGGAACTATTAAGTACTTTGCTGGGTCCGCAATATGAACCAGCGGCAGCCACTAATTTTTTGCACACTCAGTACTTTTTACAACCGCCGACCACTGAATTTGAAAATTATTTCATGCAGATTGATCGTGAGGGTTGGTTAAGAGATGAGTCGCTTATGCGCACTGATAAAATGACTATGGCTCATGGTCTAGAAGCGCGGGTGCCGATTTTAGATCATCGTCTTGTTTCACTAAGTGAGCAAATTCCGGTTAATTGGAAATTTAGTATCTGGCAAAATCCGCATACTTTTCAAGGTAAAAATATTTGGAAAGAGGCAATCAAAGGCTATTTACCGGACCATGTTCTTAATCAAGAAAAACGTGGTTGGTTTACACCAATGGCTAAATGGGTGCGTAGTGATTTAAAAGAGTCAGTGGCGGAAATTTTGGCTGATGCCAAGCAAAATACGGCTTATTTTAGTGCGACTGGAATTGACCAAATTTGGAATGATCACTTAAGTGGGCGACAGTATAATTTAAATAGTATCTGGGCTACAGTCATGTGGCAACTGTGGTATAATCGCTTCATTAAATAGTCATATGAAATTATTTCAAGAGCTGCTCCGTGGGAAAGATATTTATCGTATTTGCCAAAATACTTTGTGCGAAAATTACACCCTAAATGGTTTGACTGTAGATGTGGGCAGTGGTGAGACTTTGGCTAGTTACCACCGATTTTTCCAAAAAAATCAGGTCCAAGTGGAGTGTTTAGACCTATCAAAACCAAAAAATGGTCAACAAATTAATCTAGAAAGTGATTCTTTGCCATATTTGACCGGCTCAGTGGATACAGTCTTAGCAATGAACGTTTTAGAACACATTTTTAAGTATGAGTGGTTGGTTTCTGAACTGTACCGAATTACCAAGGCAGAGGGACAAGTGTTCGCAGCCGTGCCATTTTTGGTGGCTTATCACCCTGACCCGCATGATTACTGGCGTTTTACCGAGGAGACGTTGGGGTTAGTGTTTAAAAAAGCTGGTTTTAGAGAAGTGGAAATTAAACCGTTTGGCAGAGGCGTGGCTGTAGCGGCGTATTCACAATTAGAAATCATTTTGCCACGAATTGTAAAAATGCTTTTACTGCCACTAGTTTTAGGTTTTGATGCTTTAATTAGTAAATTATTTAAACGCTCACAAGTGAAGCATTATCCCTTAGGATATTTTGTGGTGGCAAAAAAATAAGAGCGCAGGTATGTGGCTAAAAATAATTTCACAGCTTACGGGTCAACCATATAACCCGCTTTGGTCGGAAAAGTTGCCGTATATTTTACAGGGCTTAGGCGCCGTGGTTTTGTTGTGGTTGAGTTTACTATTCGCGAATATTTATTTTTTAAAAAAAGATCTGGAGCTTAAAAAAATAGGTTGGTGGTTATTACTAAGTTTTAGTTTAGTGGCCAGTGCCAAATATGCAATCTATCATTTTACTAAAGGCTATATTCCAGACCGGTGGATTATGTACGCTTTGCCATCACCGCGGGTTGGTCAGATTGGATTTTTGGTATTAGCCATTGGCTTGGCCGGGACTTATGTGTATTTTAGAGAAAAAATAGTGGCTTCCAAACAATCGACTTTCATTTTGATTTCAATCTTATTTTTAACTAGTTTTAGTTTAGCTGTAGCTGGGATTAGAGAGGGGGCTAAAAGCATTATCGATCCTTTAACACGTAGTTATTGGGAATATACTGGTACACTCCCGATTGTGACAGAGATGGGTACTAAAAGTTTTTTACAACACTACAATACTTTATTACCAACTTTGCCGGTTCACACTCAGACTCATCCGCCAGGGTATGTGCTATTTTTGTACGCTGTGCAAAATTGGTTTAAGGCCAATTATATGGGTTTAGCTGTGGCTATTGCTGTGGCTGGTTCTTTGAGTGTCATTCCGCTTTTATTATGGTGGGAAAAATTATATTCCCCAAAAGTGGCCCGCGAATTAATCACTTTTTTTATCTTCACGCCAAGTGTTGTTATTTTTTCCAGCACCTCCATGGAGTTTGTTTTTCTGGCATTGATGAGTTTGACGGTGTACGCAGTGCACCGCGGTTGGAAGGCAAGTAGTGCTTGGTCGGTCGTTGCGGGTGGAGTTATGGCCACGGCTTTTTTATCTAACTTTTTGTTTTTATTAACTGGCCCAATTTGGCTGGCTTTTTTGGTTTATGAAATTAAACAAAAAACTAATCACCAAGAAAAAATAATAGTAGTGGCGAGAGCGCTTATTAGTGGTTTAACTTTGGCGGGTTGTTTAGGTGCGCTCTACTTAGCAACTGGTTATTCTATAGTCGCTAATTTTTTTGCCGCTCGCGCCCTAAACCAAGCGTTAGTTTCTAGTAATTTTGCTTCGGTTGGCACGTATTTAAACTATTTGACCATGAATAGCGTGGCTTTTCTCCTGTACCTAGGTTTACCAGCTTTGTACATTTTTGGTAAAAAAATTAACCAATTTTCCAAACAAAATTTTTGGAATTGGTTGGGAATTGGCACGGTTTTTCTGTTTTTATTAATTGGTATTTTCCAAGGTGAAAATGAACGGATTTGGTTATTTGTGGTGCCGTTTTTTATGACGTACTACACGTGGTTCCTAGCCGAGGCAAATCCTAAGCAAATTAATGTGGTGTTACTAATGCAAGCCTGGCAAATAATTATGGTGCAAATTCTTTTTTACACCTACTGGTAGTATGCGTCTTTCTGTAGTAATTCCAGCGTATAATGAAGAACAGGCAATTGGCGCGGCCATTACTGCGGTCTTTGATTTTTTGACTAATAATAATTTTGGCGAACCAGAAGTAATTGTGGTTGATGATGGGTCAAGCGATCAAACTGGAGCAGTAGTAGCGGACTATCAAAAAAAATACTCGGCTCTTAAATATGTGAAAAATACTCCCAATCGGGGCAAGGGTTTTTCGGTAAAACAGGGTGTGCTCGCTGCGACCGGGGATTACATTCTATTTTTAGACGCTGATTTATCTACCCCAATTACTGAATTAAAAAAAGTTTGGCCTTTTGCTCAGGAAAAAACAATTGTAGTTGGGTCGCGAGCCTTGCCAGAATCAGTGATTGTTAAACATCAGGCTAAACTTAAAGAGTTGGTGGCCCGTTTGGGAAATTTACTGATTCAACTGTGTTTGGGGTTGCGGATTAGTGACACTCAGTGTGGTTTTAAATTGTTTCCGGCTAGTATTAAGTCAGTTTTTACCGTGGCAACGATTGAACGCTGGGGCTTTGATATGGAGATTTTATTTTTAGCCAAACATCAGGGGTTTACCATTAAAGAAGTGCCCATTACCTGGACTAATGATCCGAGTAGTTTGGTTCGAGGTAAGGATTATTTGGTGGTACTCGCGGATATTGGGCGCATATTGACACGGTGGTTTTTGGGCCGATATACTGC
Organism: uncultured Gammaproteobacteria bacterium; assembly: GCA_964519725.1. GTDB lineage: Bacteria > Patescibacteriota > Patescibacteriia > Magasanikbacterales > UBA922 > 2-12-FULL-41-16. The sequence goes on from CAZFKS010000006.1 coordinate 38,364, forward strand.
TGGACGCTAACTATGGAGAAAATTTCCTACTACATTATTAATGAAGTTGAGGCCAAACACTGGTGGTTTAGGGTCAGACGCGAGCTCCTACAGGCCGTATTTAATGAATATTTGCCGGCCGGGTCACAGCGCCGAATTTTAGATATTGGGTGTGGTACTGGTTTAAGTTCTAAATTACTTGAGCAATTTGGGACAGTTTTTTCAGTTGATCCGTCCTTGGATGCGCTGCGATTTTGCCGTGAAAATGGGCTTAAAAATGTATTTGAAGGAGTGGCTGACAAACTCCCTTTTCCTGATAATTATTTTGACGCGGCCATTGCTCTTGATGTACTAGAACATATTGAAGACGCTGGCAAAGCCGTGGCGGAAATTAGACGCGTTTTAAAACCAGGCGGAATTTTTGTTAGTTATGTGCCGGCATTTATGTTTTTATGGGGACATAATGATGTGGTTAGAATGCACCACCGCCGTTATACGAAAAAAACTTTTTTACCATTATTTAAAAAAGATTGGTGGGTACAGAAAAAATTGTCCTACTTTAATTTAATTTTATTAGGACCAATTTGGCTAGGGCGAAAACTAAGAGAACTAATTTACACGGTTCCGCCTGATGAACTAGAACAGGTGGGTTGGGCTGATCGATTTTTGTACTGGATTTTTAAGTCTGAATTGTGGTTTTTAAAGCGCTGGAATTTACCGTTTGGAGTTTCCTTATTAAGTGTCATGGCTAAAAAATAATATGAGCCACGCTGCTTTTTGTGCCGAGTATGTTCCGGTCCGCGGTCAGGTGCTTGATGTTGGTGCTGGCCGGGGAAATTGGGTGGTAGAAATGGCTAAAGCCGGATTCACTGTGTCTGGAATTGAGATTAACCCTGATTATGTGCGTGAAGCCGAAACTAAGGCAAAATTAGCTGGGGTGACTGTTAATTTAGTGACCGGGCCAGCGGAAAAATTACCCTATGCTAATAATTTTTTTGATTTTGCCAATTGCGCTGAAGTCACTGAGCACGTGAATGACCCAATTCAAATTGGTCAGGAAATTTGTCGGGTCTTGAAAAATAAGGCTTACGCCTACATCAGTTTTCATAACCGGTATGGTGTTTATGACTACCACTACCACTTGTGGGGGATTAATTGGCTGCCACGTGCTGTGACTGAGCCAATTTTGCGATTACTTGGTAAACAAAAGTCAGACGGTGAAAATGGGCGGCAAAAATTAACTACCATGCACTACTATCGTTTTGGCGAAGTGCAAAGTTTACTACAACGAATTGGCTTGGTTGCGATTGATTTGCGGGTGGTAAAAATTAAAAAACGATTTGGTAAACTAGCGCCCCTAGTTTTACTCGGTTATTACACAATTTTGCGACCCTTGTATTTTAATACTTTTCATATCTTAGTCCAGAAAAAGATATGATTTTTAATTCCCTGCAATTCTTTCTTTTTTTTCCGGTGGTAACCGGTTTATATTTTTTATTACCTCACCGGGCTCGATGGGTATTACTACTGGCGGCCAGCTGTGTTTTTTACATGGCCTTTGTACCAAAGTATATTTTGATTTTATTTACTACCATTGTTATTGACTATTTTGCCGGAATTTTTATTGAAAAAGCGGAAGGTAAAAAACGAAAGTGGTACCTGATTGCTAGTCTGGTTTCGAATGTAGGATTCTTGGCTTTTTTTAAGTACTATGGTTTTACGGTTGAAAATCTGAATGCCTTGGCAAATTTTATTGGTTGGAATTACTCTCTGCCGTTGCTCAATATTATTTTGCCAGTCGGTTTGTCGTTCCATACTTTTCAGGCCATGAGTTATACCATAGAAGTTTACCGTGGTCAGCAAAAAGCAGAGCGGCACTTTGGAATTTATGCTCTGTATGTCATGTTTTATCCTCAACTCGTGGCTGGTCCAATTGAACGGCCGCAAAATTTATTACATCAATTCTGGGAAAAACATTATGTTAATTTTGATCGAATTAGTTCAGGGCTAAGGTTAATGCTCTGGGGATTTTTCAAAAAAATTGTCATTGCTGATAATGCGGCGGCTATTGTTAACCGCATTTTTGATTATCCAAATCAATTTTATGGTCCAGCTTTGGTGGTAGCCATAGTTTTGTTTGCCTTTCAAATTTACTGCGATTTTTCTGGGTATTCTGACGTGGCGATTGGTGCGGCCAGAGTCATGGGCTTTAGGTTAATGGATAATTTTAACCTGCCGTATAGTTCTCAGTCAGTGGCTGAATTTTGGCGTCGGTGGCATATTTCTTTATCAACTTGGTTTAAAGATTATATCTATATTCCACTTGGTGGCAGCCGAGTCACAGCCGGGCGGTTTGCGTTCAATATAATGATAGTTTTTTTGATTAGTGGCCTGTGGCACGGCGCTGCCTGGACTTACATTGTTTGGGGTGGACTGCTAGGTGTATATGTCATTGGGTCACGGATAAGTAAACCGTACCGTGAACAATTAGTTAATTGGTTAAAGCTTAGTCACTGGCCAAATTTCTACCGTTTAATCAGAATTTTATTTACTTTTTCGATCATTTGTTTGGCCTGGGTATTTTTCCGCGCCAAAACTGTGGCTGATGCTTGGTACTTGATCACCAATATTTTTAATGGTTGGAATAGATATTTAGTAGGTCCACAGTGGTATGATTGTTTTGAAAATTTAGCCACCACTCTAGGGGTAAGTACCTTTAGTTTGGCCCACCTAATCGTAGCTATATTTTTTATGCAGTGGGTTGAAATTAAATTAAAAAGTAAGGGCACACAAACTGGTTTTTCAGCTTATGCCCCGTGGGTTAGATACAGCTTTTATAATGTACTGATTTTGTGGATTTTATTTTTTGGTTATTTTGGTGAGCGTCCCTTTATTTATTTCCAGTTCTAGAATATGAACCAAAAAGCTAACTGGAGTTATAAAATTTGCCAAGTAGGATTAACCACCATGGTTTTAATTGGTTTAATCTTTAGTATTGAATATTTACTAAGAGTGTCGGCAAATGTTAGAAAAATTGATGATATTCCTTACGTAACTGTTAATGGACTCAGAGTTTTTATTCCTAATCAAGATCGAATTGTAACTGGTGGTGCCTTTGTTCCCATCCACGTGAAAACCAATTCTGAGGGTTATGCTAGCCCAGAATATGCTGTTCCAAAACCAGCCAATACTAAACGCGTGGTTATTTTGGGTAACTCATTTACCAGAGGTTTTGAGGTGGATTATGATCAGAAATTTTCTAGCTTAACGGAAAAATACTTGCGTGATTTAAATCCAAACATAAAGTATGAAGTAATGAATTTTGGGATTGGGGGTTATAGTTTAATTGACCAAATGTTTGTGTATGAGCGCTATGTTAAAAAATACAAACCTGATGTGGTGATTTTGGTAACTTATTTACCAATGGATTTTGCTACTACTAAAATTTTTTTACCAGATCAAACCTACTTGCAAAAAACACCAGTTCAGGAATTATCAGGTGAGCGTTTACTGGCCCAAGAACCGACTTATACCAGTCAGGGCCGGTCAGAGTGGGAAATAACTAAATTTTGTCGGCGAATTCTGGCTGGTGTGACGGAAAAAATTCATCACCTAACTTTGACTAGCAGTGGTCAGTTAGGCACCGCAGTTAGTTGGTTGTATGAGCACTGGCTGAGTTTGGGTTTAATTGATGCTCCGGCTGTCCAGGCTGTGACTGTGAGTGATGGTGAGGAAAATTATTTTAACCCTAATGATCAGGGTCGGGCTGAAATTAGACAATTTACTGCCGAAATGGTTGTAAAACTGGGACAAGCAGTTAAACAAGATGGGGTAGAGTTTAGAACGGTGGTTATTCCTAGTCACTGGGAGGTTGATGGTAAGTATGCTAAACAGTTTACCGATTCTTTTCCGAGAGGCTATAACCCAGCCTTACCTACTCAGGGCTTAAAACAAGTGGTAGACGGGGCTTTTCCAGTCCTTGATTTAGCTGAGTCAATTGCACCAGCAATTAACCAGGATAAAGTGCAGGTGTTTATCCGGGACACTGGACATTTCACGGCTGCTGGGCATGATTTAGTGGCTAAAACTATCGTGGATTTTCTAAAAAATAGTCCAATTCTTCAGTTGCCAACTACCCCCTGATTTGCTATATTCCCTGCAGCAATTTATTAGATTTTTCCTATTCTTATGACCGAAAATCAGCCCAAACCAGCCTTGTCAGTGGTTATACTGTGCTACCGTGCCGAGGACTTTGCGCCAGTGTTTGTGGGTCAGATGGAAGAAGCTCTAAAAAAAGCTAATCTTGATTATGAATTAGTGCTCGTGGCTAATTACCAAAAAAATGCCGCGAAACCAGACCGGACACCCCAAATTGTGCGTGATCTAGCCAAGACTAACCCGCGGCTGCTAGTAGTGGCCAAGGAAAAAGAGGGGATGATGGGTTGGGATATGCGCTCTGGTCTTGAAGCGGCAACGGGTGATGTGATTGGTGTGATTGATGGCGACGGACAAATGCCCCCAGCGGATATAATTAAAATTTATGATGTTTTGAAACAGGGGAATTATGATCTGGCCAAAACCTACCGTGTGCAGCGGTTTGATGGTCTATTTCGGGTGGTTATTTCTAAATTCTACAATGCTTTTTTCAAAATTTTATTTCCCAAAGCCAAAGTTCGGGATGTAAATTCCAAACCAAAAATGTTCACCAGGGCTGCCCTAGAAAAATTAAAATTAACCTCCAGTGATTGGTTTATTGATGCGGAAATTATGATTCAGGCTGGTGAGTTAGGGTTTAAAATTGGCCAGGCCCCAACTGATTTTTACCCAAATGAAAATCGAAAATCATTTGTAAAGTTTAGTGCGATTTTTGAATTCATGGCGAACCTAGTCAAGTACCGAATTAAAATCTGGAAGCACAAGGTATGAGTAGGTTTACTAGTCTTGTCCAAAAAATACAAGCTCATTGGCTTATCTTAGTGTCAGCACTGGTGTTGACACTAATTATTTTTTACCCAGTTTTTGCTCTACCGCAGTATTTAAAGGGTGAGTACCAGGGAATTAATTTTGTTCATTTTGGCAGTGACAGTCATTTTTATTTGACCAGAGCCAAAGAAGCTCTGGAAGGTAAACCAATGGGGAATCCTTTTTTGCGTGAAGGTAAAACTGAACTTGATCTTTTCTTCATGCATAATGAGCAAATTTTAACCGCACCCTGGCGTTGGCTTGGACTCAGTGACTCGGTAAACATTGTTCATATTTATAATGCCTACAACTTTATTGGAATTTTTGCTGTTCTAATTCTCATTTATAGCTTGGCTTTTTTCTTATCAAAAAATAAATTGCAGAGTGCGATCACGGCCATTTCTGTAGTTGGTGGGTATCACTTAGTATATGATAAGGCGTTTTTTTACAATGATTTTAATATCTATGGCCGGCCAATGTTTCCGTACATCAGTTCGCTGGTCTTTTTCACCTACTTAAATGTTTTGGTACGCGCACTTAAATATTTAAACCAAAAATACTTCTTTGCCCTTAGTTTAGTTTTTGGCGCTATTTTCTACGTTTATTTTTTTGCCTGGACTTTTGCGGTTGCCGTTCATGGTTCTTTATTTTTACTCTACGCTGCCCAGCGGGACTGGAAGCGGGTTAAGTTTTTGCTAGGCACTGGGGTAATGGGTGTGATCCTGGGTAGTTACCAGTTAATCACCATGGCTAAGTTCTTCACCTCGCCCTTTGGGGCACAATCTGAATATTTTCACTGGTCAGCTAAAGGCCGAGGTTTAATTTTTAGTAAAATTGGTTTTTTAAGTTTAATTGTCTTGGTAATTTTACGGTATAAGAAAAAAGAGGATCAGAATTTTATTTTTTTGCTTGGCTTAATTGCGGCTGTGTGGGTGGCGCTCAATCAGCAAATTATTACGGGTAAGCTACTTCAAATTGGTCATTATTACTGGTATTTTATTGTGCCGTGTGCCATTATCACAGCCTGGTACGTGGTCTGGCAATTTGTTCAGAATAAAAAATGGCAGATTGCCATTACCGCGTTTACTTTGGTTGTTGTTGGCGCCCACAGTCTGATTGGGCAACACCAATCTTTTTTAACTACCCTTGATCAGCTTCGCTACGAACAGACCTACAAACCAATGCTCGATATTTTAAATCAAGACCAAAACCCAGGAGTAGTTTTAGCGGCAGATGATTACTTGTCTGGTCTGGTTACTGTTTACACTAACCATGATTTATTTTGGGATCGTTCAGCACTCATGACCTACACTAGCACTGAACGGTTCCGTGATGTGCTCTATTTATTTACTTACGTGAATAACGACGCGCGGTTTAATTTTGCCGACTACTATGGTCGGGTAATGGCTGATGGTGCGGCGGAATCATTCTATAAACAACAATATAAAGCACTTGAGGGTTTGGCGAGTGGGGTTGATTATTATTCGTACAATGGAAAATTAGCCAAACAGGCCCCTGAATTAATTAGTCAAAGACAAAAGCAATTACCAGAACTTGCGAGCGAGTACAAAGCCAGGGCCAGTACGCCAGCGCTTAGTCGTGATTTGTTTAAGCAGTACCACATTAATTACATAATTTGGGATAAAAAGAATCACCCAGAGTGGGATCTATCTTTTTTGACCAATAAAAAAGAATTGTATTCAACCGAAGCCGTTGTGCTTTACCAAGTAACTCAAATATAATTATAAAATATGTTCGGCTCACAAAAAGTAGCGTTTATAACTGGAATTACTGGGCAAGATGGTTCTTACTTAGCTGACTTTCTGTTAGAAAAAGGTTATCAAGTGCACGGTTTAGTGCGACCAGCTAGTACCTTTAATCGGCAACGGATTGAGCATGTGTTTGAAGACGCTAGACGTGAGGCCGGAAAATCACTGGAGTATGATAGTAAATCTCTCGAAAAAGAAACTGACTTAACTTTGCACTACGGTGATTTAACTGACTCTAGTCGTTTACACCGCTTAATTGAAATGTTAAATCCAGATGAAATTTATCACCTGGGCGCGCAAAGCCACGTGGCGATTAGTTTTGATACTCCAGTTTATACCGCTGAAACCACTGGTGTGGCCACTCTTAAACTGTTAGAAGCAATTCGTGAAACCCGGATTAAAACCAAATTTTACCAAGCTTCGTCATCAGAAATGTTTGGTAAAGTGCGTGAAATTCCCCAAACTGAACAAACCCCTTTTTACCCACGGAGTCCGTACGGTGTGTCAAAAGTTTTTGCGTATTGGGCCGCTGTCAACTACCGCGAGGCCTACAACATGTTTGTTTGTAATGGAATTTTATTTAATCATGAATCTCCACGCCGCGGTACAAACTTTGTCACGCGCAAAATTAGTAATGGCGTGGCTGAAATTTTAGCCGGCAAACGTGAAAAAATTTATTTGGGAAATTTAGATGCGAAACGTGACTGGGGCTATGCACCAGAATATGTTGAGGCCATGTGGCTCATGATGCAACAAGATGAAGCTGATGATTATATCATTGCCACTGGTGAAACCCACAGTGTGAGAGAATTTTGTGAAGCGGCTTTTGCCTTGGCCGGAATTGAGGATTGGGAAAAATACGTTGTGTCTGATAAGCGCTACCAGCGTCCCTCTGAGGTTGACTTATTAATTGGAAATCCAGCCAAAGCCAAAGCTAAGCTGGGCTGGGAGCCAAAAGTAAAATTCAAGGAATTGGTAGCGATCCTCCTTAAACATGACTGTGAACAGCTTGGTTTAGACGTGACCAAAGTTTTGCCTAATTTGCCACGTTAAGCCCCAAAAAAGTTACGAATTTCCTGGCAAACGTAATTAATTTCTTCGTCAGTTAAAGTGTAGGCAGACGGTAACCACAGTGATTGTGGTGAAGTTTTGGTACTGGCAGGAAATTGGTCATCACTGGCTAGGTAGGCTTTTTGGGTGTGAAGTGGGTACCAATATTTGCGTGAATCAATATTTTTTTCCAGTAAATAAGCGACTAATTCATCGCGTTTATCTAGATACACATCAGTCCACTGAGGCACAGCGCCATTCTCTAAATCACAGGGGTAAAAATGTAGGTCAGGAATATCGCGCAAATTTTCTGAGTATAATTTGTAAAAATGTCTCATCCGGCTCACGCGTTCGTCCAAGTATTCTAGCTGGCCTAAACCAACCGCGGCTTGGAGATTGGTAAATTTAAAATTGTAACCAACCACATCGTGCCGGTCATTGCCACCAGTACCGCGAACTGGCCGGCCCTGATCTTTTAATTCTCTGATTTTAACATTTAATTCAGGGTTATCAGTCACTACCACCCCGCCTTGGCCAGTAGTAATAGTTTTATTAGGTGAAAAAGAAAAACAACCAGCATCACCAAGAGTGCCTAAAAATTTACCTTCATATTTAGACATTAACGCTTCAGCCGCGTCTTCTACTACAAAGAGTGAGTGTTCTTTGGCAATTTTAATTATCTCTTTTAAATTAGCAGCCCGGCCAGTCACGTGCACTGGCATAATCGCTTTGGTACGGGGGGTAATTGCTGAGACCATGGCTGGTACACTCATGGTTAGATCGGCTGGGTTGACATCAACTAAAATTGGGGTAGCACCGCACAAACTGACCGCATTGGCGGTAGCAATAAAGGTCATGTCTGGAACAATTACTTCATCACCTGGACCAACTCCCAGTGCTTTAAGAGCCAAAAATAAAGCTGAAGTGCAGCTAGTGGCCGTGATCGCGTGTTTTGAACCAACTAGAGCGGCAATTTTATCTTCAAATTCAAAAGCCAGGTTGCCTTCATTAACATAACTACTGTTTAGGACACCAGTGACTAATTCATGTTCTTTGGGACCAATTTTTGGTTCCCACCAGGGAATGCGGCGGTCAATCATATAATTTAAACTTTAGCTGGAAAAATATCTGGATTAGTTAAAGAAAAAGCTTTAGTTTTGAGCAAAATAAAATAACCACCTGCAGTAAAGGTAAGCGCGTGGGTTTCGTAAGGCTCAAAAATGATTCCCTGATTTGGGGTTAGGTTAAATTTTTTAACCTTAGCGCGCGTAGATTTTACACTGCGCATTGAGCCGCTGACTGAGCCGCTTAGTAAAAAGAACAGCACTCGACTTTTCTTGTGATAGTGGTGGCCCATGACCGCCCCTTTGCGCATTTTACCTGAATTTACTGATTGCCAGGGTTCGCCATTGGCACACTCAATAAAAAGTCCGCGTTGGTCGAGTCTGGTAAAAACCGAAGTGATTTTTTTCATACGGTTTCTATAGTAACCTATCAAGACTAGTCTGACAAGTTTGGGGGTGGGGGAGGGTGGTTAAATTTTAGCTAAATTTAGCAATAAACTTGACATCAGTAGCTTAAATACCTATACTAATCTGGAATAAATTTTGTATGCGAATTTTTTTTGTCACCTCTAAACTTAACTTTGAAAAGGCCGGTGGATCAGTGGATGAGATTGACCTAATGGCCAGAACTTTGCACGAATTTGGCCACACGGTCACGGTTTTAACCGTGTTTGCTCAGTATAATTCCTTGGCCCCGGTTCCTTACACAGTAAAAGAAGAAAGAATTACCGCTGTCGGCCAGTTGGGTATTCAAAGCCAGATTTTTCAGATTTTAAAAAAGTATCAGTCAGAAACTGATGTTTTTTATGTTGATGGACACACATATTTGTATGGCGCTGGTGCGTACCGGTTAAGTAAAAACAGTGTTCCAGTCATGGCTTTGTTTAACCGCGAGCTAACAGTTTGGCCTGATGAAAATGTATCAGCGCTGTTTGGTGCCCTCCAAAAAAAGACCGTGTTACAAAAAGTAAAGAAAAAACTTCGGTGGTTGGTGGAACGTTACCTGGGAATTTGGTTGGCCAATCACTTGGACCACTTCACCTTTACTAATCCTTTTTTGGAATTAGCCTACTCACGTTTTGGTTTAAAAACCACTGGGCGATCAAGTATTATTGGTGACCCGTATGATTTTAATAAAATCTATCATACCTTAGGTGTGACCCCAGATGCTTACGCTAAAAGAAACAAAACCGATGGTGTTATTGAATTATTTTACTCTAGCCGCATGGTAGCGGGGAAAGGTTTTGACCTTTTACTTACCGCCTTTAAACTGGTTGAAAATAAAAGTAAATTTAAATTAATTTTAGGAGGTACGGGTCCAGAAGAAAACATGGTTAAAAAAATGATCCATGATCTTGAGCTTGAGTCATACGTGGAACTGCCGGGCTGGGTTACCAAAGAACAATTGTTTGCGACTCTAGCTAGAGTGGACATTTTTGTGCAAGCCCGGTGGCGTTCTGACATGTCATCAATGTCATTGACTGAAGCCATGGCGTTTGGTTTGCCAAGTATTGTTCCGGCAGGTGGTGGTATTGCTTGGGTTGGTGGCCAAAGCAGTTTAACTTTTACTCCGGATGATCCGATTTCTTTGGCTGAACAAATTACCAAACTTGGGGCTGATTCAAATTTAAGAAAAAAATTGTCCCAAAATTGCTACGAGCGTTTACAAGAGTCTGATGTTAATTATCGAAAAACGTTACGTACCGTTGAAACAACCATGGAACGATTAGTGTCTCGCAAATAGTATGTTTTCTGCGCTCACAAAGAAAATTCAGGTTCTGAAAAATCTTAATTGGTCATGGGCGTGGCGGTATTACCGCAAGCATTTTAAAATTCATTTTTTTTATTTTTTAGCCAAGATTCAGGGTAAAAAATATTTAACCGTAACTGTATCTGGCACGCCAGTGAAATTAGGCTTTAAGCAGCCATACCATCATTTGTATGCGCGCGCCCTAGCTAAACATGAACATGAGTACACTCTGCTGTGTCAATTTAAGCACGCAGCGGCAGCGGTTGGCGCAGGGGATTACATTGTTGATTTTGGTGGGTATAATGGCATGTATGGCTTGCTTGCGGCTGCGGTTAACCCCCAAGCTACGGTAATTATTGTTGAAGCTGACCCAACCAATGTTGAGGAAATTAAAGCTAATATCGAGCTCAATCAATACCAAAATGTTTCAGTTAGTCCAGTGGCCATTGCTGGTGAAAGTGGCACACTTAAATTTCGTTTGCACCAGAGTGGCACAGCGGGTAAATGCGATGAGAACGGTGAATACGCGGTGACAGCAGTGACTTTGGCTGAAGTTTTAAAGGGCTCTACTCCAGTCACCGCTTTACTTAAATTTGATGTGCTTGGTGCTGAGTACGATGCTTTGTTAAAGGCCAAAACTATTTTGGAAAAAATTCCTCAGCTACGAATTTTACTTGAGTTTTATCCAGTTTTACCTGAAGCTGAAACCAAATTTTGGGAATATTGTCAGGCCTTAGGATTACAATCAATTTACCTGTATCCACGCAGTGATGGTGGTTCAACTTTTTATTGGTTAACAAAAGGTTAATATGAAAGCGTGTCTATATTTACAACGTCGATTTGCTTACATTGGTCATGAGCTAGCCAAAACTTTAAAAGCTGATTTTGGTGTGAGTGAATTTTGTGGTTATGTGGAACAGCGCTCCTCACTAAAATTTTTACAAGAACAAAAGGATATTAATTACAGTACCCTTCTTCTTGATGAAGATATTGTGGGGGCTTATGCTAATGAACCATTAAATTTGGCTTACTTAGCTGAGCTGGAAAAAAAATACGGTAAGCCGAGTCTGTGGCCTTATTTGGCTGAAGATCGGGTGATTCGTTATTCACTGTTAGTGCGGGCCTACCCCTCTGATTCTTCACGCTATTCGCACGAAGAAATGCTTAGAATGCTCCAGACCACAGCTCGGGCAATTGAAGACATGCTCGAAAAAGAAAAACCAGATTTTATTTTCATGTCAGTAATCAGTGGGCTAGGTAGTTATCTACTCTATACCATTGCTAAGGCTAAAGGGATTAAAACCTACAGTTTGTTTAATCCGCGGATTGAAGAACGCTACGCGATTACTGATAATCCTTTTTCTGATCCCACTTTGCGTGATTCAATAATGAAAATGGGTGAACATCGGCCCGAAGATAAAGTGTTTATTTCTAGAGCCGAAGAATTTATTGCTGAATTTAGAAAAAAACCAACCTATTATTTAGAAAAATCAAAAGCCGCGGCCCATTATCAGAAAAAAAATAATCGCGCTTCATATTTTTCTTTTTTAGCACTCGCAAATCTCAATCGAACTGTGAGTTGGTTTTTCAAATCTTTTTACGATTTTTATAACAGCCCAGCCAAAAATGATTACTCAACCATTAACCCTTGGTACGAAACCTGGGATAAGGCCAAACGCAAAGCCCGGATTTTGCGGGGTTATAATGATTTGTTTGATCAAATTAAGCCAGATGAGGATTATGCGTTTTTTCCGCTCCAAAGCGAACCAGAGGGTTTGCCAATGCTCTTGGCCCCTAACTACGCTACTGATCAGATTTGGGTGGTAAAACAAGTAGCCCGCTCTTTGCCAGTACACTTTAAATTGTATGTTAAGGAGCATCCGGTCATGATTGGAAAAAGACCACGTTCTTATTATGAGGCATTAAAAAAGATTCCTAATGTGCGGCTGCTAAATCCAGGTTTGTCGGCCTTAGCTTTAATTGATAAAGCAAAACTTATTTTTACCATTAGTAGCACTACTGGAATGGAAGCAGTTTTGCTCGGCAAACCAATCATTACCTTGTCTGATGTGTTTTACGCGGTGATTCCTGGCGTGGGGCGGTGCCGGTCAGTTGAAGAACTGCCTGAGCTAGTCAAAGAAAAATTAACTAATTTTAAAAGTAATGAAACTGACATAGTAAATACCGTCGCTTTTTTCTTGAAAGAAAGTGTGCCAGTAGATTTAACCCAGCTCTGGGATGTTGAAGGTGGAAGCACAATTCAGAATCAGCGCCAAACTTTGTACCCACTGGCTGAATTACTCATGAAAAAGGTCAGTAAGTTGTTATAAATATGTCTAAACCAGTCAAAATTATTGCTACACTTGGTCCGGCTACAAAAACTGAAGCAGCCGTTCGTTTACTCAAAGATCGGGGTGTGGATTTAGTGCGCGTAAACATGTCGCACTCAAATTTGACTGACCTTAGGTATTTTATTGATTTAGCTAAAAAGGTTGGGATTCCGTTTGTGCTTGATACTGAAGGCTCACAAATTCGAACTGGGGCTTTAACTGAAAAAATGATTTATGTTGAAGAGGGGGCTGAGATAGCTCTGTACGCTGACGCAATTATTGGGGATAGTACCAAGCTAACCTTAACCCCACACACGGTTGTTAGTGAACTAGAAGCAGGAGATATTTTGCGCGTGGATTTTGACACTTTGATTTTGCGCGTCAATGACACCAGTACGGTTAAACAAGGATTTATCAAAGCCACGGCTGTATCAGCCGGTTACGTGGGCAATAATAAAGGCGTGGTGGTGGATACGGGCACGCCGCGCAACTTTACCCTGCCTGGTTTAACCGCCAAAGATCGAGAAGCGATTGCCATTGGCTTGGCCGAAGGCGTGGGTTACATTGCGGCTTCATTTATGCGCTCAGCGGCTTATGTAGATGAAGTACGGGAAGTCACTAAAGGAACCATGAAAATTATTTCTAAAATTGAGTGTGTTGATGGTCTAGAAAATTTAGACGAAATTATTGAGGCCACTGATTTTTTACTAATTGATCGGGGTGATTTAAGTAAGGAAATTCCTTTGGAAAAAATTCCTTTGACCCAAAAAATTATTTTGCACCGGGCACGCCAAAAAAATAAAGGTGTGTTTGTGGCGACTAATTTGCTAGAAACCATGGTGGAAAAAAAGAAACCAACGCGCGCTGAAATTCACGATGTGGTAAATACAATTATGGATGGTGCTTATGGTTTGGCCCTGTCAGCTGAAACAGCAATTGGTAAATATCCAGTTGAATGCGCTACGATGCTTAATCGTTTGATCTTGCACATTGATAAAACTGTGGCTGTAAAAGATTTTGTATCAGAAGAAGACAAACTGGTGGCCAAAATGGAGTCAGATAATTATTTGTTAAATATTGAATCAGCCTCTACTTTAATTGAGCCACACGGCGGCAAATTAGTTGACCGCATGCTAAAGAAAAAACCTGAGACAGCCTGGCTTAAAACCTTACCAAAAATTGCCCTGGATGATAATGCGGAAATGGATGTGGAGCAAATTGCGATCGGCACTTTTAGTCCGCTAACTGGTTTCATGGGTGAAAAAGAAGTGCAGAGTGTGCTTGATACCATGCGTTTACCAAATGGTTTGATTTGGCCACTGCCAATTGTCCTGGATGTAAATGAAGAAACCGCTAAAAAATTAGAAGTCGGTAAACAGGCGGTGCTCCAAAGTGTTCAGGGAACAGCCTTGGCTCTTATTACCGTGAGTGAATTATATTCGATTGATAAAAAAGAATTTGCCGAAAAATTATACGGTACCTTAGATGAGACTCACCCTGGGGTGGCGCGGGTGATGAAAATGAACCCAGTCTTAGTGGCTGGGGCGATTGATTTGTTTGAGCGCCGTCCATCTGAAACCAGGGCCTATGAATTAACCCCACGGCAAGTGCGTCGTTTGTTTGATGAGCGCGGCTGGACCAAAGTAGTTGGTTTTCATACCCGCAATGTTATTCACCGTAGTCATGAATTTATTCAATTAAAAGCCATGGAACAGGAATTGTGTGATGGCCTGTTTGTACACCCAGTAATTGGAAAGAAAAAACCTCGTGATTTTAATGCTCCTTACATTATCAAGAGCTATGAAATGATGATGAAGGATTTTTATCCTCGCAATAAAGTGGTGTTTGCTACTTACGCTACTTTTTCTCGTTACGCTGGTCCGCGTGAAGCACTGTTTACTGCTCTCTGCCGGCAAAACTTTGGCTGTAGTCACTTTATTGTTGGACGCGATCACACGGGAGTTGGGAAATTTTACGCACCAACGGCGTCACATGATATTTTTGATCAATTTCCTGATTTGAAAATTAAACCCGTGCGTTTTGAACAAGTTTTTTACTCTGCTAAAAAGAATGACCACGTGCACGAGGCGGAAGATACTGAACATGCTCAAGACGAGAAACTTCACATTAGTGGGACTGAAGCGCGCAAAATGTTAGAAAAAGGCCAGCTTCCACCCAACTGGTTTATGCGTCCAGAAATTTCAGAGATGATTCTAAAGGCGCTGGCTAATGGCGAAGAAGTTTTTGTTAAAGAATAATTATGACAAGCCTTAATGCTTTAGAATTGTCGCGTTTCATCTTTGCTCTTGTCGCTCTGGTAGCTGGTGCACATTGTTTGGGGTGGGTTTTTCAAAAGTGTAAAATGCCCAAGGTAATTGGGGAGATTAGTGCCGGTTTATTGCTTGGCCCAACAGTTTTAGGTTGGCTTTACCCGGTTGGATATAGTTATTTATTTACCAGTTTTCCAGAATCAAGCAAATTATTATCACTCATGTCATCATTTGGCTTGATTTTTCTCATGTTTATTTCTGGATTTGAATCCAAAGAAAAAATTGCTAAACCAGATCAAAAAATTGTTGTTAACTTGCTTTTGGGAGCCACAATCATTCCACTCTTAGGTGGTTGGTTTATTCCTAAAATATTCGATATCAAGCCATTTTTAGGTACAGCCAATAATCTCCCGGCACTCACTGCAATTTTGGCTTTGGCAGTAGCTGTCACTTCAATTCCAGTGATTGCAAAAATTTTTCTTGACCTCGGTCTGATCCAAACTAGGTTTGCCCGTCTTGTTTTGGCCGTAGCCACGCTTGAAGATATTATTTTGTGGGGAATTCTGGCGGTAGTGAGTGGTGTAATTGTCAAAGGTGATACGTCGGTTACAAGTATCTTGGTTAGTGTGGCTATTACCATGGCATTTTTTGTGGTTGCGCTTTTGGTAGTACCGCGAGTCATAAAACCAATCAGTAATAATCGGTTTAACATATTAATAAAAGCATCGCCAGTTTCATATATTTTAATTATTTGTTTAATTTTTTCTTTTTTAGCTAGTGTACTCAATGTAAATTTAATTTTTGGTGCTTTATTGGCGGGCATTATCGTCGCTCGCATGAATGATGAGCGTTTTGAAAAAGTAAAAAATACGATCAAAGATTTTTCCGTTGCCCTCTTTATTCCGGTCTATTTTGCTGTGGTTGGTTTAAAATTAGATTTAGTACATGCGTTCGATGTCTCTGCCTTTATTACGTTTCTATTGTTTGCCATAGTACTAAAAACTGCAGGTACTTTAATTGCCGCCAAGGGTTTGAGAATGAACTGGACCTCAAGCGTAAATTTTGCGGTGGCTTTGAATGCACGCGGTGGCCCTGGTATTGTCTTGGCAACAGTGGCGTATGACCTTGGAATTATTAACCAAAGTTTGTTTGTAATTTTGGTTATGACCGCGATTGTTACTTCACTTTTGGCGGGTATTTGGTTTAGAAGGGAACGTGAAAGTGGCCGTGAATTATTACCAGAATAATATGAGTACAATTCTTTGGTTTACTGGTTTAAGCGGGAGTGGCAAGACCACCTTGGCTTTTTTGCTCAAAGAAAAATTAGAACAAGGTGGCAAAACAGTCACTATTGTGGATGGTGACACGGTGCGTGATAAATATGAACAGAAATTAGGTTTTACCAGAGCTGATATTATTCAAAATAATGACCGCATCACCACGTACATAACTGAAATTAAAAACCAGTTTGATTTTATTTTAGTGCCAGTGATTGCGCCGTTTAGTGAAGTACGTGCGGCCAATAAAACCAAATTGGGGGCAGATTATTTAGAAATTTATGTGTCATGCCCAGTGGCGGTGTGTGCGGAGCGTGATGTAAAAGGTCTGTATGCCAAAGCTGAACGTGGTGAAATTGAAGCCATGATTGGGATTGATCCGCAAAAACCATACGAAGTTCCAACTAACCCCGATCTGATCATTGATACAGTTAATCAGAGTCAGTCAGAAAACATTGAAGCTTTGCTAGAATGGTTAAAGGGTCTGCAGAAAATATGACCCCATCATTTTCGTCAGATTTGGTTTTGGCTATTCAGGCGGCTGAGGCGGCTGGTAAAGCCGTAACGCAAATTTATCAAACTGATTATTCATTCCAAATCAAGTCAGACAATTCGCCAGTAACAGAGGCTGATTTGGTGAGTGATCAAATCATTAGTACAACTTTAGCAAAAACTAATTACCCAATTAGTTCTGAGGAAAATGAACATCTGACCGATTGTAGTGTGGGTAAGGCCTGGATCGTTGATCCACTTGATGGGACGAAAGATTTTATTGCAAAAACTGGCGAATTTACAATTTTAATTGGTTTAATTGAAAATGGACAAGCTGTGGCCGGGGTAATTTACCAGCCAACCACTAATTTGATTTGGGTGGCGGAAAAAGGCAAGGGCGCTTATAAGCGGGTGCAAAATAATTGGGAAAAAATTTGGGTAAGAGAACAGACTGAACTTAGCACAGCGCAGGTCACCATGAGTCGACACCATTTAGGAGAACTAGAAAAAAATATTTTGCAGACTTTGGGTTTAAGCTACACCTCAAAAGGTAGCTGCGGTTATAAAATGGCCCAAATTGCTTCGGGGAAGTTTGATCTTTACTTTGCGTTTGGGCCCAAACAGTGGGACATATGCGCTGGTGACATTATTTTGGCTGAGGCCGGGGGTAGTTTAACCCAGGTCACGGGCGAACCCATTCAGTACGGTGGTTTGGACAGGAAAATTCCTAATGGTATAATCGCTGCCAGTGGTGTACACCGCCAATTTATTGATTTTTACAAACAGTATGGCAAAAACTAAAGCCGTGGTTGGGGAGCGCAAACCATTTGTTAAAAAGCTGCTTTTGGTAGAAGGTATTTCTCGGTCTGGAAAATTTCTCATGGCTGATCTTTTGGGTGGCTTAGAAGGTATTGAGGCCGTCCAGTATTATGGACTTTTAGAACACATTCCATTTTTGGAAAAGTTTGGGTTAATGGACCGTAAAACTGCTAGTGAAATTTTAAAGTGTGAAATTGATACGCATGCTTATGAAATGGCGATTGGGCGTAATTTTAATCACCGGAAAACGGACAAATCATCAATTCATAAAAATCCGCACGCGGCTAAATTTCTCAAACGCCCAGAACAAAGTGATCTAGAAAAATTACTGGCTGAATATCGCAAGCAGGATCCATATAGTTTTTTTGTCATGCACGAGCTTATTCCGAACGCGAAAATATTTTTTGAAACTTTTCCAAATTTAAAAATTGTTAGTTTGCAGCGCAGCCCAGTGGAATTAGTAGATTCGTGGTATCGTCGCGGGTTGGCAAAACGCCTGGGTGATGATCCAACGTTATTTATTATTCCTTTTAAAAAAGGCAAAGCTAAGTTTCCGTGGTATGCGGTGGGCCAGGAAAAAGAATACAGCCAACTAACTGATATGGATCGGACAATTTTTGCCATTGAGCGAATTGTAAGTCTGTATGCAGAAGGTTTGAAGAAATTAAATAAAAAAGAGCAGGCCCAAATTTTGTTTGTACGGTACGAAGATATCATGACTGATACTAAAGTGGTAGTAAAAAAGATTAGTAACTTTTTGGGTAAAAAACCCGTGAAACAACTGGCGGCGGTGCTTAAGCGAGAGCGGTTACCAAACCTTGCTTACCGTGGCACACGTGAGCAAAAATTGCAAAGCATTAAAAAATTGGCCAGCCCAAGTTATTTCAAGCGTTTGCAAAAATTAGAGGCCAAATATTTGATTAGCCAGTAACATGAAAAATATTCGTCTGATTCCCCGCCTTGATATTAAAGGCGAAAATGTTGTGAAGCCGGTTCAAACTGAAGCTTTGCGAGTGGTTGGTGATCCAACGGTTTTGGCCAAGCGCTACTACGAAGAGGGAGCGGACGAGTTGTTGTACTTAGATATTGTGGCTAGTTTATACCAACGAAACATTGATTTTGACTTATTAAAAAAAGTGACTGAGGGAATTTTCATTCCAGTTACGGTTGGTGGTGGAATTCGAACGATTCAAGATATTAATAATGCGCTCAGAGCTGGGGCTGATAAAGTGGCCATCAACACTCATGTTATTCATCATCCCGAATTTATTACTGAGGCAGTTCAGGAATTTGGAGCACAGTGTATTACTGTATATATTGAGGCTAAACGAAGACCAAATGGTAGTTACGAGGCTTATACAGATGGTGGTCGAGAGCGGAGCGGAGTTGAAGTCATTAGCTGGGCTAAGCGGGCGGTCGAATTAGGTGCGGGTGAAATTTTAATTACTTCAATTGATGCTGATGGAACAAAAAATGGTTTTGATTTGGAATTAATTAAACAAATCACAGCGTGGGCCACAGTGCCAGTGATTGCTCATGGTGGAGCCTGTGATCCAGCTTCAATTGCTAGGGTGATTATCGAGGGTCAAGCTGACGCAGTCGCCGCGTCAACTATTTTTCACTTTGAAGAGTATTCAATTCCGACTGTAAAAAAATATTTACAGGCAGAAAAAATTCCAGTCCGCCTATGACTCAACCAATTGTTGTAATCATTGATTATGGCGTGGGAAATTTGCACAGCTTAGCGCGCGCGTTCCGGGCGGTTGGAGCAAACCCAATTATTTCCAGTGATCCTGAAATGATTAAAACCGCCCCTCGGTTAGTTTTGCCTGGTGTAGGTGCGTTTGCGGCTGGCATGCACGGGCTTCAGGAACGCGGCCTAGAAGCCGCAGTCTTAGCGGCCGCAGCTAGAAACATCCCAATTTTAGGGATTTGTTTAGGGGCGCAGCTACTTTTGACTGAAGGCCATGAATTTGGTATTTTTAAAGGGTTAAATTTGATTCCTGGTACAGTGGAACGTTTCCCTGATTTGCCAGAAAAAGAGAAAATTCCTCATATGGGTTGGAATCAAATTACCCCAGCCTCAGGTAAGGAATGGTCAGACACTATTTTATCAGGCACAGAAGGAAAAGAAACGTATTTTCTCCATTCTTATATTTTGCGCCCGACAGACAAACAAGATTGTTTGTCAGAAACAACGTATGGTGGCTACACTTTTTGTTCAGTGGTTAAAAAAAATAACATTACTGGTTGTCAGTTTCATCCAGAAAAAAGTGGTGAAGTTGGTTTAGAAATTATTAGAAATTTTTCCAAGAGCGTATGAGTTTAAATACTCTGGATAAGCAATTAAGTGAACAGCAAGCTGAAGTTTTTTATTGCACTAAATGTGTAGTTTCTAACCAACGCCCGCGGGTAACTTTTGATGAAAATGGAGTGTGTGCCGCGTGTCAGTACGCTGAGATTAAACATCAGCGCATTGATTGGGCTGCTCGCGAAGCTGAACTAAAAGTTTTACTGGATAAACACCGTTCGACTGACGGTAGTTTTGATGTTGTAGTGCCTGGTAGTGGTGGCAAAGACAGCGCGTACGTAGCTCATCTTTTAAAGACTGAATATGGAATGCACCCGCTCGTTGTGACCTGGGCTCCATTTATTTACACTGAGATTGGGTGGAAGAATTTTCAAAATTTTATCCAAGCTGGTTTTACTGATTTAAATTGTTTTCCTGACGCGACTATTCACCGCAAATTAGCCCGGATTGCCTTTGAATTAAAAGGTGATGCTTGGGAACCATTTGGCTATGGTCAAAAATCTTACGCTTTTCACATTGCCACCAAATTTAAAATTCCACTTATTTTTTACGGAGAAAATGGAGAAGCAGAATATGGCGGGTCACTGCAAAATGCTTATAAACCCTACGAATCAGTGGAAGATTGGGAGCGTTTATATTACAAAGGTTCGGGGGTTGACGCTTTGGCTGAAGCAGGTCTTGAAATGGGAATTTTTAAACCAGGCGAAATTGAGCCACACACGTTAGATTTGTACAAAGCTCCACCTCTTGAAGAAATCAATAAACTGGGTATCCAGATGCACTGGATGTCATATTACCGCAAGTGGGTGCCACAGGAAAATTTTTACTACGCGCAAAAAAATACTGGTTTTACTACTAATGAAGATGGTCGTTCAGAAGGTACGTATTCTAAATATGCTAGTCTGGATGATAAAACTGATGGTTTTCATTTTTATCTTGGTTTTATTAAGTTTGGTTTAGGACGAGCCACTCGCGACGCCATGATGGAAATTCGGTCTGGGCATATTACCCGTGAAGAAGCCGTGGCTCTAGTTCGCCGGTATGATGGCGAATTTCCAAAAAAATATTTTAAAGAATTTTTAGAATACTTGAATATTACTGAAGAAAAATTTTGGGAAGTGGTTGATCGCTACCGTGCGCCACATCTTTGGGAAAAAGTTAATGGTGAGTGGAAATTAAAATATCAAGTTGAATAATATGTCTAAACCCGAGGTGCTGGCGATTATTCCGGCGAGACTTGGCTCTAAACGAATCCCGCTAAAAAATATTAAAAATTTTTTAGGTAAGCCTTTATTGGCTTACACCATTGAGCAGGCCCGGAAAACTCCGTTTATTACCCGGGTCATTGTTGATACTGACTCACCAAAAATTGCGGCCATCGCCAAAAAATATGGGGCAGAAGTCCCATTCTTGCGTCCTGCTCACTTAGCGACTGATACAGCCAAAGTGTATGATAGTTTTGAACATGCCCTGCACAAATTAAAAAAAGATGAAGGGTACACCCCTGATTACCTGGTGATTTTGCAAACCACCTCACCACTTCGTGAATTAAAAGACATTACCGCGTGCTGGGAGATGATCCAAAAAACCAAGGCCACCACTGTGCTCACCGTTTGTCCGACTCACCCACGGTTGTATCACTTAAGCAAAACTAATGATATTGAGCTGGTTAATGGGACTGAGAAATTGTCTACTAATATGCAGGCCTGGCCAGCTGGATACCTACTCAATGGCTGTTTTGTGTACATTGTTAAAACCAAAGTTTTACTCAAAGAAAAAGTAATTATTACCAAAAAAACCAAAGCTGTGGTTTGTCCCAAGTGGCGCTCAGTGGATTTAGATACGCCAGAAGAGTGGGTGATGGCTGAAGTGCTTTATAAAAATCAAGCAAAAATTAAAGCCCAATTGAAAAAAATGGGCGCCACTGATTCTTTATGATTGGTTTAATTGGGTTTGGGTCAATTGGTGAAAGGCACTACCAAAATTTAATTGCGGCTGGTGAAAAGGTCGTGGTTTTTTCGGCACGTAATGATTTATCAAATATTACCGCCACTAATAAGTGGACCGAATTTCAGAAACTTGGTCCATACCAAGCCGTTTTTATTTGCAATGAAACAGCCAAACATTTGCAGACTATTAAAAAAGTAATGGCCCTTAAACCCCAGGCAATTTTTATTGAAAAACCGCTCAGTCATAACTCAGTTGGTTTACGTAATTTAGCCAAAGAATTGCAAAAACAAAAGATTAGTTTATGGGTGGGTTATAATATGCATTTTTTGCGCCCGCTCATGCGCATTAAAGAAATTATTACTAGTAAAAAAATTGGAAAAGTTTTGTATTTGCGCGCTGCTGTAGGACAAGATTTGCGTGAGTGGCGCAAACGTGATTATAAACAAATTTACTCAGCCAAGAAAAAAGGCGGTGGTGGTGTGCTACTGGATTTAGTGCATGATTTAAATTACCCAGCCTGGTTACTTGGTGAAACGTTAATTCCTAAAGCCGCCCTGGTCAGAAAATCTTCCTCATTAGCAATTGATGTTGAAGATTCAGCTGATAGTTTACTCGCCACCAAAAGCGGCACCATTGTTTCTGTACACCAAGATTATTGTCGCGTGCCAGGTAAGCGCACTCTGGAAGTTCAGGGCGAAAAGGGGAGTATAGAGTGGGATTCGCTCACTAATTCAGTGATTATCGCCACCAAAGATAAACGAATTGAAGAAAAATTTAATTTAGATCGTAACGAAATGTACACGGCTGAGTTGGCCTTTTTCCTTAAACAATTGCGCGGTAAAAAATATTTCTCTAATCTGGCTGAAGCTGTTACAGACGTAATCAATATTGAAAAAATCAAACAGTATGGAAAGAAATAAATTTAGTTTTTTACAGGTTGGCCTGGGGTCAATGGGTAAGCGCCGGATTCGTAACTTACTTTTTCATGGTATCCCTAAAGAGCAAATTTTTGGTTTTGATCCAAGTCCAGAAAGAGCGGCTGAAGTCACGGAAAAATACGGGGTGCAAACATTCACCGATTTAGCTGAAGCTGAAAAACAAAATCCCGCTGTCTATGTAATTTCTACCCCACCAAACCGACATTTAGAATATTGTTTGCGCGCGGCTGAGCAGAAAAAACATTTTTTTGTGGAAGTCGGGGTCGATGATCAGGGTTATGATAAACTGGCCAGCCTATTAGATAATTCATTTGTCGCTGCGCCATCCTGCACGTTTCGGTATTTGCCACCAGTAAAAAAAATTACTGAATTAGTGGCTGAGGAAAAAATTGGTAAAGTATTAACTTTTACCTATCATTTGGGGCAGTATTTACCAGATTGGCACCCTTGGGAAGATTACCGTAAAGTATATTTTGCGCAAAAAGAAACCAGTGCTTGCCGTGAAATGTTTGTGTTTGAGTTGATTTGGTTAACTAAGGTTTTAGGTACTCAGATTAAAAAAGTGTACGGCGGTTTTACTGGACGCATTTCTGAATTAGAAATGACGGCTGATGATTTATCAGCCTCTGTGCTAGGTTTTGAAAATGGAGTGGTTGGGTCAATGGTAATTGAAGTTTTAGCGCGCACACCATTCCGCACTCTTCGCCTCATTGGTACTGAAGGGGTTTTAGAGTGGGAATGGAAAGCCAATCAAATTCGAATTTTCGAAAAGAAAACTGAAGCCTGGGAAACGATTTCTTTGGTTGAGGGTAAAAAGGAAGCAGGTTATGTGACCACTGAAGACATGTATGAGGAAGAAATGAATGTCTTTTTGAGTGCGTTAGAAGGTAAGGCACCATATCCATATACCTTTACTGAAGACCAAAAAATAATTCAAGCCCTGCGTGCGCTTGAAAAACCATACCTTTAATATGAACACTCTTGTCGTCGGCCACAAAAAAATCGGTCCACCTGAACCAGTGTTTATTATTGCTGAGGCTGGGGTAAATCATAATGGTGATTTGGAACTGGCGAAAAAATTAATTGCTGTGGCGGCTGAAGCTGGAGCTGACGCAGTTAAATTTCAAACATTTAGTGCTGAAAATCTAGTCACTGGCACGGCTGACCAAGCCGAATATCAACGTAAAAATATTGGCAAAACTGAATCGCAGTTTGAGATGTTAAAGCGTCTTGAACTACCGAAAGCGTGGCACAGTGAGTTGCAAACTTATGCAACAGAAAAGAATATATTATTTTTGTCAACACCGTTTTCTGAACCAGACGCTGATTTTTTGGAAACTTTAAATTTACCAGCTTATAAAATCCCATCTGGTGAAATAAATAATCTGCCCTATTTGCACCACATTGCGAAAAAAAATCGGCCCATGATTATCTCGACTGGTATGTCAACCTTGGCCGAAGTAAAAACCGCGGTTAAAACAGTACAAGCAGCTGGTAATAATGAAATTATTATTTTACATAGTACTTCTAATTATCCACCTAGTTTGGCTAGTTTAAATTTGTTGGCTATTAGCACACTTCAAGCTGAATTCCCTGATTGTTTAGTTGGTTATTCAGATAATGGTGCGCCGGGTGTGGCCCCAGAAATTATCGCCACCACCCTGGGTGCTTGCGTGATTGAAAAACATTTTACTCTGGACAAAACCATGGCTGGTCCAGACCACCTGGCTTCTTTGGGCCCCACTGAACTTAAAGAAATGGTACAAGCAATTCGTCAGACAACTACGATGCTGGGTAATGGTGTTAAGGAATGTCAGCCAGAAGAAATTTCAATCAAAGCCATGGCACGGAAAAGTTTGATTAGTAAACATGAAATTTCTGCTGGTCAGGTGCTTACTCTTAATGATATTATTATAAAGCGTCCGGGTAATGGCATTCCACCAACAGAGCTGGAACGGGTGATTGGAAAAAAAACTAACACCATTATTCCGGCTGATACAGTGATTACTTGGGAACAACTAGTATGAGTTTAAAACGAGCCACAATTTTAGTAGTGACTGGTACTCGGGCTGAGTATGGTCTTTTTAGCTCTACGTTTGCAGAGTTGAAAAAGAGTAAGGTTCTAAATTACCGCGTTTTAGTGACCGGTAGTCACACCTTGCGGCGTTATGGCAATACAATTCAAGAAATTCGCAAAGATAAAGAGCGAATTGATGCGATTGTTCCAGTGCGTGAGTTCGACACTATGGTTGAGTGTTTGGCGACTGAGATGATTGGGATTGAAAAATATTTAGTAAAAAATAAGCCAGAGCTTGTTTTGGTACTGGGTGATCGGGATGAACCTTTGGCTGCGGCACTAGCCGCGGCTCACCACGGTATCCCAGTCGTTCATGTGCATGGTGGTGATGTTACGGCCGGTGTGGTTGATGATGCGATTAGAGCCATGCTCACCAAAATTGCTAGTCTACACTTTGCTATTTCACCACGCAGTGCGAATAATATTTTTACTTTGGGTGAAGAAAAATGGCGCATTCATGTGGTTGGCGCCCCAGGTCTAGATGCGCTCCGCACCATGAAATTTCCCAATCGTACTGCTTTAGCCAAACAGTATGGTCTTGATCCGAAGAAGCCTTGGTATTTAGTGCTGCAGCACCCAACCCCACTTGACTCTCTGTCCGCAGACAAACAAATTAAACCTATTTTAGACGTGATGCAAAAAATTGAGGGAGAAAAAATTGCTATTTTTCCTAACACTGACACTGGTTCTCGTACCATTATTAGCGCGCTTAGTAAACTTAAGAAAAAATCTGATTGGCATTTGTTTCCTAATTTGCCGCGCCAAACTTACTTAAGTTTCCTTAAATATTCCGCAGCTTTGGTTGGTAACTCAAGTTCAGGTATTATTGAGTCAACATTTTTCAAAATTCCAGTGATTAATATTGGGAATCGTCAGCGCGGCCGCGAATGTGGGGCCAATGTTTTGCACGTTGGTTACTCGGCAACAGAAATTAGAACTGCGTTAGCCAAAATTCAAACAACTCAGTTCCAAAAAATTTGCGCTAAAGCCGCAACACCATATGGTAAAGGTGAGGCCGGTAAAAAAATTGTCAGTTTGCTGGAAAAATTTGCCACTGACCCACGTCTTTATCCTAAAAAATATGTCCGAGGCACCTAATCCAGTAAGAAAAGTAATATTTTTGGCCAGGAAACTAGCCTCAGTTCAAGCTTTAGAATTTTTATTGTCACACGATGTGACTGTGGCCGCGATTGTTACTAATCCAACTGAACCAGCGTGTCAGCCTCTCCAAGAAATGGCCGAGAAAAATAAGATTCCTTTTTTTACTGATGATGTGCCGCTCTACCAAATGATTGCTGACAAGGCTGAATCACTGCAAGATGTTGATTTGGTAATTTCCTATTTATTTTGGAAACGTATAAAAAATCCGCTGCTAAAATTGGGAAAAGCTCGGTGTATTAATTTTCACCCGGCCCCATTGCCAGACTATAAAAGTCGAGCCGGCTATAATACTGCAATTTTGGATGGCCGCACCTCATATGGGGTTTCTGCTCATTTTATTGAGTCAGAAGAATTTGATAATGGCCCAATTATTGAGGTAATTAATTTTCCCATGAGTCCAGAAACGGAACTGGCCGTGACTTTGGAAAAAACTGCGCAAACAGTCATGCTTGAGCTGTTTAAGCGAGTGATGACTTTATTTATTGAAGGTAAGGAAATTCCCACTAGCCCAAATAATGGTGGGTTATATTTAACGGCTAAAGAACTAGAGAAATTAAAACAAATTTGGCCAGAAAAAGATTCAGATCAGGTGATTGATCGTAAAATTAGAGCGTTCTTTTTTCCACCACACACTGGAGCCTTTGTTGAGGCTGGTGGTAAAAGATTTGAAGTCGTAAATCAGGCCGTGCTTGATTATTTGGCTAGTTTGAAGAAATAATATGAAACAATATCCATTAGCTCGTCCCTCAATTGGACCTGAAGAAATCAAGGCAGTAACAGAAACACTTAAAAGTGGTGTTTTGAGTTTGGGTCCAAAAACAACTCGGTTTGAAAAAGATTTTGCGAAAAAAAATAAAACTAAATTTGCGGTGGCTGTAAACAGTGGTACGTCTGGATTACACCTGGCCATGCGGGCAGCTGGGATTGGGGCAGGGGATGAAGTCATCACCTCAGCGTTTTCGTTTGTGGCCTCAGCCAACTGCATTATGTATGTGGGTGCAAAGCCAGTGTTTATTGATATTGATCCAGTCACTTACAACCTTGACCCTAGTAAAATTGAGGCGGCTATTACCAAAAAAACCAAGGCCATTTTAGTGGTTCATATTTTTGGTCAAAGTGCTGATATGGGAGCAATTGTAAAAATTGCCAAAAAACACAAACTAAAAATTATTGAAGATGCTTGTGAAAGTATTGGTGCAACTCATCAGGGCCAACTCACCGGTACTTTTGGTGAGTCAGCGGTCTTTGCTTTTTATCCTAATAAACAGATGACTACAGGCGAAGGGGGGATGATTGTGACCAGTCAGCCGCAGGTGGCTGCCTTTTGCCGCAGCTTGGCAAATCAGGGCAGAGGTGCTAATATGAGCTGGCTTGATCATCAGTATTTGGGCTATAACTACCGCCTGGACGAGATGAGTGCGGCCCTGGGTATTGTCCAGCTTAAACGCCTAAATTCGCTCATCAAAAAGCGTAGGCAGGTAGCCGCTTGGTATAACCAGCTGTTGGCCAAATACCCGGAACTGGTCAGCTATCCTCGGACGGCCAAAGGTAATACCCACACCTGGTTTGTGTACGTGGTGGAACTGGCTAAAGGTCTTGATCGTGATCGCGTCATTATTGATCTCGCCAAACGCGGGGTGGCCAGTAAGCCGTATTTCCCAAGTATCCATTTGTTTTCTTTTTACCGCGAAACTTTTGGGTATAAGCCTGGTGCTTTTCCAATTTCAGAAGCTAAAAGTAAACAAACTTTGGCCCTGCCATTTTACATTGATTTAAATAAAAAAGATGTTCAGCACATTGTCTCCACTTTGGTAATGGTTTTAAAAAAATATGGAAAATCCAGTTCAAAATGAATTTAAAGGCAAAACGATTTTAGTTACTGGTGGCACTGGCTCAATTGGGAGTCAGATTGTTGAATTACTTTTGCCTTTAGAACCACGTCAAATTCGGATTTTTAGTCGTGATGAAACCAAACAATTTGAACTCATGCACCGGCTGGGTAATCCAGCGGGGGTAAATTGGTTGATTGGCGATATCCGCGATAAGCAGCGCCTTAATATGGCCATGGAAAATGTGGATATTGTGTTTCACGCTGCAGCCATGAAACATGTTTTGGCTTGTGAAAAAAATCCGTTTGAGGCGGTTAAAACTAATGTTGAGGGTACCCAAAATATTATTGATTGTGCTTTTGCTAACAAAGTGGAAAAAGTAATTGGTATTTCAACTGATAAAGCGACTGACCCAATGAATGTGATGGGTTGTACCAAACTTTTGGCTGAAAAAATGATGTTAGCCTCTTACCACTATAAAGGCAGTAAGACGACTAAATTTTGTTTTGTGCGTTTTGGAAACGTGTTATTTTCTCGTGGTTCGGTTCTACCTTTGTTTATTGAGCAAATCAAAAAAGGTGGACCACTTACGGTTACTGATGAAGCTATGGCTCGCTTTATCATGTCCACCAAAGACGCAACTGAACTGATTTTCAAAGCTAGTTCCATGATGGAAAACCGTGAAATTTTTATTTTGAAAATGCCAACGTTGCAAATTATTGATCTGGCTAAAGCTTTAATTGAAATTTACGCACCACGCTTCAACCGGAAGCCAGAAGAGATTGAAATAAAAATTATTGGTAAAAAGGCAGGTGAACGGATTCACGAGAAATTACTCAGTTCAGAAGAAGCTGATTATGCCTTTGAAACTGATGATATGTTTATTATCACACCAGTAGTCGGTGCCGATGAGGCAAGTTTCATGGAGCGCTACCCAAATGTGCGCAAAACAGCCCAACATGAGTTTACTACCAAAGAACAAGTAAAACTTTCGGTTGAAGAAATTAAAAAGATTCTTTTACAAGAAGGGCTTACTGTCAGTACTTAGTAACTAAACCAATTACAATGTTTACCAAGCTCCGGACAGATTTAAAAAAAATACGCGTAGTGGCTAAAATTTTTACTGGTTACTATGGTCTTGGGG
>CAZFKS010000007.1:0-65854 GCA_964519725.1 uncultured Gammaproteobacteria bacterium
CATATCGTTTACCCGGTGTAAAAGCTTGACGGGTAAAAATATTATCACAGACCTGTTGGCTATAATTATTAGCTGAGAAGCATAAACCATTTTGTACCACCGCACCTTCTGTTACATTGGGGGCGCCCCCAAATCCAAAAAAGTAACTACCATCTTTAGCAAACAATTGCCGTTCGCCATGAGCCTGTGGCCACAGTGGGTAAGCTTGCATGGCAAAAGAAAAATCCAGAGTAAACGGACCCTGCAAATTAAGAACGTCACTACTGGCGACGCTTTTGACATCACTATTTTTAGTAATGTTGTAACTTCCTGACGCACCGATAGCGTTAAGCAGATCAATTTCCCCCGAACTGGCTGGGACAATTTTTAATAAACCAGTTGGCATGAAATCATCCAGTGGAATATCTGGTGGCAGTTCAGGCGGTGTATTTGGATCAGTCGGGTCAGTTGGTGGCGCAGGTGGTGGAGGCGGAGGAACTGGGGGTGAACCACCACCACTATCACCACCAGAAACTGTGATTGAAACAGTATCAGTGTAAGCTGTGGCTGCGTTAGCGCCGTTGATAGCGCGAACTTTAAATGAATATGTTCCTGGGGTTACACCTGTAAATTGATAGGTGGTGTTGGTAATATTTCCCGAAGCATAACTGTTTCCAACACCATCTAAATTATAAACTGTTCCCGCCGCATTACTGTTGGCATCCCAAGTAGCAGTAATTGTGGTGCCCGAACTCTGTAAAACAAGACTGGTTGGAATCGCTGCCAGAGTATATGTAGCCACACTTGGCGTTGAGGTCGCCGAATTTGCATTATCACCATTTCTGGCCACGACTGAAAATTGATAACTAGTGTTTGACGTTAGGCCAGTCGCTGTCACATTAAATCCACCCCAGGTTGAGGTTGTTTGATAAACCGCACTTGCACTTGGGCTACCATCAGCGCCCACATACTGACCACTAGTTTCATTGTAAATTGCAAAAGCTGTAGTGGTTGGATTATTATTTACATCCAAAGTAATAATTATACTAGAAGCACTCGCCACATTGGTTGTTGGTGTACCAGCCGCGTAAGCCAAAGAATAAAACGCTGAGCTAGTAGCATACGCACTAAGACCCGCCACATTACTTCCTTTTACTCGATACTGATATTGTGTGTTGGCATTTAGTGTCGTAGTGGCAATACTAGTGACACTAGCTGAAGTAGTGGCCACAGGAGTAAAGATGTTTGAGCCGTTCAAAGCCACTTCAACGACATAGTTATCTTCAATACTTGAATTATCAGACCACCCAATTGTTGCTCCTGTAGCCGAAACCGAACTAGCTACAACACTAGTTGGTTCATTTGGCGCATCAAGTAAAGTAAACGTGGCGGTCGAAGTTGAATATGAACCAGCCCCGCCTTGAGCATCAAAATATCTAATTCGCCAATAGTAGATTGTTTGCGAATTTTCATCGGTATCATCGTTTAATGACAAATTTCTAGTTGGGGCAGTACCAAAATAACCGTATTTCAAATCCTGACAGCGCGCACCAATTGCGCAACTAGTAATACTTGTACCACTTGATCCAGAATCCCAGTGTGAAATTGTAGTAAAGGCCGAACTGGTGCTAACTTGAATATGGGCCCGGGTGGCAGTATCGCCGGTCTCGACATCACTAAAAATTGCTGAAAATGAAGGTGTGGTTGTATTTAAGAATGTTGGGTTAGTAGATCCAGATTGAGCAGTACTGCTACTGGCAAATAAGGTGTAAGGAATTCCTGGTGCAATTGTGGCTGAACCAACCGAACCACGTTCACCCGCCGAAGCTGGAGAAGCATTACCAGCGGCGCCAGCAGTTGAAGTAACATTTCCTGAAAAAGTGCTATTTGCAGTTACTACCAAAATCCGGCCACCACCACCGCCACCACCACCTTCACACGAAACCCCCGAACCGCCACGCCCACCGTTAGCCGTAATTGTTCCTGAACCTGCCAAAGTTGTGGCTTCAATTTTAATACCGCCACCCGCACCAGCACCACCAGCTGAACCACCTGAATAGCAGGAAGCGCTACCAGCTCCCCCGTTAGCACTCACTGTACCATTAATTGTAACCGTAGTTGCAACCAACTTAATTACACCACCACCAGCCCCACCAGTATCAGTTGCACCAAGACCACCACCACCGCCAGAACCAGCTTCATATTCTGGGGTACTCGTTGTACCATAAACCGCACCACCTCTACCCGCTGGATTACGGTCTCCATCATAACTTTCACCAAAACCACCAGCACCACCATAAGCACCACCACCTCCCCAAAAAGTTCCAGTTGCACCACCGCCAGGCCCAAAACCATCGTACGCATATACACCTGCCGATCCGGTAAAATCACCATTACCACCAGCATACCCTCGTGCATTTCCGTGAATAGTACCCCCACTATTCACAGTAATTGTTGTGGCCGAAATATTTAAACTATTATCAATCGTTGCCCGGTTAGCCTTATGTGTTAAAGTACCACTTACATTTAAAGTGGATAATGACCAGACACTACTAGTAGTTAGACTATCAATTTCAACATACCCGTTCGCACCAATAGTTAGGTCAGTTACATTACTAATTTGAGAGATTGAAGTATATAATTGATTTTTACCAGTAACCGTGAGTGAACTTGGTGTGCTAAAAGTTCCATTTACATCCAGAGTGGTGCTGACTGATGTATTTCCCAAGCTAGATGAGGTCATGGTGAGGACTGTACTCGAAGTGATAATTAACTTGGCATAATTACTAAGCCACAAATTGGCAATGTTTAAACTAGATGAGGTAAAGGTACTATTGAAGTCAGTTGAAGACCCATTATTAACATACAGGTCACCATAAGTGGCTGAACTTAATTTTTTATATAAAGTTCCAGCGCCGCCATCAAGCGCGTTGTTTATATTGCCAAGCCCACCTGCCCCACCATTATATACAAAAGTACCCGAATAAGTATCTGTGTCTTGCCCAGTAATTGCAATTCGACCACCGCCGCCGCCACCAGCACCGTCAAACGCACTGCCGTAGCCACTACCTCCGGCCGCACCAATTGCACCGCTACCAGTAAATGTGCCGCCACTGATAAAGTTAATCCAGACCGAACCACCAGATCCACCACCACCATAACGTCCACCAGTTGAACCACCATCCCCTGCTGTAGAAGTAACCATCCCGGAAATAGTCGCTGTACCACCACCGGTGATTGAAAGTTTGATTGTTCCACCCCCTACGCCACCACAACTAAAATGCGCGTATCCACCACTTGAACCATGTTCAAATGGCGCCGTAAGGTCACCATATACATATTGGTTTCCTAAATCTAGGTTATTATTTTGTCCACCCAAACCACCATGCGACGCACCAGTTGAATTTGAGGTTGTCCCTGCCTTACCATATCCTGGCCCAAAACCATTAGCAAATGAACCACAGCTCCCCTTGCTAAAACCCTTGGCCGTTGCGTCAATCTTTCCGCCACTTTGAATATCAACATTAGCCACTGTAAAGACAAAACCTTTATCTTGAGTGTTAACATCAGTTGTGTTTATGGTGTGGGTAGCTGTACCGCCATTTTTAACCGTCAAAGTACCGGATAGTGTTTGATTAACAAAATTGTTTTGTTGAAGAGTACCTTTTGTACTCACAGTCAGAGAACCCGCTGTTCCCAAATTACCAGTGAGAACTAAAGTAGTTGTATAAGTAGCATCCCCACCTATATCCAAAGAATTAAAGTTAGCTGTTTGTCCTGATGACAAAGTGATTGTTAAACTAGCCGTGCTGGACGTAATTGTCACATCGTCCGCACTGGTTGGCACTGTTCCGCCGCTCCAGTTTGCACCAGTTTCCCAAGTACCAGTAGCACCACCGACCCAAGTTACACTTGCGCCCTTAGCTTTGGGAATGTAATTGCTATTAAAACTAAAAAATAATGGTCCAAAAACCAAGTAAAAAACAGTAACAAAGACTGTGACTGCAGACAGGTAAGAAAAGTAGTATTTTCTAGCCTTAAATAACATAGAAAGACCCGATGAGGGCTTGTACAATTATATCAAATTACAATCTCACTGACGATATAAAAAAGAGCCTTTGTTTAGGCTCTTTTTAAATGGGTGTGGACAAATTATTTGTTCAAAGCTTCCCAAGTCATTGGACCAACGTTTCCAGTCTGAGAAATGCCTTTGGCTTTTTGGAAACTTTTTACGGCTGCTCCAGTAGTTGGGCCAAAGTAGCCATTTGGTGTCACATTTTTAGGGAAGAAACCAAGACTTTGCAATTTCTGCTGCACCCAAGTGACTTCTGCGCCAGAATTACCTGGATATAAATTCTTTTTAGCAGGCACTGTCACTGGCGCGGCTGATTTTGATTCACTAATTACTCCACCAAAAATTACTTGCCAGGTCGCTGTGTCAACAATACCATCAACTTTTAGTCCTTTGGCTTTTTCAAATGCTTTGACTGAGGCTTCAGTCGTTGGGCCAAAGATACTATTAGCCGCAATATTTTTTGGGAAATAACCTTGCTTTTGCAATTCTACTTGGAGTTGTTTGACATCAGCTCCACTAACATTTCGCTTCAAAGTTCGGCTAAGACTTGGAACACTTGGCTGCGCCGGAGTCACTGGTGTGGTTGGTGTTGTTGGCTCTTCGATGGTCGGGGCACTGTTGTTTGCCAAGGTAATAGTGTCTGATACTGAAACCATACCGCCTTGAGCACTACGCAAACGAGCGTACACAGTTTTTTGGCCGTTTCCACTGGAAAGCATCCAAACCATTGGTGAACTGTATGACACAAAGGCCGCTCCAGCAAAGTTTGGGTCATTAGACAAAGCTACTTGCGCAATATTACTACCATTAAACATTACTTTTACAGTCCGAGAATTAGTTTCATAAGCCCCAGCTTGGATCGTAAACGCATTTTTTAACTCATTTTCATCAGTTAAATTTTTAATAACTACTTTGGCTTTGCCTTGTACCAAACCGCCATAAGTCGCACGGACATCAGCAATTTGATCATTATTAGTATCAACGTCTTTTGGTACGTTCACTGTTAAAGCCACGGTAATTGGCTCAGACTGAATTCGCAAATTCATGGTTTTTTCTGTCGCACTCAAATAGGTAAAGGTGTGCGTACTTGCACCCAATGTTCTAGTTACTGGTACATTGGCTGCCAAACTTATTTCAGCTTGTTGTGAAGCAGAAACAGGTGCTGGCGCAGTTGGTACAGCCGGTGGGCTAGCCGCTGGTGCTGCCCCACCACTATCACCACTGTTTCCTCCTCCGCCACCAGATGAAGCGGCACTGGTAGCAACAGCAGTTGAATTAGACGAATAACTACTGTAGGAATCATTATCTTGCAAGAATTGGGCCCGAACTTTGAACTGATACTCAGTACTCGCACTCAGCCCAGTGACAGTGTAGGTTGTTTGAGTCGTTGTTGCCACAACTGCGCCAGTGGTTACATTATAAAGTTGATACTTAGTTCCTGAACCATTATCTGAAGTCCAACTAACAATTAAGCTACTCGCCCCGTTATTGGTCGCAGAAATTGCGGTTGGTGCACTGGCATCAGTGTAGGTTGAAGTTGCCGCCGAATAACTACTGGTATTACTGTAGGTATCCTGCGCTTTAACTTGGAATAAATATTGAGTATTAGGTACCAAATTAACATACGCTGTTGTGGTTGCACTGGTACTAGTGGCTGAAGCGGTCAATGCCGTACTGCTGGCAAAATACAAAGTTGGCGTTCCGGTTGAAGCTGTCCAAAGCAATGACAAACTCGTTGTTTCCACCGAAGCAAATGTTAGTTCTGACGGTAATCCAGGCGCTTGGTTATCCACAGTAAACGCCGTGGTTAATTGGTAACTTCCCACTGATATTCCGTCGTCAGCTAAAAATCTAAGTTTAACATTACTTGTACTCGAAGCTGCCAAAATGACTGAGGTATCCCAAGTAAATGAAATCTGTTGATCACCGTCAGTGGTTGTGATTCCTAAAATTCTGCCTGTCGCGGTCGATAAAGAACCACTTTCACCACTGGCACTCGCAATGGTGCTTGAGGTCCAAGTTGATCCTCCATCTAACGAATAATCAACATATAAAGTGGCCGAGTCGCGATTAGAATCAGCGACCGTTGTAGTCACAGTGATAATACCACTCGCATTGCGCGCCTGAGTTATTCCTGGTTCCACAGTTAAACTAGCTGGACTATTGTAATTTGCAATTCGCATTGAACTAGTGGCAAATCTAATTCTATATCCAGAAGTGTAGGCAACGGCTAAGGTTTGACTGGAAGTTACATACGTTAAGCCAATTCCTGACTTTAGGTTTATATACTCACCATTTACATCATCCGTTATAAACGATGTACTGGTATTTATTTTTGCATATGCCACTGAGCTGGTAGCTACATACATTGCTACGGTTTTACCTGAAGCTGGAGCAACAATTGAACTAGCTCTCATTTGGAAATTACTACTACCGGCAGTAGTAGTTGCTGTCAAAGGCACGGTATTAGCTAGTGTTGTAGTGGTCCAACTACCATTAGCGCTCAATTGACCATAAACGACACGCATACTAACTCCGGCGATTCCGCTACCCATCTGCGAAAAATCATAACTTGTAGCTTGGTAATACAAAACCTGTAGTAGATTATCTGGATCAAGAGCACTGGTATTAAGATTACATTCAAAACACGCAACATCAGTTGAAAAGACTGACTGTACTGTGCTAATTGTGGTTGATGCCCAGGTAAGACCTAAGTCTGTGGAAGACGCGTAACTGATTTGATACCCCATGGCAGTAGAGGTAGCGGTAGCATAGATAGCATGAATTACATTTGTGCCATTAGCCTTACTAATACTGAGACCAATCGGAACAATGAGCGGGTCATTGGTATTAACATCTTGGTAGAAACTGACTGGCACTACTGTCTTAGCCGAAGAAAGAACCCCACCAGTGATGGTTGAGGTCACCACATATAACCCATTAGTGCGGTTAGTTGCCAAGACAGCGTACATATCGGTTGACGTAGCACTTGCTAAAGCGCTCTCTGACCGAGAAGATACATTGGAATTTAAAGCTAGGGTTGATGTCCAGCTTCCACCCCCATTTTGGGTGGTTGCCAAATAAACTTTACGATTATTTGCGCTCCCTTCTGTAAAACTAACTAAATAGGTTTGGTTATAGGTATCAAAAATAAAACCACCCAAAACCATCCCACCATCAAAACGAGCAGTTGTGGTTACTGTTCTGGTAGGACTCCAGGTTATACCGTCGGTTGAGGTCGTAAAGTAGATTCCGCAATATCCATTACCACTACTTGAGACACCACAAGAAGAAGTCGGTGAAGCAGTTGAAATACTTGAACTACTAAAAAGCATTGCGTACTCACTACGAGACGGAACATATAACAATTTAACTTGGGTGTCGCCTGGCACCCGACTTTTAGCCGTCACTGCAGAACTATAGCTTAATTGGGCCGCTTCAGTTTCATCAGCATTTCCAAACCAATTTGGAAACCACAAACTCCACACTGCTACTGAAAAAAGGAGACTCAAAATAAAATAAAGTGGAAAATTAAGTCTTATTTTTTCACGGAAACTCATATACTAAAATAAATGGCAGTTAAAGTTAGGCCACCTAAGTATACAATATTTTTGTACAAACCAAAAGGCCCGCTGTTCGCGAGGCCTTCAAACTGTGGACAATTTTTTGCTCAAAACTTATTTACTGAGTTCATGGCCAACTTCAGCTGCAAAATCAGTCACCGGCTTCTCAATTCCTTCACCCAGTTCAAAGCGAACAAAGCGACGAATTGAAATTTTTTCACCAATCTCACCTACTTTACTTGTTAAGAGTTGCTCAATCGTTTTTTCTTCGTCTTTGATAAAGGTTTGTTCTAAGAGACAAATTTCACTGTAGAACTTACCCATTTTACCTTCCAGAATTTTTTCTACCATTTCCGCTGGCTTGCCTTCAGCTACTAATTGGTCGCGGTACACGGCTTTTTCGCGTTCCAAAACTTCTGGCGAAACTTCAGTGCGACTGAGATATTTTGGCGCCGCTGCCGCGATATGCATGGCAATGTCAGTCGCCAAAGCGCGAAAACCATCAGTACGAGCCACAAAATCAGTTTCGCAGTTAAGTTCTAAGAGTACGCCAATCCGGCCAGCCCCGTGGATATAACTAGTTACCACCCCTTCGGCTGCCACCTTATCAGCGCGTTTAGCCGCTTTAGTAGCACCCTTTTTGCGGAGTACATCAACCGCGGCCTCAAAATCACCGTTAGTTTCTTCTAAAGCTTTTTTACAATCAAGCATGCCTGCTCCGGTTTGGGCCCGAAGTTTGGCAACATCAGCTGCAGTGATCGCCATATAACAAAAAATTAATTGTAAATAATTGGACGAGGATTAGGCGTTTTTACCAGCCTTGATTGTGTCACGAACTAGGTCAATCATCATGGTCAAAGATTTAACCGCATCATCATTAGCTGGAATTGGATAGGTCACTTTGTCTGGGTTAGCGTTAGTGTCGCAAATACCGATGATTGGTACATTCATTTTATTGGCCTCAACCACAGCGGTTTTTTCACGTTGTACAGAAGGGATAAAGAGAGCGTCTGGCATGCGTTCCAAAGTCGCGAGGCCAGCCAAGTAAGTGTCCATTTTTTCTAATTCCTTAGCAATTTCAAGTTGTTCTTTTTTAGTATAATTGCCCAGCTCACCCTTAGCTTGCTTTTCTTTCAGAGTGTTGTATTTTTTGATGAGCTTTTTGATTTCCGCAAAGTTGGTAAGTAAACCGCCTAACCAGCGTTCGGTTAAGTATGGCATACCACAAGCAATCGCTGCTTGTTTTACCAGCTCACGGGCTTGTGGCTTGGTGGTCACAAACACGATTTGCTTACCTTCAGCCGCCATTTGTTTAATGGCTGGAAGAATAGCGTTTAACTGTTCCTCGGTTTTTTCGAGGTTAATAATGTGAATCTGATTGCGTTCACCAAAGATGAATTGCTTCATTTTTGGGTGCCAACGAGACACATGGTGACCAAAGTGGACACCTGACTGGAGCATGTCCAGTACTGATGGGGTTTTCATATTTCCTTTTAACCTCCTGCTGTTTGCCTTGGGGATGGCCCAAAGAGGAAATTGGTCAGCAGTGAGAGATAAATAATGGGCCTAGTCTAACCTAAAGCTCTTTTTTTGTCAAGTTAGCCAAAAATTGGAACTTCACCAGATTTTGTGCTAAAATTGAAAAAATCTTTTATATATGAAGCTGACCGAACAATACGTTCCCAAAGACGTCCAAGATTTGAGTCAAATAGACAGCCCAGAAGCAACGGTCGAGTCACCGTCACCCAATATGGCTGAAATCGGCCAGCCCTCGTCTAGCTCAGACAACCCCCAGAAACTGCGCTCCCAACTAGACGAACTTGATCGGCAACTAAACTCAAGCATTTTTGCCAAAAAGGATAATCTTCCACACCTTGAGGCGTTATATAGTCGAACCAAGGCAAGACGTGATGCTATTGCCGAACAAATAACTGAAATCGAAGAAAAACCTCGACGCGAGGCCGAAGCTGCTGAATTGGCCAGAAAACAAGAAATTGTAAAAAACATCCGCGAAAAAACCAAACAAAAAATTGATTTCTTTACCAAACTCAGAAATACCCCCGAACCTTCACCTTACCAATCGTCAGAGGACCGTGATTTTATTGAAGCCGAATTGGCTAAAATCGATCAAATCATACCAATCATGACTGAAGCGATTGTTGATCATCGTTCAGCTCGCAGCAACTTAGCACAAGAAATGGAAGCAAAAATCCGCAATTATGAAAAAATTCGTCATGCGTACTACGAAGATTTAATTGCCCTTGAAGAAAAAGAACGGGACAGTGAAATTAATCAGGAAATCACTGATCTAATTAAACAAAGCCAATTACCAGCTGAGCTTGAAAACTTTGTCAGTACAGAAGAAGTAATCACTGAACTCATCAATCGTGGCTATCGGCCCCAGACTAAAAAAACGTCCCTCTCTGAAAACCTTCTGGCCATCGTTCGTGGCCAAATAGAGGCCAGCAAACAAACTCTCCTACTTAAATTTTCCGAAGTTAAATTCGATTCAAACGGTGAGCCGCTCCTTGGTTTGTGGGGGCGTATTACAGGCAAGATCAAAACTATTAAGAATACGGCAGAATACCAAAAATTCAAACTCTTATTGGATTTTGGTAATTTTTTAACAACCAAACCACAACCCATTGAGACTGCGTCACCCAAACAACGGACTAGCAAAAAACAACAGTCACTCTCAAAACTTAGACCAATTTTAGCCTCTGGCGTAGCAGCCATAACTGCATCCAGTAATGTAGAAGAAAAAACAGACTACACACCAACTTTCGAACCAGCCGCCTCAACTATCACTACCAACAAGAATCAAACCACTGAATCAGTTCAAGCTATTGACTCAACCCCAACCATAGTGGTTGAACCACGGACAGCCGAACCTGAAAAATCCATGGCTTCAGCCGCCCTTGAACCAGAAGCAAACATCGTGACTAAAACTAATCCTAGTCCACGCACTCGTTCAGAAAAAACCATTCTAACTGAGGCAAAATTTACCAATCCCACCTCAAAGCGCACTGAACAGTTAATGGCTGACGCCTTTTCACCAGCCAAGAGCGTGGTTTCTGAGTCAGACAGTGAGGCCGAAGATACTGATCTAGTTGATAATACTGAAGTAAAACCACAAAAAGAGTCTAAAAAAGTATCTAAACATAAACAAACCGCCGCTGAAATTGTAGCTAGTTTAGGTCTTAACTCAATTCCCGCCGAAATGCGCGTAGAGACAAAAGCAGTAACTGGGTTATCTGCCCCTGAATTAAACCAACTTACCAGACGTCTTCAAAAATTAGGCTTTAGTTCACCCGACCAATCTCGCATTATCAGCACTACTGCTAAACTGATTAAGGACCTATCCCCAGACAGTCGGGCCAAAAAACTGGCCTCAATTCAGCAAATGGATTACCAGAAGCTAAGGAAGTTATTTAGAAATAGCCTATTATAGCCTCTTGACAAGAACCGGGCGTCTATGGTACACTCCTCGCACTAAAATAAGTCTTTATGAAGCCAAAGATTCACCCAAATTATTCTTCAAATGTAACCGTTACCTGCTCTTGTGGTAATACTTTTGTGACTGGTTCAACCAAGGACATGCTCCGGGTTGAAATCTGCGGCGCTTGCCACCCATTTTACACTGGCCAAGAACGTTTGATCGACACTGCTCGTCGGGTTGAGAAATTCCAAGACAAAATGGCTAAAATTGAAGCTGCTGGTGGTATTAAAGCCAAAAAAGTTAAAGACGCTGTCCGCAAGGCTAAGAAAGCTGAAGCTGCTAAGACAAAAAAGGCTGAAGACGCTAAATAGTTTTGAACATTTAAAAAGCAGGTATTTATGCCTGTTTTTTATTTTAGTGTAAAATACCTGTATGATCCAAAAATATTTAGACCTCAAACAAAAATTTATTGATCTCGAAACTGCCTTGCAAGATCCAGGCGTAATTAGTGTTCAAGAAAAATTAAAAAAAGTTTCGGCTGAATACGCGGAAATTAAACCAATCCACGAACAAGTAATTCGTTTAGAAAAAATTGAAAGTGAGTTGGCTGCGGCTGAAGAATTAGCCAAAGGAACAGATGAAATGGCCGAGCTAGCGCGCGCTGAGGCCAGTGAATTAAGTGCGGAAAAGATCGCGCTTGAAGCCAGTTTGCAAGAACAAACCCGGCCCACTGATCCAATGGATAAAAAAGATGTAATTATTGAAATTCGCGCTGGTGCTGGCGGTGATGAAGCCGCACTGTTTGCTGGTGAACTGATGCGTTTGTACATGAAGTACGCCGAGACGCAAGGTTGGAGTACTGGTTTAATTGATGAAAGTCAAAATGAACTCGGTGGTTACAAAGAAGTAATTTTTTCCGTCAAAGGTCACAATGTGTACAAAGCCCTCAAGTATGAAATGGGTGTTCACCGCGTCCAGCGCGTGCCTGAAACAGAAAAAGCGGGACGT
Source organism: uncultured Gammaproteobacteria bacterium (assembly GCA_964519725.1). Lineage (GTDB taxonomy): Bacteria > Patescibacteriota > Patescibacteriia > Magasanikbacterales > UBA922 > 2-12-FULL-41-16. The sequence continues at coordinate 12,065 of CAZFKS010000007.1, forward strand.
ATTCACACTTCAACCGTGAGTGTAGCCGTGCTACCAGAAATTGAAGAGACCGAACTCGTTATTGACCCCAAAGATTTACGGATTGACACCTTTATGGCTGGCGGCAAAGGTGGTCAGAGTGTTAACACTACCTATTCAGCCATTCGCATTGTGCACATTCCCACTGGCACAGTGGTGCAGTGTCAGGACGAACGCTCACAACAACAAAATCGGCTCAAAGCCATGGAAGTTTTGCGCGCACGTTTGTACGAAACTCAGCAGGCTGAGCAAAAAGCCAAACTTGATGCCGCCCGCAAAAGTCAAATTGGGACTGGTGACCGCAGTGAAAAAATCCGCACCTACAACTTCCCCCAAGACCGCATTACTGATCACCGCATTCACGAGAGTTGGAACAGCATCCCAAATATTTTAAACGGAGATTTAGAACCAATTATTACCGCCCTCCGCACTGCTGATTACGCTGAGCGCGACGCGGCACCAATTGTCTAATATGGACACCCGGGACAAACAATTACTCCTGGCTCACGCGACTCACCGGTCGCGTGAATTTTTGTTAGCTCACCCAGAATTTAAACCAACTTTTTGGCAAAACTTAAAATATCAGCGGCTACTAAAGAAGCGCGCTAATGGCATTCCCCTGGCTTATCTTCTGGGCAAACAAGCATTTTTTAGTTTAGATTTTATTGTTAATAAACACACTTTAATTCCGCGCCCGGAAACTGAAATTTTAGTGGAAAAAGTTTTATCAGAATTGAAAAATAATCAGACCAAAATCTTAATTGATGTTGGCACTGGTACTGGTTGCATTCCAATTAGTATTGCGAAAAATTCGCCGGTTCCACTACACATTTTTGCCTTGGATATTTCGGCCAAAGCTTTGTCAGTCGCCAAACAAAACGCTAATAAACACAGCGTTAAAATTACTTTTTTAAAAAGTAATTTACTCGAGAATTTGCCAGCTGAAATTTGGCACGAACAAAATATTTTTATCACGGCCAATTTACCGTATTTAAGTGCTGATGAATTTAAAACTGAACCAACTATTCAAAGCGAACCAAAGATCGCCTTAGTGGCCGCAAAAAATGGTGACGGACTAATGATCAATTTACTTGAACAAATTCACGCTCAGTTGTTACCTGAGCATACTGTCCAAATTTTTCTAGAAATGAATCCACCGCAAATTCCACGCGTGCTGACAGCCGCAACTAAATTATTTGCCCTCGAATCAATTGTTATTCCTGACCTGTCTGGCCTTAATCGCGTCCTCTGTTTGAAACTTTTAGGCAAACAATAATTATCACAAAAAATAGCGCCCCGACACAGTCATTGACCAAATCCGCGACTGTGTCCGCAATACTTGGCTGGGTAATAAACCCAGTTATTTTTTGAAAATAAAATTCATACACTTCCCAGGCAATTCCAACCACCGCCGTGGTTCCAATTACCAGCCAACCATACAACCAATTTGGCTTAACTGAAATTTTTTCACTTTTAAAAAAACGATGTGCACTCCAAGCTGTTACCAAACCACCGAACATGTGCATAAAAATATCAAACCACCACCATTCGTAAAAACCTAATGGTACATTAACCAAGTTATCATAAATAAACACCACTAACATTGGCAGAGCCGCCCAGACTATCCGTTTAATCATAGCGTTGCAGTTTTACATTACTCAGTTTAGGCACCACTTCTACCCAGATTTTTCCAGGTTTAAATAAAATTTCATGATCGTTTTGATCATAAAAATTAGTCGGTTCATACACACCACTTTTACTCCAGTGCCCATCAAATTTTTGACCATTCATTATGACTATGGCTGGACCGCTACCGACTGTCTTCATCTCTAGTCGACCCACATCGTCCAAAACTTTGGACGAAACCTCCATAATCGCAATTGTATCAGCAAAAATTTTCCCAGTTTCGGTTTCGTGCGGACCATCGCCCTGCCAACGCTCATACTGCAGTAAGTCCGGTTTAAATTTCCAACCAGTTACAAAATCTGGACGCAAGTACGGAATTTCAATTGCGGCCACGCAATTAGTCGCACAAATTGGAGTGGAAGTCGCAAAATCCCAACCCACAAATTTATTTTCAATTTCTGAACCAATTACTTTTTGCCAACGTTCAGTGTTAGTGTAAGTATTGTGCGGTGCTAACCGGTTCCCTGCTCGCCAAAAAGTACTGCCCATGGTCATTTCATTCGCATCCCAAACATCGCGCTGGGCAATTAATTGCAAGGCATCTGGTGAGCCGCCCACATGCATATAGAGTGGATTATCATATTCTGCCAGCCAATCCAAATAATTGGGCCGACTGCTGCGGACTGGTCCAACTTTTACCACCTCACGATTGTACGGAAAAATAGCCATAAACCGGGTGTAATTACCCTCCACCATGGCTTCATACACTACATCAGCCTCGGCTAAGCCTGCTTGTGGCCGGGCCGCAGGGTGATTTTCAATCATGATCGCGACCAAAGCCGGCGTCTTGTCAGCCGCACTAGTTACACACACCCCATTTAATTTGGCCCTAAATTCACAGTCGACCGGAGAAACTACTTGGTCAGCCTGTTTATCTTTTTGGTACAAAATTTTAGAACTACTAAACGCAACCGCAATAATTCCCACGAGTCCAACCAAAATAATAATTCCAAGTAGTCTAATTTCTTTTTTCTCACCAATAAACAAAGCTTTAATTTGTTTACCGATTGGTAATTGCACTTTGGCTTTGCGATTTGTGGATTTCATAAGCCTTAATTATAGCAAATTTTAAATAAAAAAACTCCCCGGTTGGGGAGTTTTTAAATTCTTGAAATTATTCAGCAGCTGGTTCAGCAGCCTCTTCTTTACCTTTCTTTTCCACTTCAATGGCTGACAAATCAGCTGGAGCAGAACTTTCTTCCATGGCTTTAAGTTCTTCTTCAGTAAGTGGCGGAGTCACAGTCACAATTACGCGTTCTGGATCTTCATCAATCGTAATACCAGTTGGAACTTTCAAATCTTTAATGCGAATTGAGTCTTCAAAAGTTTTGAGAACAGACAAATCAACTTCAATTCCACCGACCAAATCTTTTGGCAAACAAGTTACGTCAACCTCAGTCAAACCTTTTGACAAAGTACCAGCCAAACTCTTCACAGCGTCAGATTCACCAATAAAGACAAGCTCAATGGTGGTTGACATTTCTTTGTTCATGTTGATTTGGCGGAAGTCAACGTGAGTCGCAGTTCCTTTCATTGGGTCAAATTGTACGTCTTGGATCAAAACTTTTACTACCGGTTCACCAGCTACAGTGAGGTCGATCAGACTTGAACCAGACTCATTGTAAACCTTGGTAAAAGCAGACAAACCAACTGAAAGAGTGGTTGTTTCTTTACGATCACCACCGTACACCACAGCTGGAACTTCACCAGCCGCGCGAACTTCAAGAGCAGTTTCACTAGCGCGTTTTTTAGCGGAAAGACTGAATGACATAACAATTATTTAAAGCAAATTTTGATAAAACAAATGTGATACTAGGCTGCGACTATCAGTGGTCAGTAAATGGTGGGCCGCAAACAAAGTTTTTTCGGAAACTGGCGCTGCATCTTTAAAATGTTCAGCATCAGCTCCATTCAAATCCGTTGATAAACCCAGGAACCCAATGCCATGATTAGTTTTTCCTAAAAAAACAATCGTAGCGTGGTGACATTCAGAGCACGTAGCGTGAGCCACGGTCGCGGTTTTAGTCCGCTCAATCAACTTGATTTGCTTGTTAGTAAAGGCTCTGCCGCAGAGCCGGCAGGCTTTTACTTTGTCCAGTATTTGAGTAAAGACTGGCTTCATAAGTGTCAGGAATATAGCAAAACTTACTAATTAAGTCAAGAGCCACGGCGTTCACGAGCCACACTTTCCGCAACCCCAATTAAGATAAAATTACTGATCAGCGAGGTTCCCCCGTAGCTAACAAAGGGTAAAGTCACCCCTGTGACCGGGAGGAGGGCCAGCGCCGCCCCAGCATTAACCGTGAGTTGAACAGAGAGTAAAATGGCAATTCCAGCGGCCGTATAGGCTCCAAAATCAGTTCTTGAATACCGGGCAATTCGGATTAACCGGCTAAAAATCACCGCATAAAGGCCCAAGGCCAGGCAGAGACCAACAAAACCAAGCTCTTCCCCCACTACCGCTAGTATAAAGTCTGTTTGCGCTTCTGGCAAAAAGTGCAGCTGGCTTTGTGACCCAGACCCTAGGCCTCGGCCAAAAAATTGCCCAGAGCCAATCGCAATAATCGACTGATTCACATTATAACCAGCCCCCAGCGGGTCACGTTCAGGGTTGGCAAAAGTCAAAATACGTTCTTTTTGGTAATCTTTAAACAAAAATACCCAACTAAACATCAACCCAATAATTGCGGTTCCAGCCAAAATCATGATGGTTTTAGGTCTAAGTCCAGCCACCAAAATGAGTCCTAGCCACACTGACATCATCACGGCCGCTGACCCAAAATCAGGCTGGAGTAAAACTGGCAGGACCAATAAACCAGACATTACTGCTGTGGCCCACAAAAAATTCGTGCGCGCAAATTGCCGCCCTGCCCGCTCAATCCGCCAGGCTAAAAATAAAATCAAGGCAACTTTGGCTAATTCAACTGGCTGAAACGAAAACCCAAACCACCGGTACCAACCCCGCGTACCACGAATGGTGACTCCTAAAAACAAAACTCCAACGAGCAAAGCAACGGAAAAGAAAAATAATAATCGAGCGCCCTTTTCATATCGATTCACATGAATATTTGCCGCCACTAACGCTACACCGATTCCCAGGAGCAAGGAAATTGCTTGGGTCGAAAAAAACTGCCGCGCTTCTCCCCGCGACAGATCAATACTATAAATTGAAGCTAGGCCAATACCTGACAAAGCCACTGCGGCAACTAAGAGTGGCCAATCAAGCTGCCTAAATAGGTCAAGCAGCCGACGCATAATTATTTTTTAAATGGCAAGTACAAAGTACTGTCAAATAAGTTGAGGTTAGGGTAAACCTCGACTGCGTCTAGGTCAAGGGTCTCAACCAAAGAGTGAAGTTCAATGGAATTACTTGATTCTGGGGCAAAATTATCAACGACAAATTGTTTTACCCCCACCACCACATCACCTTTTCTCAGCACAGCCGTAAATGGCACTTGCCAATACCCAAACGCTGTTTCATTTTTCAAATTAAATTTAGTTTGACTAACACTTAAGCCCAAACTTGGATTAGCCGGCGAAAACACCACGTCTTCGGCACCAAAAGTTAACCGATCAGCCACAAACCCAGCTGGATCAGGGTAGGTGTGATTATCTAAACGATACCAATCAACTTTTTTTACATTTAACCGCGCCCCAGCCGGGGCTTCACCCTCTACCCCGCTTAAGACCAAAGCCTGGCGCCACTTTGGCCATAACCACGCGTCTTTAACCTCTGTTTCTGTTTCTCCGATCACAAAATTATAATACACGTGCGCGACCCAGCGGTCATTTACATTATCAGCAAACGCCAAAAAATCGGTTTTTCCTGGTGAACTTGGAAACACCTGCACGGGTTCAATATTTAAAGGTGTGGCCGCGACTTCAGTTTTAGAATTTTTGACTGACACGCCCAGCCGGGTTAAATTCGCCCGCTGCGCTTCATCTAAACGATAGCCGTAAAAAGTATATTCAATAATTTTATACAAACTAAAACTACCAAAAATCACACACACCACAATCAAAAATCCAGTGAAAATTTGGAGCAGTAAAATTTTATGTTTAATTAACCACTCTGAAAAACGCAAATCGCGGTTAGTAAATTCACCAGTTGGGTCAGTGTACCGATCCAAGGCGTGCGGATCAGTTTGTGGCTTATCAGTTGGCAAAGGTTTGAACATAAATATGCTCAATTATACCAAACCTCAGCTACCTTGCCCAGCCTTTGCTTTTATGATACGCTTAGTCTGTTCTAAAAAATTTTTATGGCAAAATCTGAAGACAAAAAATTAAACACTGAACACGGCACACCGGCTGATTATAGTGCCAAAAACATTACGGTTCTTGAAGGTTTGGAAGCCGTGCGCAAACGCCCGGGCATGTACATTGGTTCCACTGGTCCAACCGGTCTCCACCACATGATTTGGGAAATCGTGGACAACTCCATGGATGAAGCCATGGCTGGTCACTGTGACACTATTACCATTGAACTGTTACCTGATCACTGGATCTCGGTCATTGATAATGGTCGTGGTATTCCAACTGACATTCACCCAATTAAAAAAGTTTCTGCTCTTGATTTGGTTCTGACCACGCTCCACGCTGGTGGTAAATTTGGTGATGGTGGTGGTTATAAAGTGTCTGGTGGTTTGCACGGTGTGGGTGCGTCAGTGGTAAATGCCCTGTCCACTGATCTTAAAGCGATCATTCACCGCGATGGTGAAATTTGGGAACAAAATTATAAAAAAGGTGTTCCACAAGGCAAAGTTAAAGCGATTGGTAAAACCAAAACCACGGGAACGACCATTCAATTCCGCGCTGATAATTCAATTTTTGAAACCATTGATTTTGATTGGAAATATATTTTGGATCACATTCGCCAACAAGCGTATTTGACCAAAGGCATTCACATTATTTTACACGACAAGCGCACGGCTGAAGAAAAAGAAAAAGACAGTTCAGCCAGTCCATTCCCAGAAAGTTACCAATTTTATTTTGAAGGTGGTATTGCTAGTTACACTAAGCACATTAATAAAAACCGGGAAATTAAAAACGAAGTGGTTTTCTACGTTGAGAAAAAAGTTGAAGATGTTTTAGTCGAAATTGCATTGCAATACACTGATGACTACAGCGAATCTTTGTACGCGTTTGCAAACAATATTGCCAACCCAGACGGTGGTATGCACGTGGCTGGTTTTCGCGCGGCCCTCACTCGCACTATCAACACGTACGCCCGCAATAAAAACATTTTGAAAGAAAAAGATGTTAATTTGACTGGTGATGATGTGCGTGAAGGTTTAACGGCCATTATTTCGGTTAAAATTCCAAACCCACAATTTGAAGGTCAAACCAAAGCTAAATTGGGAAATCCAGAAGTTAAGCCAGCCGTGGAAAATGTCTTTGGTGACCACTTCATGATTTATTTGGAAGAACACCCAAAAGACGCCGAAGCAATTATTGGTAAATGTATTATTGCGGCCCGGGCTCGCGCCGCTGCGAAAATGGCCCGTGATACCGTCCTCCGCAAAAGCGCACTTGAAGGTTTCACTTTGCCAGGTAAACTCGCTGACTGCTCTTCACGCGACGCCAGTATTTCTGAACTCTACATTGTAGAGGGTGACTCGGCTGGTGGTTCGGCTAAACAAGGCCGCGATCGCCACAACCAGGCCATTCTATCACTCCGCGGTAAGGTGTTAAACGTTGAGCGCGCCCGGCTTGATAAAATTCTCACCAACAATGAATTGAAATCTCTCATTATTGCGATGGGTACTAACATTGGTGAAATGTTTGATATCAGCAAACTTCGCTACCACCGGATTATTATCATGACCGATGCGGACGTTGATGGCGCGCACATTCGCACCCTTCTTCTTACTTTATTCTTCCGCTATTTCCCAGATCTCATTCACAATGGTCACATTTACATTGCTCAACCACCACTTTACAGTGCCAAAAAAGGCAAGGAAGTGACCTGGTTATACAATGCCGAGGCCTTGGAAGCTTTCCTCAAAAAACACGGGCTCAAGGCTGAGGACATTCAAGTAACCGAAGAAGAATCAGACGAAGGCGCGGCTGCTCCAGAAGTTAAAGTCAATCCAACTAAAGCCCCTGGTTTTGCCATCCAACGCTATAAAGGTCTTGGTGAAATGAACCCGGAACAGCTCTGGGAAACCACTATGAATCCGCAAAATCGGGTGGTTAAGCAGGTTACCATCGAGGACGCGGAAAAAGCCAACGAGGTTTTCGACATTCTCATGGGCAGTGAGGTTGCCCCGCGGAAGAAGTTTATCCAAACCCAGGCCAAAAACGTGCAAAATCTCGATATTTAAGGCTAATTTATCCACTTTTGAGAGGGTTGACAAAACCCTCTCTTTTTATTATACTGCTCCTGTAAATCGGCCCAAGGCCGTTTTTAGTTACCTGATTCTCTTTTATGAAATTGGTTCAATATTTTAAAGACGCTTACGCTGAACTTCAAAAGGTCCAGTGGCTCACCAAAAAACAAACCATCAACTACACCATTGCAGTTTTTGCCATGAGTGTTGGTGTTGCCTTTTTCTTTGCCTTACTAGACCGTGGCCTGAGCATTGGTCTTGATCAACTTATCAAATAAGCCTGTTATGAGTAAGCAAACCCTCAATCTCGGCATGCGCTGGTACGTAATCCACACTTACAGTGGTTACGAAGAAAATGTTAAACAAAATTTGGAACAACGTATTGGTTCCTTTGACATGCAAGACAAAATTGCTGAGGTTTTAATTCCAAAAGAAAAGAAAATTAAAATTAAAGGCGGCAAGCGCAATGTGATTGAGGAAAAAATCTTCCCAGGTTATGTTTTGGTAAAAATGATTGTGACTGATGACTCTTGGTACGTTGTCCGCAACACACCAAATGTAACTGGTTTTATTGGTTCTGGTACAATCCCAACCCCAATTGATGAAAAAGAAATGGTGTCACTCATGAGTCGCATGACCGTGGACGAACCAACTCACAAAATTGATGTGGCGGTTAATGACCCAGTTAAAATTGTGGATGGTCCGTTCAAAAACTTTGAAGGTAAAGTTAATGCAGTAGATGCCTCACGCGGCAAAATTAAAGTTTTGGTTAACATGTTTGGTCGCGAAACTCCAGTTGAACTTGATGCTTTGCAAGTTAAAAAGATTTAATTTCTATTTAAGGACTTCAGTGTGCTGGCTCTTGAAAAAACAGGGCGCTTCTCAGCACTGACGAGTCCTTAAACAATTATTTATGGCAAAAAAATTAAACGCTCAAATTAAACTCCAAATCGTGGGCGGCGCTGCTAACCCAGCTCCACCAGTTGGTCCAGCGCTTGGTCAACACGGTGTCAACATTCAGGGTTTTTGTAAAGAATTCAATGATAAAACCCAAGACCGCAAAGGTGAAGTAGTGCCAGTAGTGATCAATGTTTACGAAGACCGCAGTTTCTCTTTCATCATGAAAGTGGCTCCAGCCGGAGAACTGATCAAAAAAGCCATTGGTCTCAAGAGTGGTTCAAAAATGCCACACAAAGATAAGGTTGGTAAGCTTACCAAAAAGCAACTCCGCGAAATCGCTGAGAAAAAAATGCCTGACCTTAACTGCCACAGTATTGAAGCCGCGATGAACACTATCGCTGGTACTGCCCGTCAAATGGGTGTGACTGTTGAAGAATAATTTTCAAAACTTAAACCCGCCCGATTTGATCGCGGCGGGTTTTTTGTTATAATGCGGGCCATATGAAAACCAAAAAACCACGTTGCCAATTTTTTCTCAGCCTCTCCCCTGACCTAGTTACCATTGTAAAAAAAGGAGTAAAAAATTTACCAAATAAAATTTCCAATAAAGTTTTAAGTCTGGACCAATTAGATCCTCAAACTGAGATTCTAGGTTTATTTACTGACTCAAAAGTTACCAAAGAAGTTCTCAAAAAACTGCCAAATTTAAAAGCGATAATTACTTTTTCCACTGGCTTTGATCACATTGATTTTACTGAAGTAAAAAAACGCGGCATTGTGGTTTGTAACGTACCAAGCTATGGTGACTACACCGTCGCTCAGCACACTTTGACTTTAATTTTGGCGTTGTCAAAAAAATTATTTGAGTCGGTCAAACGTGTCAAAGAAGGTCATTATGATTACCATGGCATGCGCGGATTTGATTTGCGCGGCAAAACAATTGGCATTATTGGGACCGGAAAAATTGGTAAAGCAGTAGTAAAAATGCTCGCTGGTTTTGAAATGAATATTCAAGCCTATGATCCATATCCAGATAAAGAATTTGCCAAAGTCAATCATTTTAAATACGTACCACTGAACACTTTGCTCAAAACTTCAGACATTGTTTCTTTACACGTACCACTACTTAAAAATACCAAGCATTTATTGAACAAAACTAATTTAAAAATTATTAAGCCTGGCGCCTTTGTCATCAATACTTCACGCGGTGGTTTAGTTGATGGCGAAGCGCTGTACAATGCGCTCCAAAGCGGACGCGTGGCTGGAGCTGGCCTGGATGTTTTGGAGGACGAGGAAATTATGCGCGACCCAGTGTTACTCTTTAGTGAAAAATGTGAGGAGTGCACAATCCGCACTAGTCTGATCAATAATCTTTTGATCGATCATCCTCGGACAATCGTCACTCCGCACAATGCCTTCAATACTACCGAAGCTATTTTGCGGATCATTAATACCTCACTAGAAAACTTGGATAACTTTGTCAAAGGTAAACCGACCAATATTGTTGCACCAAAGCCATAGATACTACTCTTGACAAAAACCCCTCTTTTGGCTAAACTAGGCCCATTATTCAGGTGGGACTTCTGACCCTTCAGGAGGCTATAACCACCCCATACAACCCATATGGCAAAAGGAAAACGCATGACGGCCCTCAAGGCCCTGGTCAATAAGACCAAAACCTACTCTGTCGAAGAGGCAATTGCCCTCGTCAAACAGACTAGTACCGTGAAATTCACTGCTTCAGTGGAAGTTCACGCTAAACTTGGGATTGACCCAAGTAAAAGTGACCAACAAATCCGGTCAACTGTGAGTCTCCCTCACGGCACTGGTAAAGCCAAGAAAATTGCGGCTTTTGTTGGCCCAAACAATGAAAAAGCGGCTCAGGAAGCTGGCGCTGATTTCATTTACGGTGAAGAAGATATCAAAAAAATCAAAGACGGCCTACTTAAAGTTGAGTTCGACATTGCCGTGGCCACCCCAGAAATGATGCCTAAAATGGCGGTAGCCGCTAAAGTTCTTGGTCCAAAAGGTCTCATGCCTAACCCAAAAACTGACACGGTTAACCCAGATGTTAAGAAAATGGTGTCTGAACTTAAAAAAGGTAAAGCGGCTTTCAAAAATGATGATGGCGCTAACATTCACCAGATCATTGGTAATGTTGGTTTCACTGATGACCAGCTCAAAGAAAACTTCAATGCTCTTCTCGACGCGATCAAACGCGTTAAACCAAACAGTTCAAAAGGTACTTACATCAAGTCTTTGTACTTGACCAGTGCCATGGGCCCAAGTGTTAAAGTGCAAATCGAAGCTTAATGAACAAATAAAAAACTCCTCGGCAACGGGGAGTTTTTTATTACAAATTTTCGCGACAAAGTGGTGATGAGGTTGCCGTAGTTAATAAAATATAATCATTTGACTGGACTAAGCTGCAACCAGAAAATGATTCGTATTTTTGTAAATTTGGTAGTGTACTGGTTGTCACCCACCAATACTCATATTTATTTGGATCAGCTAAATAATATTCAGCTGATTTTTGGTCCACACTAATAATATTCCAATTCTGTACCAGGTGCGTGTGCCAATAAAACGCCGGCAATACTCGGCCCAGAGTCCAATTTTTAACACCATAAGTAATGACTGGTGCGTCGGCGGGAATAATGGTTTGATTTTGGTTAATAATAATTTCTTCTTGGCGGTCACTGTACGCAAAATACCAAAACATTTTAATTAATTTGTGCGTGTTAAACAGTAATAATCCAACCGCAAGTAAGGCTAAGCCAAAAGCAGTCAATTTTTTCTTAGTAAAAATAATTTGCGCACTCACCCCAAAGGCCATAAATAAGGCTGGCAAGGCTGGCACTAAATACCAACTTAATTTAGTACTAATTAAGTGCGGCGGAATTAAAGTTACTAATAACCATAAACTTAACCATTTTTCTTTTTTGCAAAAAACCAAACTACTACTGACCACAAGCAGCAGCGCATACCAAATTGCTAATTGTTCAACTGTAAAATTCCAGTAAAAATTTAAGCCGCCAGTGTGCCCGTCTACGGCTCCACGGACGCGCGTGAAAAATTGTTCTTGCCAATAAATCCGGACATAATCATCTGGTTTAAATTGGTACTGCAGCGCGTGCCAAGCGAGCCACGGAATAAAAGCGAGTAAAATTCCAACACTAAAATTAATTAACCACTGTCTATTTTTAGTTTGTAAAAAATTAATTATTTCTAGGGCAATTAAAAAACCCAAAAACGGTAGGGCCCAAACCCCGCGGGTCAGTAAAAACAAACCAAATACAGTGAGCACAGGCCAGATCTTTTTTGGCCAATATAAATAAGCCGCCGGAATACCAATGGAAAATAAAATCGTAAATGCTTCCAGGTCAGCCGTGCCCAGAGTGTGACGGAGCCACAAAATTGGCGCGGTCCAAAATATTAATGAGGTCGCGACTGCAATTGTTCGGTTTACACGCGTACGCAGAAGCCAATAAAATATTGCCGCCGCAAGAGCAGTCGCCAGTAAACCCGGTAACCGCAAGGCCCACACTTCTAAACCAAATAATTTTGTGGAAATAGCCATGAGCCAAAACCCAAGCGGCTCTTTATCAAACCACGGTGCACCCTGCAGGAACAAATGAAGCCAATGCCCGCCTTTGACAATTTCCCCAACTACATTGGCGTACAAACCCTCGTCCCAATCAGTCAATGGTCGTATATACACAAATATACTGGCCAGTGCGCCCACCCCAACACCCAAAATTCCCGCCAAATATTGATCAATTTTGTCCCATTTTTCTTTCATATTAGCCAATTATGCGATAACAGCCGCCCCAGGTCAACCGCACCCAATTGCGCATTTTCCCAAAGTTGTTATCATGGAGGTAACCAAAATTATATGTCTTTAAAAGAAATTGTTGACCAAAAAATGCCCTCACTTACTGAATGGCTAGAAAAAGTGGGCCATACCGAAACAGATTCGTTCCGACTTGAGGACAATGCTAAACGCGACCGCTTGGAAATTTTGCATAAACGGACTGGCCTTCGCTATGATCGGCCTGATCGCCTGCTTGCGACTGATATTACGAATAATTCCCCAGCTTTTCAGGCTATTTTTAATGAAAAAGCCGATAATTTGTGTGCAATTCGCTTGGTACCAATTGACCCAGCCCTACCAAAACTCCGGGTTCGTGGCAAATCTTTGCGCGAAAATTTAATTTGGTTCCATGAACAAGTGATTGATCCGACCCAGTATAAAGTTGAGGTCATCCCTCACCCGACAGAAAGTTTGGCGGCTGGAACTTTTTTGGTGACTGACAAAGGTGTACTTGGAGAAATTACCCTGGGCTGGCACTGGGAACTCACCCAGGGCTTTTACGACCGTCCACCAGTGACTTTTTTCTATGATTACCAGTCCTGGCAATTATCGGAATCAAACCAGGCTGTCTTTGCCACTATTCAGGAGGCAATTAAAGCTCTCCGCATCACTGATCCTAGTTTGCAAGCCACTCTGTCCGAAGAAGTTGGGGCCGAATTTACGAACCGCGGCTATCTCAAGGGATATTTTGAATTTGCCGTGCCTGATCCACACTATCAGGTGGAATTTATTGATTATAATCGCCTTTTGTACAAACTTTTGGCGGCCGAAGTTGCCCCAGCTCTACCTCAAGCCAGTGATGAAGTATTAAAAGGCACTATTGCCAGTCGCGGCCAAGCCGTCGGTCAGGTGCGCTGGGTTGATAATCCAACTGAAGCCGAATTTAATGTGGGCGAGATTCTGGCCTGCTCCATGACCACGGTGGATTTTGTTCCGCTCATGCAAAAAGCCGCCGGAATTATCACTGAACAAGGCACAATTTTGTCCCACGCAGCCATTGTTAGTCGCGAGCTTAAAAAGCCTTGTTTAGTTGGGGTAAAAACCGCCCGCCAAAAATTACCAAGTGGCACTAAAATCGAACTAAACGCTAATTTGGGGACCATTAAAATTCTCTAATTTTAGCCCAAAAATATTGGCTTGGCAGACCTCCCTGGCTTTGTTACAATGCCTCCAAAATAACTACCAAAAATATGGAAGAAGCTTTCAAACGACCAAGTTGGGATGAATATTTTATGGAAATTACCCGGGCCGTGGCCAAGCGCGCCACCTGTGACCGAGGCCGCTCTGGTTGTGTAATTGCGCGCGACCGCCAAATTTTGGTAACTGGTTATGTTGGTTCAGCCGCTGGCCTGCCACACTGCGATGAAGTTGGCCACCAAATGAAAGTCATCACTCATGAAGACGGTCACCAAAGCCAACACTGTGTTCGCACTACTCACGCTGAACAAAATGCGATTACGCAAGCCGCTAAACTTGGTGTAAATATCAATGATACTGTTTTATATTGCAAAATGACCCCGTGCGCGGTTTGCGCGCGCATGATTATTAATGTTGGGATCAAACGCGTGGTCTGCGAAAAACGCTATCACGCTGGGGCAGAAAGTGAAAAAATGTTTCGCACCGTTGGCATTGCCCTAGAATATTTTGACGAAGGCGTTGAACAATATGCCAACCAATAAAATTGTTCTTGGCATTGTTGGTGAAATGGGCGTTGGCAAGAGCACCATCACTGACTACATCAAACAAAAACACAAGGCGGTTTCTTTCCGCTTTTCTGACATGTTAACTGATATTGCACACCGGTTGTATTTGGAACCAAGCCGCCCAAATTTGCAAATGATTTCATCAATGTTGCGGCAGACTATCAGCCAGGACATTATGTCCAAAGTAATTTACAAAGATGCAGAAAATGCCACGGCTGATTTAATTATTATTGAAGGCATTCGCCGGCCCAGTGACATTACCTACCTCAGAGAATTGTCCAATTTTTATTTGATTGGCATGAATGCTGACGAACGCGTACGCTATGAACGTGTGTGTTTACGTAGTGAAAAACCGGATGATCAAACCAAAACTTGGGAAGAATTCCAGCAAGATGGTTTAGCTGAAGCCGAACAAGAAATTAAAAATATCAAAGCTGAAGCGCGTGTTCAAATTGATAATAATGGCACAGAAGCGGAGTTGTTTGCGCAGGTGGATAAGATTCTAACTGACGTTGGTATTACCTAATATGAAAGTTAAAATTAAATTGATTGATAACACCTTGCCATTACCTGCCTATCAAACACCTGGAGCCGTGGCGTTTGATTTATACAGTCGAATTGATTTGGAAATTCCAGCTAAAACTATTGCTAAAATTCCCACCAATTTAATTGTCCAAACTCCACCCGGATATCTCCTCAGCATCGTGACTCGTTCCAGTACGGCCAGCAAAAAAGGATTGTCCTTGCTCCAAGGCTACGGAATTATTGACCAAGATTATTGTGGTCCAACCGATGAAATTTTATATCAAGTGTATAATTTTACTGACAATTCAGTTACAGTTGAACGCGGCGAACGTGTGGGTCAAGCCTCCTTCTTGCGCGTGGACCAGGCTGAGTGGGAGGAAGTTCCAGAAATGACTGGTCCTAACCGCGGTGGCTTTGGAACTACAGGAAAATAATACCAATATGAAAGCTTACTTAGACATTGTTAAAAAAATTATTGAACA
This sequence comes from uncultured Gammaproteobacteria bacterium, assembly GCA_964519725.1. Classification (GTDB taxonomy): domain Bacteria; phylum Patescibacteriota; class Patescibacteriia; order Magasanikbacterales; family UBA922; genus 2-12-FULL-41-16. The sequence continues at coordinate 27,585 of CAZFKS010000007.1, forward strand.
CGGTGAAGTCAAAGCTGACCGCACTGGTACTGGCACAATTGCCATTGCCGGCGCGATTTTTGAACATGACATGGCCAAAGGTTTCCCTCTCCTCACTACCAAAAAAATGCCGTTCAAAGTCATTGCTAGTGAACTGGAATTTTTTATCAAAGGCATTACTGACAAAGAATGGTTGCGGGAGCGAAATAATCATATTTGGGACGAGTGGGCCCGGCCAAGTAAAGCGCCCTACGGCCACACGGCGCACGCCAAAGAACAGATGTTCAAAGAACGCGATCTCGGCCCAGTCTATGGTTTTCAGTGGCGACACTTTGGGGCTGAGTATAAAAATCATGACACTGATTACACTGGCCAAGGCGTTGATCAATTTAAAAATTTAGTGGATGGACTTAAAAAAGATCCAACTAGTCGGCGCTTAATTGTAAATTCTTGGAACGCAGCGATGCTGGGTGACATGGGTTTACCACCCTGCCATTATTCTTTTCAAGTCACGGTGATTAATGGCCGGCTTAATTTGCTTTGGAACCAACGCTCAGTTGACACCATGCTTGGTTTGCCATTTAACATTGCTAGTTACGCTTTACTCTTGCACTTGCTGGCCAAAGAAACTGGACTTAAAGAAGGTAAGTTAGTTGGTTTTTTGGCTGATGTGCATATTTACCGCAATCATTTGGAAGGCGTCAAAGAACAAATTACCCGCGATCCAAATTTACACAAGTTACCACGTTTAGAAACTGAAAATTTCACTTCGATTTTTAATTGGAATTACGAAGATACGCGTGTGGTTGGTTACGAAAGTTACCCAAAAATTAGTTTTCAAATTGCTGTTTAATGTGTCTTTATCTTTAGTCGCTGGAATAGCTAGTAATAATTGCATTGGAGTGGGTGGCCACCTGCCTTGGCATATCCCTGAAGACCTTAAACATTTTCGTGAGGTCACGACTGGAAAAACAGTGTTAATGGGCCGCAAAACTTGGGAATCACTCCCCGAAAAATTTCGACCACTACCAAATCGTTTGAATATTGTGATTACTCGCCAAACTGATTATGTAGTTCCAGAAAAAGTGGAAGTGTTCGCAACCATTGAAGCCGCGATTGCCGCTCACCCAAATGAAGAAATCATGGTCATTGGTGGCGCAGAAATTTACCGACAAACAATTGATTTAGCTGACACACTGTACATGACTTTGGTTGACCAAGCGATTGACGGCGATGCCTATTTCCCGACCATTGACCCAAACGTGTGGCATGAAACTACACGCATCGATCACGCTGGTTTTTCCTTTGTGACTTATCAAAAATAATATGCCCGGATTTTTTATTTCCATTGAAGGAACAGACGGTTCAGGTAAAGGCACGCAAACTGAATTATTAGTTAACCGTTTAAAAGCTGAAGGCAAACCAGTGGAAGTAATTAGTTTTCCGCAGTACGGCGAGTCTAGCGCGGCCTTGGTAGAAGATTATTTACACGGAAAATTTGGCACAGCTGAAGAAGTTGGCCCATACCGTGGCTCAATTTTTTACGCCATTGATCGTTACGCGGCTTCACAAAAAATTCGCGCTTGGCTAGCCGAAGGAAAAATTGTTTTATCTAATCGTTACGTTGGCTCAAACATGGGCCACCAAGGTGGTAAAATTAATAACGCAGTGGCCCAGGACCGTTATTTTGCTTGGGTGTATGATTTGGAGTATAATATCTTTGCAATTCCCAAACCGGATTTAAGCTTACTCTTGCATGTCCCAGCTGAAGTAGCGCAACAACTAGTGGACAAAAAAGATGATCGCGCGTATTTGCACGGCAAAAAGCGCGACATTCACGAAGATGATTTGAACCACTTAAAAGCCGCCGAAATTACGTATCAGCGCGTGGCTCACAAATTTCCAGAGTACACTGTGATTGAGTGCGCACCAAATAATAAACTCAAATCAGTCACGGAAATTCACGAATTAATTTGGTCTTTCTTAAGTAACAAACTGTCTTAATATGCTCATTACGGCCACTCACTTAATTCAAAACACTTTACAACTTTACACTCGTAATTTAGGCGCGATTGTTAAATACTTAGGTGCCATGTTTGTCGTGTGGGGACTCTTGGCCCTTAATGCCATTGCTGGTTTTTCTTTTTTCCCACGTGTGCTTGGTACGGCTGGCGCAATCGTTGGCGTAGTTATTCAATTTACAATTTTGGGTTTATTTTTCCTGGTTACCATTGCTTTTAATCGCACTTTACAACGCGTTGTGCGTGAAGAACCAGTGAATACTATTTGGACAGAAATTAAAGCCGCTAAAAAAGTTTTTCTACCAGCCATTGCCGTTAGTTTTCTCCTTACTTTAATTGTCATGCTGGGCATGATTTTATTTATCATTCCAGGGATTGTATTTGCGCTTTGGTACTATTTTGCCAGTTACGCGGCCATGCTTGATAACCAAAAAACTTTCGCCGCCCTTAAATTTAGCAAAAGTTTAGTCGCTGGTCGATTTGGGGCAGTGCTCTGGCGGCTATGCGCGCCAATTACTTTGTACGTAGTCTTTTTTAGTGTAGTCACTTGGTTAATTGTGACTCCAGGCCAATATTTCCTGGCTTCCACTGGCCAAATGAGTGGGTACTGGATTTCAATTAGTTTGGGAATTCTCTTTTACTTCTTACTTTTCCCAGTCATTACCCTGACCCCAATTCTCCTGTACGAGCACTTAAAAAGCACTCAAGGCCAAGTTGAATAACCAAAAAACACCCTTGCCGAGGGTGTTTTTAGTATGGTAGGATTAGCTCACTATGGAACTAACTCCAATCATTGGCCTCGAAGTCCACGTTGAATTGGCTACCCAGTCAAAAATGTTTTGTGCGTGCCCAAATAATAGCGAAGGCATTCCCGCCAACACTAATATTTGCCCAGTGTGTTTGGCTCACCCTGGCACTTTGCCAGTCCCAAACCAAACTGCACTTGGTTGGGCCGTTTTAATTGGTAAAGCCCTTGGCTGCACCATTCGCGACCTGTCCAAATTTGACCGCAAGCACTATTTTTACCCAGACCTACCAAAGGGTTACCAAATTTCCCAATTTGACGAGCCAATTGCTGAGCACGGCTCAATTACTTTGAACTTTCCGCTTGAAACTAATGTGCGTGATGTGGCCACGATTGGGATTCGTCGCGCCCACATGGAAGAAGACACTGCCAAGTCACTCCATGATGCCTCTCAGGCCTCATTAGTTGACTTTAATCGCGCCGGAGCCCCATTAGTTGAAATAGTTACTGACCCAGACTTCAAAAGCGCGCTAGAGGCCAAAACCTACGCTCAGGAACTGCAGCGAATTTTGCGTTATTTGGGCGTTAGTCAGGCTGATATGGAAAAAGGCCAAATGCGCGTGGAGGCCAATGTTTCAGTCCAGGCGCCTGGATCATTTGAAATTGTAAATGGTGAAGTGAAACCACTTAATGGTTTTACTTTGAATAACAAAGTTGAGGTAAAAAATATTAATTCATTTAAGGCTGTTGAAAAAGCAATTTTATTTGAAATTGATCGCCAAACCAAATTGGTTGAGGCGGGCGAAAGTTGGGTTCAAGAAACTCGGGGTTGGGATGAAAATAAAAATGCGACTGTAGCGCAACGGAGTAAAGAAAATGCGGCTGATTACCGTTATTTCCCAGAACCAGATATTCCACCGTTTCACCCAGCCAAATATGCCGAGGGTTTGCGCTTACCAGAATTACCCATTGCCAAACGTGCCCGTTTACGCGAAGAATTAAATTTTTCATACTCTGATGCCGAAATTTTAACTGACAATCCCCTGCTCGCTAATTTTGCTGAGCAAGTAGTTAGTGAAAACGAAGCTTGGCTTGAGGCAATCGAAGATAAACCCCAAAAAGAAGAGCAAAATGTTCGACTCTGCAAACTAACTGGCGGTTGGATTACTGGAAAATTACTTGGTCTACTGAATAGCGCCAATAAAACCATTAAGGATTTTAAAATCAGTCCAGAAAATTTTGCTGAACTCCTCATTCTCATGCACACTGGTAAATTAAATTCAACCAATGGCGCCAAAATCTTAGAACAAATGGTTGCGAGTGAAGTCGATCTTGATCCAACTCACATCATGGAAGAAAAAGGGTATGGCCAGGTTAGTGATGAGGGTGCACTTAGTACTGTGGTCGCGGAAGTAATTAAAAATTACCCAGCCCAAGTGCAGCAATATAAAGACGGCAAAGTCACCATCTTACAATTCTTAAAAGGCATGGTCATGAAAGCCACCGAAGGCAGTGCTGACCCAGCCGTAGCTGAAAAATTATTACTCGAAGAGTTACAAAAGTAATTAGGTGGCGCGCGCAATTCCGTTTTCCTCTTCATTATCATTAACCGCTGCCATTTCCTCATTAGTGTTAGCGGCTTTTTGATTTAAGGCCTGATTCAGTGACGCAGCAGCGCCAGCTTGTCGGGCGTTCATATTTAAATTTTGACCTGGTGCTGACGGCACAATTTCTTGGTGGTGCACCCCACTCAAATGATTAATTGAAGTAGTGGCTCCAGCTCGTTCATCAGCTCGAAATTTCTGAGTCGCACTAACTTCACGATTTTGTTTTTCCAATTTTTGGCGTTCAATTTCATCACGAATTTTTTGCATCCGATCATGCGTATCATGGCGGTGCTCAGCCGCCTCACGGTCATGAGCCAAATTATGTTCTTCATTTTCATTGGCCACATTTGCGCGCAAAGTGTGAGCTGGTTTTTTTGGCTCAACTGGTGCCATAGTTTCAGCCGCATGCTCATAGGCAGTCAGAGCGTTTTTATGATTTCTCTTAAATTCAGTACTGAGCATTCCCTGTTCATACATTTCATCAGTAAACACTTTTTTCTGTTTTGCACTTTCTAGTCCTAAATCCTTAACCCCAGCCGCGGCTCGAATTGAAACTTTGCGGGCTAATTTTTCACTCATTTTTCCTGATTCAGTGAGACCTGCCCGCATGGCTTTGATAAATTTATTATTCGACATCAGCCGACTACCACTACTCATAATACTGCGCAGCGGTTTAGACACGCGCGCACCCAAATTAATACTTCCCAGTTGTGGATTTTTTGGATCAAAGACCGCCATATTAGTTAGCTAAAAATTCAGTCATCAAGGCCTTAGCTTCGTCGTAAGTTTTAACCCACTTAATATTTTTGTCACGCTTAAACCAAGTCAATTGACGTTTGGCATAGTGCCAGGTATCAGTTTTTAACTGCTCAATCGCTTCTTTTAAACTAATTTTGCCCTCTAAATACGGCTTAAACTGGCGATAACCAATTCCATTCATGCTGGTTAAATTCCAGGCGTACTTTTGTTTGAGTAGACCTTCAATTTCTTGAATCAAACCATCAGTCACCATTTTTTCTGAACGTTCATTAATTCTAGCATGTAGTAAATCACGATCAACTTCAATGCCAATTTGCAAAATGTCAAACATAGCCTCACCTTTTTTCTTTTGGGCCAAAAAACTTTCGCCGGTCATAATGCAAACCTCAAGTGCGCGAATGAGCCGACGTTTATTGTGTTTATCAATCACCGCCGCTGTGTCTTTGTCCATCTTTTCTAGTAGTTCAAATAATTCTGCGCAAGTTTTTTCTTCTAAACTTTTGCGCAATTTTGGGTTAGCCTCAACAGGCGGAATAATAAAATTATCCACGAGCGTAGAAATATAGAGACCGGTTCCACCCACAACCATCGGTAGACGATCATTTTTATGAGCGGTTTTGATGTGCTTAATGGCCTCATCACGAAATTCAGCGGCGGAAAAAGTTTTGCCTGGGTTCAAAAAATCCACCAAATGATGGCGGATTCCGTTGACAAAGTACGATCTTCCGAGCCCATCCCAGCGCCATTCACCCACGGCTTTGGCCGTGCCAATGGTCATTTTTTGGTAAATTTGCCGCGAGTCAGCTGAGATAATGTCAGCGTTAAAAGCCTGGGCCAGCTCTAGGCCCCAGGCAGTTTTACCACTGGCAGTTGGGCCCAATAGTACTACTAGTTTAGGTAAATTTTGAGTCATGCGATTATCTAATGTCAGTACTGTAGCCTAACAATGCCTTTTAGGCAAGACGGGGGGCCATCCACCAAAGTGATTGTATTTAAAAGTATTTTTGATTATCATAAATTTATTATGAAAGAAGATTTAAATTTCAGACCCGCCGAGGCTACCCAATTTCAGGCACCTAGTTCAGAGGAATTACATCACGAAGAAGCAAGTGAGATTGAACAACCACGCACTAAACAACAAAGGCGGAAAAAAGATACCCCTGAATTAACTTCTACCGAACCAGTCCTTGAACCAAAGAAGACTCTAGATTCAATTGACCCCGAGATTGTTATTGACCCAGCCATTGAAGCTGAATTCAACAGTCTTGAGTTTGTTGACCACGAATGCAGCCGTAAATTAAATTACGCCAATGAAATTTACACCAATTTAAATCATAAAATTGCTGTATTACAATCTGACCTTACCCGCGTAGACGCGATTCAAGACCCGAGTACCCGCGATTTGCTTCACGCCCATCTTCAACAAAGAATCGCCCAAGAACAAACCCAGCTTGTTAATGCCCATGAAATCATCCAGTTACTCAACCTCGGCGATGCACTAGCTCAAGAAAAGGACTCTAAAAAAATAGTAGAAATTAAGAAGACAATTTCCAATAAACCTTTACCACTTAACCTACGGGATATAACTGCTTCTTCTCAAGAATATAGTCCTCCCTACACACGGGCCGACCTAGCCCACAATCCTGACCAAGTGACTGAGATTGTCTCTCGATTACCTAAAAAACTATCCGAAGAGGAAAAAGAGCAGAAAAAAACTGACCTCAAAGCCGAAAAATCCTACAAACTTGAAACTAAACGTTATATTGTCAAACAAGATTTAGAACGCAATAAGAAAACACTCAACGAGTGGTATAAATCACGAGTTTCATCACCTCTAGAGAATATTGCAGATTGGACTGAAAAAAAATTGCAACTAATGTCTCTTATTCATGACCAAATTGATGACTTAAAGAGAATCGACGCTGAACTGACGGCGATTAGTCAGGGTAAAACCACACTTGCACCACTAAAAGAAATATTTCCTCCTTTGGACAGTGAGGCAAATTCTGACAACGGAGGCAGTAAAGCTATCCCTAAGACTCCGGAAACCCAAGTTGCCCCTTCTGAACCACAGAGTAACATTCAAATTAATCAGCCACGTCTTCAGTTTGACATTGCCCAGCTTCCAACCATGGGGTATGAGTCTAATGAGTCCCCCGTCCCTCAAATAACAGCCTCAGCCTCTGGGCCCAATCTTGCCCCAAAATCTCGGTGGAAAAAAATTTTAGAAGTTTTTCACTTTTAATTTACATTTTAAAGCTCGATCTGATTTGAGCGAGTTTTAATTTTTTGAATTAGTTTTTCCACAAACTCAATTTGTTCTACAGTTATCGGATCTTCATTACCACGCACGCGCACACTAAGAGGTTCGCCAGCAATTTCACGGTCACCAACTACTACAATGTACGGCACTTTTTGCGCCGCGGCGTTGCGAACTTTTTTACCTACGGTTTCATTTGCCCCGTCTACTTCCACTCGAATCCCAGCCTCTTGCCACTTGGCCGCCATAGCCTCGGCTCCCGCCCCATGTTTTTCCCCAGACACTGGGGCGAGTACGACTTGCACTGGGGCGAGCCAAGTTGGAAACGCCCCCGCCGTGTGTTCAATGTACACACTCATAAACCGTTCCAAAGAACCAAGCAAAGCTTTATGAATCATGACTGGACGTTGTTTGGTACCATCCTCAGCCGTGTATTCCAGTTCAAACCGTTCTGGTTGCACAAAATCGAGCTGTTCAGTGGCCAATTGCCACTCGCGCCCAATCGCATCAGTCGCCATAATATCAATTTTCGGACCGTAAAAAGCTGCCTCACCCAAGCCAATGAAATAATCTAGACCAAGTTCTTTGGCCACATTTTCAATCGTTGTTTGGGCTTTTTCCCAGAGCGCTGGATCACCTAAATATTTATCTGATTCATCACGGAAACTTAACCGGGCGCGCCACTTGAGACCAAATACATCGTACATGGTTTTGATCATGGTCATGATCGCCTTGAATTCACTTTCAATTTGATCAATGCGACAAAAAACATGCGCGTCGTCCTGGGTCGCGGCGCGTACGCGTGACAAACCATGCAGTTCACCAGCCTTTTCATCACGGTATACCACAGTGTTTTCCATATACCGAATTGGTAGGTCACGGTAAGACCGACCGCGGCTGGCAAAAATTTGGGTGTGGTGCGGACAGTTCATTGGTTTCATCATGAACTCACTATCACTTTCCACACTACTAACATTAAACCGTTCTGGGTATTTATCATAGTGTCCAGAGCGCTTGTACAAATCCACTTTGGTAATGTGCGGAATCGCTACGCGCTGATAACCAGCCGCTTTTTGCAGTTCCTGACTAAATGCACCCAGTTCATCGCGCATAATGGTGCCACGCGGTGTAAACAGTGGCAGTCCAGGTCCAACTAAATCAGAAAAAACAAACAAATCTAGTTCTTGACCGAGTTTGCGGTGATCGCGTTTTTTCGCTTCTTCAATTTGAGTTAAATACGCCTCCAATTCTTCTTTGGTCGCAAAAGCTGTACCGTAAATACGAACCAACATTTTATTTTTAATGTCCCCGCGCCAATACGCACCAGCGACTGACAAAAGTTTAAAATTTTTCAATTCTTTACTTGGATTTTCCGCGTGTCCACCGCGGCACAGGTCAGTAAATCCACCACAAGTATAAAAAGTCAATTGTGCACCTTCACCAGCAAATTCATTAATTAATTCCTGCTTATATTCGTTATTTTTAAAATATTCCAGCGCTTCAACCTTAGAAACTTCTTTGCGTTCAAAACTAGTCCAATTTTTCACTAGTTCGCGCATTTTGTTTTCAATGGCAGTGAGTTCATGATCAGTGATTTTGAGCTCATCAAAATCATAGTAAAAACCAGTCTCAATTGAGGGGCCAATAGTCCGCTTAGCCTCTGGGTATAGTTGTTCCACGGCTGCGGCCAATAAATGTGCGGCTGAGTGCCGCAATGCGGCTAGTTGTTCTTTTTCCATATATAAATAAAAAGCCCCCGACGCCATTTTCCCTAAGGATTTGGCGCCGGGGTCATGAGTACATGACGGTTCCACCCGTGCTTTTGCTTAAATAAATTTGTATGCACTCCAGGGTTGGTAGGCCTGTCAAACGTGCAGTAACACTTTAACGTACCCGAAACTTTCTGTCAAATTAGAGCCCAAAATTCATTGGGTACCCAGTCACTGGATAGGTATTTGACTGATTGTAGGCGCTGGTATTTTCACTCTTACCAGTTGGGGTGTAGTGGTAAAAAACCCCACCACCGCTCCAGAACATCACTTTTGGATCACTTGAGGCCAGTGGGCCTTTGTTCCCGGCAATTTGGGCGATCAAACTAACTTGACCAGAACTTTTACCAGCTAAAGCATGGGTAGTATCAGCTACGAGCATGAAATACTTAGTTTGGCCAGCTGGAATAACTAAATTATCCATGGCTCCAGCCACATCATTTTTTTGGTCAAAAGTTAAGTATACAGTTTCAATTCCACAAGTCCCGACCCCTGGAATGTTAACTGTCCCAGCAGCTGGCGCACCAGGCATTGGTGAAACTAAACAACTAGTTGTTGTGGCAATTGGACTAGCCCCAACCGGAATATTATTTTGGCTATCAGCTGGATACAATTTAAAGCCAGAAACATATCCTGTACTGCTAGTACCAGTACTTACCATTCCGTTAGCTTTAACATTTAAGAGTAATTTTGAAATGCGTAAATCTTTTTCACCAACCGCGCTAATCGCGATTGGGAAAATTTTGCTCTCAGTATTAACTGGTTTTGGATACACTGACCAACTACTCCAACTGGAATAAATCATTGGTACACTGTTGTGGTAAAGATTTGGGGCTGTGAGAGCACCAATGGCATAGGCTGGCGCCCGGAAACTAAAGTCTGTAAATTTAAGCTGATTACCAGTAATTCCACTGACCGCTTGCCAAGTATTTGCAACTTGCAAATTTACCCCAAAGCGAATAATTGAATTTTCTTTCATTACACCTGATCCAGTTACTACCCCACGAAGCACCAGGGTTTGCATTTGATTTAGAGGAACGGTGAAGTTATTGAGATTAAAATCCACATAACCATTGGTCATTTCAGCCGTCCCAAGCTGGATACCATTTCCGGTTGAGAGCCGAAGTTTAGTAAATTCAGCGGCGGTGGTCCGCACTGTGTAATCTGGATTAATTGCGGAAAAACGCACTTTTGTAAGTTTGATAGGTTCGTTTTGTGCGACTATATCCCACTTTCCAAGCACTTCTGACATAGTTGAACTAGCTTCAGTACTTGGAGTTGGTACAATAATTCTCGAAACCGTTTCACTGTCAGTTTTAGCTTGCACCAAGAGGCGGGCAGTTGAGGATGCAACACTTGGTGTGCTGGTGGTGGCGGCTAAATTATAATTTCCAGCCGCAAATGTATTCATGACCAGACTAGCAATCCCGATTACGGTCAAAGCGGCCACCATTTTGAGATCAAAAATAGTGTGCTTATGCACGATTTGTTCAGCTTTAGCTTCCACCAAATCTTCTAACGCGGCAGAGCTGAGCTCAATTTTTCTGGCGCGCGGTTTGCGCACGGCTTTGGACTTAGGCTTGCTAGAGCGGACAGGCATATATAAAAATTATTCTGATTGCTTAATGGTAATATCAACGCGATCAGCCACTTGCGGCACAGTTTTATTCCAGAGTGGTTTAAATTTCATTTCCACACTTTCTACATGGTCGAGCGACATGACGTATTTTCTTACATCCTCCTCTGATTTACCAAAAAATACCTGTTCATTTAGCTTAGGACTGTTCGGATCGAGATTTACAGTCCCAGTTTGAGTGACGCGTAAAGTTAAAATATTTTTTGCCCCATCAAAACTGTCAAAAGTAACGCTTGGTTCTGACGCGGCTGATTGGAGAACATCATTATTATCAACAATTTTTCGGTTTAACATGGCGGTGGCTGAGCGGCTCAAATCTTCTGGTTTATAGGCGGCCAAAACCACCGTCGCCTTGCCTGAAATTGAAAAGGTACTCGCCAAATCCCCTGCTTTAGCTGAAGCCGTTGGTGTGGATTGGACCACAAAACCATTAGCAGCCTGACCTGGGAATTTTGCTTGGGCTAATTGTTTGGCTTTTTCTTTGAGCGCTTCATTAAAGGCTGTGGTCGCACTCGATAAATCATCAACCGTTACAATTCCAACCTGGCGCTCGCCAACGGCTGAGAGCGCAGTTGAACTTTTAGCATATACTTCTTTTTGACGATCAGCTGGTAAGCCTGGAATAGTGAACTGAGTTGGACTACTAATGTTGTTGGCGGCTTCTTTTTTATCAGCGTACACTTCTACACTAATTGAACCTTTGGCTGGAACAGTGACACCTTTGGCCAGGCGGTACAGCACTCCGTTTGGAGCGAGCAAACGCGTGGTTGCAACGAGTGGTTGTTCACTGACAGAGTCATTAATGAGCATAACACTACCTCCGTTACCGGCGCCACTAGCAGTGGTTGTAGTTGTACGTGGTGTAAATGATTGTTCAAACGTAATGACTGTACTACTCACTGACCCAGGAATCGCGCCATCAGCGGCTGTGCCAACTTCCACTGGAAATGATACGTCCACTGGTTCAGATTTTGTTAAAATCGTAATACTAGCGCGTTTAGCTGACATGAACGCAATTAGAGCCAATAAACCCAAGGTCAAAACCAAAAAAGTAATGGCCACAGCTTTATAAAAACGAACTGGTTGTCCGTAATTGCCTCCCATTGGTCCAGTTGTACGCGTTGTATGTACCATAAAAAATTATTCGGTTACCCGGAAAACTTCTTCCGGTGTGGTAATTCCATCTAAGGCCTTTAGTATACCATCTTCAGCCATAGAAATCATCCCATCAGCGCGGATAACTTCGGCCACTTCCACTTCTGAGGCAATTCCCGCACTAAGAAGCTTCTCAACTTGTGGCGTGACCGTGAAAATTTCAAAAATAGAAATGCGGCCTTTATAACCCAGTTTATTACAAGCATCACAACCAACCGCTTTGTAAAATTCTGGCTGCGGATATTTAGCCCGGTCAGTTTCTGGTAAATGCGCAATAATCTCAGTAATTTTTTTCTGCTCTACTTCTGGAAATTCAGCTAGAGTAATTTTAGTGCGGCACGCAGTACATACTTTACGCACCAAGCGCTGACCAATTACGCAGTTCAAGGCTGGAGCGAGCAAAAAAGGCTTCACACCCATGGCCAAAAACCGTGGAATCGCGCCCGCCGCACTGTTGGTATGGATCGTTGAAAGTAGTAAGTGCCCAGTCAGCGCCGCTTGCACCGCTGTATCAGCGGTTTCTAAGTCGCGGATTTCACCGACCATCACCACATCAGGGTCCTGACGCAAAATTGACCGTAAACCTTTGGCAAAAGTGTAGTCTTTGGTGTGATCAATCTGACTTTGGTTTACACCTGGAATGCGGTATTCGACTGGATCTTCCAGGGTAATAATTTTCACCCCTGGTTTATTAAGCATGGTTAAAATCGCGTACAAAGTGGTGGACTTACCAGACCCGGTCGGACCAGTAATCATGATCATGCCATTTGGCCGGGTAATTTCATTTTTCAAAATTTCTAAGCCACGACCCCGCACACCCAAATCATCGAGCGTAATATGTTGACCCGTTTGGCGCAAAAGACGCATTACCACACTTTCGCCATAAAGCGTTGGAATGGTGGAAACACGCACATCAACATCGTAGGCTTTTAATTTAATGGTAAAACGGCCGTCTTGTGGCGACTCAGTGATGTTAATTTTCAAAGATGATGTTAATTTAACCCGAGAAAGTAATTGTTTAGCAGCTTCTTTTGGCAAAACTGCGGCATCATGCAAAACACCATCCAGCCGAAAGCGCACTACTAACCGCGCCGCTTCATTTTCAATGTGTACATCTGATGCATCCAATTTCAAAGCCGCCCCCAAAATTGCAACCACCGTGTCACTGGTTGATTGTTTATCAAGTAAAGCTTGGAATGAAGAAAAATCAGTCACGTCACCCTGAATTGCCCCTAAGGCAGTCTCGGTAATTTCCACATCTTTGCTGACTGGTTTTACATTTGGCAGCCGTGCATACATTTCCAAAACCTGATTAAAACTAGCTTCAGAAATAACATATATTTTACCCTCAGCGTGATTGCGCTCTTCAATAGCGGTCAAAAGTTCAGCCACCGCCGGATTGGTTGGATCAACTGCACCTAAGCGCACCTCATCTGGAGTAGCAAAAAAACAAACGGCTTTGAGTCCCTCAGCAATATCACGTGGCACCTGACGCAAGGCTTCCTGACTGACAGGGAAATGTTCCAACGCCAGATATGGATAACCTAGCTCACCAGCTAACCGTTGCGCTTCGGTTTCAAAACCCTGCTGTTTGATTTGCGCCATTTTGTGCGAAAATTTCACTTGTGGATCATCAAGCTCTGGGGGTTTTGTCCCAGCTACAGGTTCTTTTTTTAATAAATCATTAATACTACCAAAACCCATACTAATCGCGCCCAAACATTCGCAAAATACTGCTGGTCATGCGGCCGTGGTGCATTTTACTAAATAAATAAGCCCAAACTGAAGTGGAAAACACCGCAAAAATTGCACCGGCGGCCAAGCTAACCGCTAAAAATAAGGCATAACTCAGCGCGCCCACGGCCTGACCCAATTGACTTACTGGTAGCCACATGGCCAGGTATTTAATAATAATATTTGGCAAAAAGAAAACATAAAGCAAGGCAAATAGGCCAAAGAACATTAAAACAATATTAATGAGGAGGGTGATCACGCCAGTCTCAAGTGAAACCAATGGGTGCCGAAGGAAAAGACGCAAACCCTGATTAAAACTCATGGCAAATGAATATTCTTCCACCACCACATAACCAATGGCGTACATGGTAATAATGGAAAAAATAATTCCCAAAATTAAAGCACCAGCAAAACTAAGCCAGAGCCAAACACTTTGGCCAGCGGCTAAAAATAAGGCTAATTCAGCCAAAGCAAAGGCTGACACCCAAACAAATAATTTCCGGAGGGCATTTAAACCTAAAACGCGCCAAAAATGGCGCACCCCTGCGTGCCAAGCCGCGCTTTCACTAGGAAAACGCACTGTATGTTTGGCATATTTAGCTCCTACGTAGACTAGCGCGCCCTGACTTACTGTTGCCACTACAAGTAGCGCAATTCCCAGGCCAAGTAAAATAATTAATAACCACACTGCCCACACCCAACGCGCACTACTATCAGCAAAAAGCTGTTGTAACTGGAACCAAGTGTTGCTACTAAACACACCTTGACTAGCCCTGACCACGTCTGAAGTCGTGTTTGAACGCACCGCCCAGATCTTGGTTAGGATTTCCAAAAAACCAAATTGTCCAAGCATGAGGGCAAATAAACCAAATGGCCACAAGTTTTTGTGGTGCCACGCTAATTTCCAGCTTGTGCGTAGTGCACTACCGTACGTTGGTTCAGACATAGAAGAAAAGATTATGCTAAGAGTATAGCACAACTTTTTACAATTAAAAAACCATCCTAATTAGGATGGTTTTTTAATTTAGTCTCGGATGTCTACGGCGGCACCGGCATCATCAGCTTTTTTCACTGCCCCGCCCATGAGTGCAGTGAATTCTTCTTGTTCTACTGTTTCTTTTTCGAGAAGTGTTTTTACCAAAGCATCGAGCTGAGTGCGGTGTACAGTCAACACTTCCAGCGCGCGCTCTTTGGCCTCTTCTAACACCTGGCTAATTTCTGAATCAATTAATTCCGCAGTTTTTTCACTGTAATTTTTCTTGCTGTGAATTTCTTCAGCCAAGAAAATTAAACCTTCATTATCACCATACTGTCGCGGACCAAGCTTCTCACTCATACCATATTGCATAATCATGGCGGTTACAGTTTGAGTGGCTTTTTTCAAATCGCTTGATGGACCAGTAGTCAAATGATCATTGCCATAAATCATGCGTTCCGCTACATAACCACCCAGCATCATGGCAATATCATCTTTGAACTTGGCCAGAGTCCGGTAGTGCACATCACTAACTGGCATGCTGAGCGTGTAACCACCAGCCATGCCCCGACCAATAATTGATACTTTACGCACTGGGTCAGTATGTTCTAAAAAGTGTCCGACCAAAGCGTGCCCACCTTCGTGGTAGGCGGTCATTTCCTTGTCTTTTTTAGTCATGACGCGAGAGCGTTTTTCTGGTCCCAAGAGAACTTTTTCAATGGTTTTTAAAATATCAATTTCAGCAATTTCTTTGCGGTTATCCCGTACTACGGCGATCGCGGCTTCATTCAAAAGATTATCTAGGTCAGCCCCAGAAAAACCTGGCGTACGTTCCGCCACTTTGCGGAGTGACACTCCCGCCGCAATTGGTTTATTGACCGCGTGAACTTTCAAAATTTCTTCACGATCATTAATGTCTGGCATGTCAATCACCACTCGGCGGTCAAAGCGACCCGGTCGGAGTAAGGCTGGGTCCAAAACATCAGGACGATTAGTGGCCGCCATAATAATCACACCCAGGTTTGGCTCAAACCCATCCATTTCAACCAAGATTTGGTTAAGAGTTTGTTCGCGTTCATCATGTGAACCACCGAGACCAGCCCCGCGCTTGCGACCAACGGCATCAATTTCATCAATAAATACAATCGCTGGCGCAGCTTTTTGCGCTTTTTGAAATAGATCACGTACACGACTAGCACCAACCCCTACAAACATTTCCACAAATTCTGAACCACTCATGTGGAAAAATGGTACATTAGCTTCACCCGCCACTGCTTTAGCGAGCAAGGTTTTACCTGTACCTGGCGAACCCATCAAGAGTACGCCCTTTGGAATTTTTGCGCCCACGGCCGCAAACTTTTGTGGGTCACGTAAAAAATCCACGATTTCCGTTAATTCAGCTTTGGCTTCTTTGGCCCCAGCTACGTCTTTGAAAGTTTTTTTATTTTTATCATCTGGTTTGGCTTCACGCGCACTACTTTGACCAAACATCATGGCTTTATTATTGGCACCCTGCACTTGTCGACTCATAAAATACACGAGCACGACCAGCAAAATAAACGGCAACAAATATGGCACAATTACTGCGGCCCAATATTTAAAACCAGTCTGATCTTTAACTTGAATTTCAACTTTCTGAAGTTTACCTTGATCAACCCCCAAATTACTCATCAGTTCAGAAAAAGATTGTGACGCTTCTTTTTTGACTGATAATTTTTTCGCGTTTGCATCTTTTAATTCTACGGAAATAATATCACCCGCCACCTCTACTTTTTTCACTTGTTCATTATTAATTTCAGTAACCAAACGATTCACCCCAACCACTTCTGGTTTTTCACTAACCAGGTTGGTAAAGCTAAGGGTAGCGGCAATTACAAAGAGCGCAACGACAATAATGGCAAAATTTTTGAGTAAATTTTTCATAATAAAAAATAGCGTATAGTTATAGTACTATACGCTATTTTGCTAGTAAAATCAAGCTTAAGCTGCGGCTTCGTCTGAGGTTTCGGTTTCTTCTTTAGCTTCCTTACCTTCAGGTTTTTTGCGGGTCCGCTTGGCCCCGGCCACGCCTTCGAGTTTAAGACCAAGACGGTGTTCTGATGGTTCCATTGAAATAATCTCAAATTTCTTCATTTCACCCAGTGGGAATGATTCGAGAAATTTCTTTGGGTCAGACACTGGTTTGTCTGAAAGGTCAGAAATGTGAGCCAAACCATGGATTTGGTCATCAAGTTTTACCATGAGACCAAATGGTTCAGCTTTGTGTACTTCACCTTCAACCACTTGACCAACTTTATAGCGGTCTTTAACTGACTTCCATGGGTCATCAATCAAGCGCTTCAGTGACAAGTAGATTTTTGACTTGTTAAGATCAATAATTTGGGCCTTAACCTCATCGCCAACTTTGAGCACGTCTTTAGGGTGATCAATCCGTTGCCACACAATTTCGGAAATATGGATCAAACCTTCCAAAGCATCACCAAATTTCATGAACGCACCAAATGGTGTGAGGGCACTAATTGTACCAGACACAGAGTCACCAACTTTGTATGAGTCGAGAATTGATTTTTGTTCACTTTCCCACAAAGTTTTTTCTGACAAAATCAATTTGTCTTCACCTGGGCTAAGATCAAATACTTGGACTTTTAATTCTTGACCAATAAATTGGCGGAGGTGATCCAAAATTCGATTCTTATCACCGCCTGGGACGCGTGGGTAGTGGTCAGGATTAAGTTGTGATACTGGCAAGAAACCAGACACGCCTTCCACTGAGAGCATCAAACCACCTTTGTTTGCAGACACAACTTTAGCAGTGGTTGTTGCCCCACTCTTTTTAAGTTCAGCCATGTTATCCCAGACTTTCTGGTGACCAGCAATCCGGAATGAAAGTTCAATTTCACCGTTTTCATTTTCACCACCAACAACCGTAGCTTCAACTTCATCGCCAACTTTAACATCAGCGAATTGTTTTGATTCACTAAATAATTCATCGCCGCGTACCACACCAACCATGAGGCCATT
Source organism: uncultured Gammaproteobacteria bacterium (assembly GCA_964519725.1). Classification (GTDB taxonomy): domain Bacteria; phylum Patescibacteriota; class Patescibacteriia; order Magasanikbacterales; family UBA922; genus 2-12-FULL-41-16. The sequence goes on from CAZFKS010000007.1 coordinate 45,247, forward strand.
AAGGTCGATTCTGATTTCACCGCGGTCAATTGAGATAACTTTACCTTTAACCAATTCATCCATGGCTGGAACTTTGCCAAAGTAATCTTTAAGCAAATCGCCAAAGGCTGATTTTTTTTCTTCTGCCATATTTTCTTGTTTTAACCTAGCCTGAGCTAAGTTTCCCCAGTTGGGGAAAAATTAATAAAGTGGGCTTAATATAGCAGAAATTTTTTGATTTGGCAAGAGGGTTAACCACAGCGGTTTTCCTTGTCTAAACCCCAGTGACCTGATAAAATGGGGCTACTACTAAATTAATACCAAATATGCATATTTCCTGGCTCGGAGGCACAGCCATTAAGCTGGTAGCTAAGCCGTTTGATGAAGAAGTGGTGGTCGTAATTGACCCTTATAAGCCAGAATCTGGCTCTGCCCCACGCAGTGTGACCCCAGCCGTGGCGATTTTGACCCAAGGCCCAGAAAAAGAAGCCATTACCCTCTCAGGTGAGCCATTTATCCTCTCTACCCCAGGCGAATGTGACATTAAAGGGGTGTTAATTACCGCCGTAACTGGCAGTGAACCAGGCAGTACTATGGTCCGACTAGATGCTGAAGGGCTTAGTTTAGCCCATTTAGGCCGGGCCACTAAGTCTTTAAACCAAAAGCAACGCGAGGTTTTATCTGATGTTGATGTTTTATTTGTTCCTGTAGGCGGGGTTGATGGGTATGATGCTGAAGCAGCCATGAAGGCGGTGAATGACCTGGAGCCACGGATTGTGATCCCAATTGCCTTCCAAAGTGATAATGACCCAAAAGCCGCACCTTACACCACTTTTTGCAAGGCCATGGGCACGGTTTTAAAAGGTGAACCAGAAACCAAAGTGATTATTAAGAAAAAAGATTTGCCGACCGAAGATACCAGTGTCATTGTTCTAGCCAAGGAATAAGTTTTTTGCCTGTCTATGCCCAAAAAACGCCACCGCGAGTCACCGTTTAATCCAGAACTCGTGGCCGCAATTACCAAAGAATTGCCGGCGTTTTTGGCTAAAGAGGGATATTTGAAAGAGTCAACTGAAGAAAAAGTTGCTGAGGCACCAGTCGTGCGCGAGGTTGAAACTGTTCGTGCCCCAGAATCAAGTCGAACTTTGGCCCCACTTGTTCACTCGCCAGTTCCCCGGGGCAATACCAAAATGATGTGGTATGCTGTGGGAATTTTCGCCGTCGCAATTGTGGCCATTTGGGGCTTTAATTTAAAATCAATTATCACGAATGTTTGGAGTGAACGCGATGGTCAGGAATTAATTACTCAAGGCCAGGACGATTTTAAATCCATTCTTGAAACTATTAAGGAAAATGATAAGATAGCCAAGGAAAAAGTAGCCGCTTCGCAAGCAGCCACCGCCGCGGCCATGACCACTACTACCAGAGCTTCAACTGATTCAGCCGCCCTGGACGCCTTGGTTGAAGCTATCAAAGCCAAGCAAAATAATTAATTATGAAAAAAATTGAACAAGAAAAATTAATTCCCGAAACGATTGGACGAGTCGAACCAATTAATTTGGTTGATGAAATGCGCACTTCGTATTTGGATTACGCCATGAGTGTAATTGTGTCGCGCGCGTTGCCTGATGTGCGCGATGGTTTAAAGCCAGTCCACCGCCGTATTTTGTACGCCATGTGGAATATCGGTCTTAAACACACTTCAAAATTCCGCAAATCTGCGCACGTGGTTGGTGAAGTAATGGCTAAATACCATCCTCACGGTGACAGTGCAATTTATGATTCGCTCGTCCGCATGGCGCAAGATTTTAACATGCGTCACCAATTGGTATACGGGCAAGGAAACTTTGGTTCCATGGATGGTGATAGTGCTGCGGCCATGCGTTATACCGAAGCTAAACTCTACGCCATTGCCGAAGAATTACTTTTGGATATTGAAAAAAACACGGTTGATTTTTCGCCTACTTACGATGGTTCACACAAAGAACCACGCGTCCTACCAAGTAAATTACCAAACTTACTGTTGAATGGCAGCATGGGGATTGCGGTTGGTATGGCCACCAATATTCCACCGCACAATTTGGGTGAACTTTGTGATGCGATTGATTTCTTAATTGAAAATCCAAAGTGTACTGTCGAAGATTTAATGCAATTTGTCCCTGGCCCAGATTTTCCAACTGGCGGGATTATTTATAATAAACAAGACATTGCCGCGGCATACGCTACTGGCCGTGGTGGCGTGGTGATTCGCGCTAAAACTGAAATTCAAGAAGGTAAAAATGATCAGTACAAAATTGTGGTGACTGAAGTTCCTTACCAAGTTAACAAAGCCGCTCTCCTTGAAAAAATTGCTGAGCTCGTGCAGGAAAAGAAAATTGAAGGTATTAAAGATTTACGCGACGAGTCCAATAAAGAAGGTGTGCGTATTGTAATTGAACTAAAACGTGATTCATATCCAAAGAAAGTGTTGAACCGGCTTTTCCAGATGACTGATTTGCAAACTACGTTCCACCTCAACATGCTCGCCTTGGTGGACGGAATTGAACCACGGGTTTTGAACCTCAAGACAATTTTGGAAGAGTACATTAAGCACCGCCAAGTAGTGATCCGCCGGCGCACTGAATTTGATTTAAATAAAGCCGAAGAGCGTGCTCACATTTTAGAAGGTTTGAAAAAGGCCCTGGATAAAATTGATTTAATTATCAATACCATTCGCGCGTCCAAAGATAAAGACGAAGCCAAAGCCAATTTGATGAAAAAATTTGATTTTTCTGAACGTCAAACTGTGGCGATTTTGGAAATGCGCCTGCAACAATTAGCTAACCTTGAACGTAAAAAGATTGAAGATGAATTAGCCGAAAAAATGGCACTTATCAAAGAATTACAAAGTATTTTGGCCAGTGAGAAAAAAGTTTTGGCCATTGTGAAAGCTGATGTAGCAGGCATTAAAAAAGATCACGCCAACGAACGCCGCACGCAAATTGTGGCTCATGGCGTGAAAGAATTTAGTATTGAAGACTTGGTACCAAATGAGCCAACTATTATCATGGCCACCAAAGACGGTTATATCAAGCGCATGCCAGTGGATACGTTCCGCACCCAGAGTCGCGGTGGCAAGGGCGTGATTGGTCTCACTACCAAAGAAGAAGACGTGATTGAGCACTTAATTTCCACCAACACGCACGACAACATGCTTTTCTTCACCAACCGTGGCCGCGTATTCCAACTCCGCGCTTACGATATTCCGGTCGCGTCACGCACTGCCAAAGGTCAAGCACTCGTGAACTTCTTGCAACTGGCGCCAAATGAAAATGTGTCTTCAATTTTGTCCATGGCTGACATGAGTAAGTACAAATACTTAGTCATGGTCACTAACAAAGGTACAATCAAAAAATCAAGCTTGGATGATTTCAAAAATGTGCGCCGCTCTGGTTTGATTGCCCTTAAATTGCATCTTGACGACATGCTCGAATGGGTTCGCCCATCCGGTGGTAGTGATGACATTGTGATTGCCACGGCCCAGGGCCAAGCCATTCGCTTCAAAGAAGCTGATATCCGCGCCATGGGCCGCACCGCTGCTGGTGTACGTGGTATGCGTCTAAAATCTAGTGATGCCGTGATTGGTATGGATGTAGTGTCACCTGATTTGGTGAAGAAAAAAGTTTTGGAACTTTTGGTAATTTCTGAAAATGGTTTAGGCAAGCGCACCGAAATTAGTGAGTATAAAGTGCAAGGCCGCGGTGGTTCTGGGATTAAGACCATGAATGTCACTGACAAAACCGGTAAATTGATCAATGCCCGCATTATCAACAATGCCGAGGACCAAGATTTACTCCTCATTTCCATGAAAGGCCAAGTGGTTCGTACTCCGCTCAAAACCATTTCTTCACTCGGCCGCGCCACTCAAGGCGTGCGTGTGATGCGTTTCAAAGCTGAGGGTGATAAAGTGGTGAACATTACCCTACTTGAAAGCGGCGCTGAATTAGAGGGTGAAGCTGAAGAAGAAGTTTAAAGCTAAAAATAAAAAGCCCCGTCACAACGGGGCTTTTTTAATTAACGACTAAGTAGTTTCAAAGCTTCACGGAGTAGACCTTCACTATTTTTTCCAGCCGGATCCAAACTTTGCACTGCGTCCCGCGCTTCGGCTTGCGAATAACCCATGGCCACTAAACCCTCAATTACCTCAGCCAGCGGGCCAGATGGTGAGCCAGCAATGGTTTCACTTGAGCCACGCACGGTAAATTTATTTTTTAATTCTACCACCAACCGCTCAGCGGTTTTTTTACCCAGCCCCTGCACACCAGTTAAATACGCAATATCCCCACGCGCGATCGCTCCCTGCAGTTGATCTACCGCCCCAGCATTCAAAATATTCAGCGCACTTTTTGGGCCAATTCCCGAAACCGTTAACAGCAATTTAAAAAAGTCCCGGGCCGCAGTGGTTCTAAAACCAAATAATTCCTGCGCACTATCCGAGACTTTTAAATAGGTAAATAATTTCACTGACGTGCCAATCGCAAGTTCACCAGCTTCGGCCGCAGTTAAATTTACTTCATACCCAACCCCACCAGACGTTTCTAGTAAAATGCCCGTTGCCAATTTTTCTAGGATCACGCCCGAGAGGTAGCCAATCATATTATTTCTTTTTCTTCTTGGCTGGTTTAACTTTTGGCGCTGGTTTACTTTTCTTGACCCGACTAACCCGAATTAAGCCGCCGCACGGTACAATCTCAATTCCACGTTTTTCGTATTCATCAAGGAGCAGGTTCATGCCCAGCGAGTCAGAGGACATGTGACCAGCCATGATAACACTCAGCTGATTTTCGGTGGCCTTAGTGATCACTTCGCGATGCATGTGCATGCCAACTACAGTGCTAATTCCAAACCGAGAAATTTCTTGGTAAAGCTTGCTGGCTGGGGTGGTGCCGCCAGTCATTTCAAGGAGCATTTTACCTACCCGGTGATTTGGCCGACCAGAAACAATTTTTGGTCCAGAGCCCATACTTTGGGCATATTGATACTCAGGCAATTCTAACAGTGCTTCAATAATTTCCCCCAGAGTTTGAGGTTTAACCTTTTGCAAATAATCACCCAAAAATTTGTGCACCAAATTATCGGTAAAAGTATGGGTATTAATAAAGTTAATATCGAGCAAACGAGCAATATCAATGGTCTGATTGTGATTCATGTGATGCACGCCCTTTTCTACTTCTGACCAACGTTCTTCAGAAATTTTTTCAGCTAGGTGCACTGGAATCCCACAGGCTTCGTAAATATCTGTGTTCATGCCCATGACATCGTGCAAATAGGTAAGTCCTTTGCCTTCTGGGTGGTGAGCAATAACCAGGTCAATTTTTTTGCCACGCTGATTAAGCTCATTAGCTAACAAAATTTCGCCCGGGTTAATATCAATCCCAGCCAAAATTCGTTTTACTTCAGCCCCATTATCCACGTGAATAAAACTATCCAAGTATGGATTAGTTAGTTTTTCTTTTTCAAAATATTTTTTAGTAAGGTCAGACAATTTATCGTATTCCTTACGAATATTGGCTAAATACTTTTTTACCGCAGCTTCACCACGAGGATCAGCAGCCATGGCCATTTTAATACCGACTTCAAAAATTTGTTTGATATTCATATGCTCGTTAATTACGCTGTAAATTGACTAGGCTTTTGGTAAGATTTTTTTCAAGTGATTTAATTCACTGGTAAAAATCTTAAGAATTTTTTTATCGTATTTAGCTGGTAAATTTAACCACGGACGAATGCTGGTAAAATGCTTGTAAAAAGTGCTCCACGGTGGCATTTTACTCATCTTTTCTTTACGAAACCGTTCCACATACTTTGAAGTATTACCTTTTTTAGCCAAAGCGTAGAAGCAGAAATCTAATTCATAGGATGATCCAGATTTGTGATCTTTACCAAAGTAATTTTCAAATAAACCAGGTTCATTTAACAAATCTTTTTTATATCCAATGGTGGCTGGATCCAGCCCAACTACCCGGGCAAACAAATACATCCGGGCACACTTGTAACACTTATGGCACCACTGTGAATCCTTTAATAACGGGGCTTCGGCAGTACAAGAAAATTGATATTGACCAAATTTTGGATAACGTAAGTGAAGAAGATCAAAAATATTTAATTGATCAATTGGTTCTAAGCTAGCTTTCACTTCACATTGTCCATGAGTGAGCAAGCGAATCATGGCATCCTGCTCCAAAGTGTAGAAACTGGTTTGGTCATAACAGATATACACTTTCCAGCCATTGTTTAAGTGAGATTCATTACTTAGATATTCACTCCCAAAGAAAATATAATCAGCGTTGTAGGCGTAAACAAAAGGTAAAACCTGCAACGCAATTAAGGTTGTTTGTGAACCCCAGCCCACTTCTGTACCACGTTTTTTACTAAACGCAGCGTCATATCTAAATAAACCTGGGCCATTTTTTACAAAGTAAGTATCAACTTTAAATTTTTTGCCAAATTCTTCAAGTTTTTTACGCTTGTAAGTTTCCTCATAAGCCATTGATGGCTCCTGCGAATAAACCAAAATTGGTTTAATTCCTAATTCCAAACACATGGCCACAGTGGTCAAACTTTCTTTACCAAATGAAAATGGAACTACGGCAATTGGTTGTTTCTTTTTGATTTTTGATTTAGGGAATTCTTTGGGAAAAGCTGGTGTCCCTGGTTTAAAATCAAATTCCAAATTATAAAATTGTTTCAAATAAGACAGGAGCGGTGCATCATCCCACTCTTCAGACTTGGTCATGTCCATCATTTGGTTTCTAAACAGAAAACTCTCTACCAATGGAAATTGAGTGTTGTATTTAATTCGATCATAACCAAGGGTCAATGGCAAAAAGTGAGTATCCCCAAACGTTAAGTTGTCTAACAGCATTTGTTTAGCCTCAGCCGGTACTTTTTTCCAAATTTCAATGGGGTATTCAACCAAAAAATCACGGTTTTTAACCGTAATTGCAATTCCATTCTTAGTCAGCCGACCATTGACTGAAAGAACTTTTTCCGCACTGGCTTTTGGCATACTTATTCCGTAATTTGAATACTAGGTTTAATTTTCTTACTAATTCCAGTAAATTCCGCTACCTCTTCGGCGGTAATCCGTGAGAGCTCAGGTTGACGCTCAATCTCCGGGTACATTACAGGATAAAATTCGGTAAGTAAAGGATAAAATGCCTCGGCCAAAGTGATGTCTTTTGACACCTCAATAATGGTTTTCCAAGTGTCTTTTTCACCATACAAAATAAGATCCAAACCAGCTGCTAAAGTCATTTCACCCTTTGGACCACGAAGGAAAGTGATACTTGGGCCATCTACAAATTCTTTAGTTCGAACATCCTGGCAAACCGCCACACTTTCCAGATCATTTTTTTCAGTTTGCATCTTAATGTATGCCTCTTTGAGCAAGGTAAGATAATTCACCTGGTTCGCACCACCTAAACATTTGAGTCCATAGTAAAAAGCTAACACCAAGAAAATCAGCATCATACTTGGCATAATTGTCTTGTCTTCCAGTGCCTTAGCAATTGCTTCGGGAGTCAAATCAACCGTAATTGCTCCATCATCAGAAACTAATTTATTCCCTTGTTTCCAAAGGTGGAAACGATCATGCTTACCTGGTAACATTCCCCAAAATAAATATGTTCCCCAACCTTCTTGGCGAGAAAAAGCTCCCATGATTCCTTCAAAATATTTGTTAATTAATTCTTCTGAAGAAGGGTCAAACAAAATTTTAGAAATGGTTGTGTCTTTAAATAAGTGGTAGCGCAGGAGTAATTTAGTTACTAAAGTTTCTTGTTCAATATAAATCAAATCTGGGCGCGATAAATCACTCGGTGAAAAAAATTTTTTCCAAAGCTGGTGATTAGTTACAGTAATTTGATCAGCGTAATTACTGAGAGCGTAAATTTCTGGTTTATCATAAATATCAGATAAAATCTGATTCAAACCAGTAGCTACCGTTTCTGTTACCAAGCCGTTTTTAATTTTTTCTGCAATTACTTTACGTAATTTTTCTACATCATCCTGACGATAGGGCCGAAAATTATAGACTGCGGCTGAGTGGCAATTGCTTGGCAAAAACGATAAACGCTGCATTTCTACACCTTTCGGTGTCACTGAATTGAATAGTAATCCGCGAGGAAAAGAAGAGTTGTTGAGTGAAACATTGGCACATGACAAAATAATTACATTTTTCAAAATTTCGTCATGACGTTCAGCGTATGATGATGCAATAATTAAATCCGCATTCAAGAAAAATGGGTGACACACGGGACCATGGTGATCAGACGTAGAAACAAAAAAATATTTTTCCAATTGGGCCACCGCTGACTCAGCCACTTCTGGTCCCAGCAGTCTTACCACTTCTTCCTTAAAAACTCCCAAAAAATCCGCCCGCCGGGTAATGGCCGGGGTTGGGTTAGCATCAGTGTAGTCCTGAGAATAATTGTACAAACTTTTTTGCCCGTGCTTTTCAATAATATCTTTCAAAACTGGGCGCTTAGACAGCACAGCATTTTTTAATTTTTCAAAATTGACTGCTAAATCTGAATCACTTACCGGTGCTGAAACAACTCCCTCTTTTTCTTTTACCGCTGTGTCCATAGAAATGATTAGGCGGACAAGTTTTATTTTAAATAAATAACCTCAGGATTATATCGATTTTAAAGCAATTTGTCAATAACTAAAATTGACAATTGGAGGGACGGCTGTTACGGTAAATTATATGCCAAACCCTGACCTCTCTGGGAGAACGATTTGTGTAGTTGGCACTAGTACTCCCAATAAACAATTTGTCTTTGAAACGCTTAAAAAACTAGATCTGACTGTTATCGTTATTGAAAAAGAAAAAAATTGGGCTACCCCATTTGTGGATCACTGGATTATTGCTGACACCAGCGACCACCTTAAAACAATCAAGGCTTTTGCGGCGTTTACAAAGGAACACCCCCGCACTAAAATTAACGGAATTGTAAATTTCTGGGAAGAGGAAGTTGTCCTAACTTCTAAATTAATTGAAAAATTTGGCTTTCCTGGTACCCCCTACCCAATTGTGGAACATATCCGGAATAAACTGGCTTTCCGCAAATTTTGCAGTGAAAACAATTTACCTGTGCCCAAACACCATCGCATTCGATCCACAAAAGACCTAGACTTGGTCAAAGAAAACTTTACTTTTCCCGTGGTAATTAAACCCGCTTTTGGCGCAGGTAGTGCCTATGTCACCAAGGTTAGCCGACGGGCCAGTTTAAAGCCTACCATTGACCGGATTCGCAAAAAAATTAGCCCTGAAGTAGAAAGTACTCTTAGCGAGGGATTAGATATTTTTGTTGAGGAATTTATTGATGGGGCTGAGGTTGATATTGATATGCTAGTACAGAATGGTAAGGTCAAATTCTGTTCTGTGTCAGATAACTATGATAAAAAATTTGGTAATTCCTTTTTGGACAAAGGTCAGGCTTTACCATCTAAACTTTCCAAAAGACGCCAAGATGTTTTGGCCACTATGGCTGAAGTCACTGTAGAAAAATTAGGAATTACTGACGCCTGCGTCCATTACGAAGCTAAAATTGGTAAAAAAGGACCAATTCCACTGGAAATTAATTTACGACTAGGTGGCGGTTGTGTGCACCGATCACTCATGCTGGCCTGGGGTGTTGATTTTGTTGAGTACAGCACACGGATTGCACTGGGTGAATATTTTTCTCCAATTCCTAAACCCAAAAAACCATTACGTGGTTCTGTGTCACTCAACTTACAACCACCCTATTCTGGAACAGTTACTAATATTAAGATTGACCCAATGTTCTATAAAAAATCTTATTTTGAAGAATTGCACTTAGCCAAAAAAGTGGGCGACTCGATCTCTTGCCCACCTCATGGTTTTGAATGTCTAGGTTGGTTTACAGTAAGTGGTTCAGATTTAAAACAAGCTGAACATAACGCCCGAGAAGCACGTAAATTAATTACTTACGAAATAAAACGTAGTGGAAATAATTAAACTTTGTGAATTGCTACCGTTACAGTAATATCAGAAACTTCTTTGGTTTCGCCGCTAACTCCAACCTCTAAATTATTAGCCAAAACCGCTGTTAAAATTTCTTCCTTAAATTCAGTCAGGGCGTGATTAAGTTTTTCACTTTCAGTAGTAAATTCAATTTTGATTCGATCTTGAATAGTTAGGCCAGCATCTTTGCGCATTTGATTGATAGTCCGAATAAATTCTCGAGCCAGACCTTCTTTTTCTAAGACTTCGGTAATTTCCGTGTTAAGTGAAACAGTTAGCGCGCCATCAGTTTTAACCACGGCGTAGCGATTGTCACCAACACTGACTTTTTTGACATTCAATTCATCAGCTATGATCAAGGTCATTTCTTCGGATAAAACCGTACCCCTCACATCAAATTCACCCAGAACCTGACGAACTTTTACTCCAGCTTCAGAGCGGAGTGAGAGACCCATTTCCACAATCTTACGCACGGTTTGCATTTGTTCTAGAACCGATTCATTAACTGATTTTTTATTTACTTCTGGCCACATCTCCAGGTGCACACTTTTTTTACTACCACTCACTTCTTGCCACACTTTTTCGGCCACAAACGGCGTAAATGGTGCCATAACTTTACTGAGGGTTGCGAGTACCTCACGGAGCGTTGTGAGTGCAGCCAGTTTATCTTTTTCATCACTACCTTTAAAACGATCGCGTGACCGGCGCACGTACCAAGTCGACAATTCATCAATAAATTCCGCGACTGGACGTGAGGCTTCAGACAAATTATACGCTTCCATTTCGCGCGTTACATCAGCAATTAAATTCTGTAGTTTAGCAAGAATCCACTCATCAAGAATATTTGTCGATTTTACTTCAGTCACTTTTTCAGTCGCAAATAATTTGTAGAATTCTACAACGTTCCAGAGTGTATTCACTACTTTTCCGTACGCTTCGCGTACCCCATCTTCGCTAAAGTTTAAACTTTCGGCATGCATGACTGGTGAGGTAATTAAATAATACCGCAGTGCATCAGCCCCGTATTTTTCTAGGAGCACATTCGGATCTGGATAATTTTGCAATTTTTTACTCATCTTTTTTCCATCTTCAGCGAGTACAATTCCGTTCACAATTACATTTTTGAAAGCTGGTTTGGCAAAAATTGAAGTGGATAGAACATGTAAGTAATAGAACCAGGCGCGAGTTTGATCTTGCCCCTCAGCAATAAATTCCGCTGGGAAGCTATCCTCAAATTTCTTCTTGTTTTCAAATGGATAATGCATTTGCGCGTATGGCATTGAGCCCGAATCAAACCAAGTATCGAGCACATCAGGTACGCGTTTCATAGTTCCACCGCACTTACATGGCACAGTTACCAAATCAACCACATGTTTATGTAGGTCTTCAATCTTTTGTCCACTCGCCTCTTCTAAATCTGCAGCAGAGCCAAATACGCGCATTTCCGCACACTTTTCACACTTCCAAATTGGCATCACACTGGCCCAAAAACGCTGACGAGAAATTGACCAATCGCGCGCACCAGCCAGCCATTGGCCAAATCGGCCTTCTTTAATATGGTCTGGCGACCAATTGATTTTTTCCGCTTGTTTCAATGCTTCGTCTTTGACCGCTGTCACTTTTACAAACCAAGATGAAGTTGCGTAATTCAAAAGTGGAGTATCACAGCGCCAGCAGTGTGGGTACGAGTGGGTGAGATTTTCTTTGGCAAAGAAGTAATTATTTTCTTGTAAATATTTAAGTACAGCAATGTCAGCACCAAGACGAACTTTATCATCATCAGATTTTGGTTTGACTTCCAAGCCAGCAAACACCAAAACTTCTGGTTTAAATCGACCATCCATGCCAACATGTTGCACAAATGGAAGTCCAACTTTTTTACCCAGTTCCCAGTCATCAGCCCCAAAGGCCGGTGCCTCGTGCGCAACCCCCGTACCACTGTCATCAGTCACAAAATCAGCAGCGTAAATTTTCCAACCATTTTCCCGATTGTTCAATTTTTCATCTTTTGCGTAATAGTCAAAAATTGGTTCGTACGAAAGACCAACTAAATCTTCACCAGCCATTTCTTTTTCTACTGAAAATTCTTTATTGGCAAAAACTTTTTCCACCAAAGCTTTGGCAACAATAAAATAGTTTTCTTCAGATTTTACCAAAGCATAATTTACTTTTGGACCAACTGCGAGCGCGACATTTCCTGGCAATGTCCAAGGAGTAGTAGTCCAGGCTACAACGTACACATTTTCCACTCCAAATTTTTCCGCAGCATTTTTCAACTTAAATTTTACGTACACCGAAATATCTTTGACATCTTTATAGCCTTCGCTCACTTCTTGTTGTGAAAGCGTCGTTTCACAGCGCGGGCAAATGTGCATGGCGCGATAGTCCTGATAAATCAAACCCTTGTCCCACAATTGCTTGAACACCCACCACACTGATTCCATGTAATCACGACTCATGGTTACGTACGCATGTTCCATATCAACCCAGCGACCGAGCCGGCGCACAGTTTTTTTCCAATCTTCTACATATCCCAACACTTTGCTGCGGCAACGTTCGTTAAATTCGGCCACCCCCATGGCTTCAATTTCTTTTTTAGTTTTTGTACCCAATTCTTTTTCAACAATGTTTTCAATTGGGAGTCCATGACAATCCCAACCCCAGACCCGTTCAACTTTAAATCCGCGCATAGTGAAGTAGCGCGGCACAGCGTCTTTCATGAGTGAAGCCACAATGTGACCATAGTGTGGGAGACCAGTCGCAAACGGCGGACCATCGTAAAATACATATGGCTTATTATCTGGCCGCTCATTTACTGACCGCTCAAAAACCTGATTGGCTTCCCAATATTTTAAAACTTCTTCTTCGTGCTGGCTGGCTGAATATGGCATAAAAAATAAAAACCACTCTTAGGTGTTGAGATCCCATCGCGTTTGCGAGGGAGGTACCATCTCAACTTTGCCAAGTGGCCTTAATTACAGCGTTACGGGCTTATCCGAGAGGGTCTACTTCCCTGGCTAGGGAATCTTCCTCTAGCGCTCCCCGGTCGAACCGGGGATTCCTGCTGATGACAGGTCTGGCGCTTTTATATGTTAGTTCTAATGTAATTAAATTTAAAAAAAATGTCAAACTTTGCCTAAAATATTGAAAAATCAGGTTTTTCTGGCATCTTGTAGCTAGAAGGGGGATGAGAAAATTAAAAAACTCCTTCCCAGGAGTTTTTTGTCTAATTCCATATAAATAAAAAAGGTTTGCCGACTGGAGGGAGTCGGCTTAAGGCAGGCGCTTCAAAATACGGGTCGCGAACAGACCCGTTGCACAGAAGCGACAGTCACAGGTGGGAGTTTTGTGACGAAAAAGCGGTTGCGTTTCAGTCACCACCGCGGCCAGTGGGTCTGGAGACTCACCAGCTGCGTGCAGAATGTCGTCCACGAAAAAGAATCGAACCGGGTGACGGACCGTGTCTGGAAGTTCCAGATCATAGAGCAAAAGACCAGCCAGACGGTGGACTTGCTCATTGTTATTTGTCTTCACTTTCCCTCCTGAAGAGAGTGCCTATCATTATTTAACCAATAAAATTGGCTTATTTCAAGATATTTTTCCCGAAAAAGTGCATGAACTTGTGCGCAAAGTTGTGCAAAAACTGTGGACGCGTCCAAGATTGTCCACCCTATGGCCCCATGCTATAATAAAATCAATAAAACCATATGTACTCTGGCCCTCTATTTATTGCGTCTGACCATGGCGGCTACCAACTTAAAAAACGCCTAGTTCGGTACGTTGAAAATGAATTAAATTTAAAAATCAAAGACCTTGGTCCGGCTGAATTTGTTGACGATGATGATTATCCAGATTATGTCTTTCCGCTTACCAAAGAAGTTCTACACCAAGAGGGACGCGGCATTTTAATTTGCAGAAACGGCATTGGTGTTTGTGTGGCCGCCAACAAAGTCCCAGGTATTCGTGCTGGCATTGGTTACAACACTGCAGTTGCGGAGAGTATGATGAAAGATGATAACACCAATGTACTATGCTTGGCGGCCACCACTCTTAGTGATGAGTACGCGATGGCCATTTTAAAACACTGGCTCGAAACTGAATTTAGTAACGAAGAGCGGCACAATCGTCGGCTCGCCAAAGTTGCGGCTGAAACTGGTTTATAATATGAAAATTATTCCGTCTATTTTTACGACCACGGAAAATCAATTTCGTGAACAAATTACTTCAGTTGGCGCTAGTGCCCCCTGCGTGCACATTGATGTGACTGATTCGGAATTTGTACCGACTCAAACTTTTGCTGACCCAAAAGTTACTGTTGAAATTTTACAAACTGATTGCGAACTTCACCTCATGGTTACTGACCCACTTAAAGTTTTACCAAAATGGGCTGAGGTTAAAAATGTAAAACGCATCCTGTTTCATTACGAAGCTGAAACCGAAGTAAATACCATGATTGAAGCAATTCACGCGCAAGGTTGGGTCGCCGGTTTAGTTTTAAATCCTCATACGCCATGGAGAGTAATTGAACCCTTTGCCGAAAAATTAGACGCAGTCATGTTCATGGGTGTAGTGCCTGGCGCTCAGGGCCAATCATTAATCCCTGCGGTTTTAGAAAAAGCCAAAGAGTTTAAAACCAAATATCCGCGCCTGTTTACCGAGTGGGACGGCGCCGTGACCGAAGAAACAATTAAACAAATTCAAGCCACTGGAATTGATGTGGTTTGTCCGGGTCACGCTGTCTTTGGTTCAGGCGACCCAGTGCAAAATATTAAAAAATTACAACAAATTATTAAATAATATGTACGACTTGGTTATTATTGGTGCCGCCGCAGCTGGTTGCACAGCCGCTGTTTACGCTGCCCGCCGCAATTTAAATTTTATTATTATCACCAAAGATATTGGCGGTGAAGTGGCTCTATCTGGTGAAGTAGAAAACTGGCCTGGCCAAATTCACACGACTGGTATTCAACTAGCGCAAGATTTTCACAAACACGCGGCCTCATATAATACTAATATTAAAAATGGGTTAATGGTAACTGCCATCAAACCTGCCGGTGGTGTGCACGAAATTGAAACAGTTGACGGTGCTGGTAAAACTGAAACTTTCACTGCCAAAGCGGTAATTATTGGTAGTGGCATTCACCCTCGCACCTTAGGTATGCCCGGTGAAGATGAACTCCGCGGCAAAGGTGTTACCTACTGCACCGTTTGCGACGGCCCACTCTACAAAAAACGCACCACTATCACGGTTGGTTCTGGTAACTCAGCGCTTGAGTCTGCGCTCATGATGGCTGGTATTGCGAGCCAAGTTTATTTGCTTTCCAAATATCCAGATACCAAAGAAACTAATGGTGGTTTTCCAAAGGGTGAAAATATTTTAATTGATAAAATTAAAAAAACTCCTAACGTAAAAATTATTTACAGTGCGACCACCACTAAAATTTTAGGCACTGATTTTGTCACTGGCCTAGAATACACTGACGCCAGTGGGGTCGCCCAAACTCTCACCGCTGATGGCGTTATGGTTCACATTGGCATGATTCCAAACACTGACTTTGCCAAAAATGTTGAACAAAACGCAGTCAAAGAAATTATTGTTTCGCAAAAATGTGAAACTTCAGTACCAGGAATTTTTGCGGCTGGTGATGTCACTAATATTCCTTACAAACAAATCTCAATTGCCGCTGGCCAAGGTGCAGTCGCAGCGCTTGCGGCCATTGAATACATTAACCGTTTTGTTGAATGAAAGCCTGGCTTTTAAAGAATAAATTTCTCGCTACACTCTTAATTTTACTGGTTGGGCAATTTTTCTTTATCTCACCACTCGGCGAATTTCCTCTCAACGATGATTGGGTACACGCGGAAATGGTGCAACATTGGTCTGACACTGGCTTGTTTCGACTCAACCCCTACGTTGGCCCACTTCTCTACACCCAATTAATTTACGGCACAGCGCTAAGTAAAATTTTTGGATTCTCCTTTACCTTACTTCGTTTTTCTAGTTTGGCGCTCATGGGCGGCCTCGTGATTGGTTTATTTCTCTGGCTCAAAAAACAAACCAATAATGAACCACTTGCTTTTTTTAGTGCCTTGCTAATTTGGCTAAACCCAATTGCTTACAGTCTATCATTCACCTTCATGACCGACGTGCCAGCACTCGCGGTTTTATTTTTTTCAATTGCGGCTTTTTACACTGGCGCCAGCAAACAGAAAACTACTTACTTCTGGCTCGGTGGTTTACTCGCAGCCGCAGGCTTTTTCATTCGCCAAACCACCATTTTAATTTTACCTGCCGCTGGCGTACTCTGGTTAATACAAAAACCGATTCGAAAATTAAAATTCCTATTACCAATTGTAATCCCCGGCTTAACTGCGGTAGCGATTTATTACTGGCTTGGCCAACATAATTTAATTGGTGAAGGCACTAGTTATCATGAGATTGAAAACAAAACTGAATTGCTTAAACACGCACTCTGGTGGGGTGTTTACACCATGCTCTACCTGGGTTTATTTTTACTTCCACTTTCAATTTCGCTTTTCAAAAAAGTAAAAACTTGGTGGTATCTAAATTTTGGCGCGCTTGGCACAACTTTTTCCCTCTGGCTCTGGCTGCGTCGTCACGAATCGTTCCCCTATGTTGGGAACACTATTAATCACTTTGGTCTTGGTCCATACACTGATGTTTTAAGTGGTACATTTGTTCCATTATTTCCAAGCGCTGTCTGGATAACAACCTCACTCCTGGCTGGTTTTGGGGCTGGTTTACTCACGTTTATTATTGGCCAGTGGCTCATTACTAAAAAAACTTACCAGAGTAAACATTTTTTCATTTTATTTTTTGCTCTAATTTTTACTGCCCCAATTTTATACGTCACTAGTTTTGACCGTTATTTTCTACCACTCACTTTGGCCGGAATTATCATGCTTAATTTAGAATTTAAAAATAATAAACCACATTGGCTCAGCTGGTCACTTCTCTTAATCATGGCTGGTTACACTTTGACCCAAACTCAATTTTATTTAAATTGGAACCGCGTTCGCGCCGAATTAGTTACGAGCGCCTTTACTGATCATGGCGCCAAAATCGACACCCTTGATTCTGGTTACGAATGGACTGGTTACTATGATTATTGGCTCGCCACCCAGGAACCAAAAAACTACCGCTGGCCAGCTGGTAGTCCGTGGTGGGTCAAAAATTTAATGATTAATATTAATCGCGACCAAGTGATCACTGCTTCGCCGCTACCCAATTATCACACTGTGGAAACACGCACAGTGTGGGGTCTAAATCCCAATCACACTCTATACTTGCAGCAGAAAAATGACGTGTCTGACCAAAAGTGATACAATTTCTTTATAACCTCTTGTATGCTTTTAGAAACTTGGTTCCCTTATATTCCAACTTCATCAGTCCCAGAAACACTGGTCTATGTGGTCGGCGCGCTTGGGGCTGTTCTCCTGATTTACGCGATTTTTTTGGACGTGGAAACGCGCCAAGATTTGGTCATGCTAATTGGCGCGACCGCCTTACTCGTTTACGCTCTATTCTTGCGCAACTTAATTTTCTCTGTGGCCATGGCTGGTGTTGCCCTAGCCTCAATCTTCGAATTTGTGGAAATTTATACTGGTCTCCACAAACATAGTCCTAAAGATTTTGAACGGGTAAAAAAATTAAAATAATATGGCCTCGGTTTTAACTATTGGCGACGCAACCCTTGATACTTTTCTCAATATTCACGATGCCACGGTTCAGTGCGATTTGCAGAAAAAAAATTGTCAGCTTTGTTTTTCTTACGCGGAAAAAATTCCCATTCACGAGTCTATTCAAAGTGCGGGCGGCAATGCGATTAATGTTGCGGTTGGACTCAGTAAATTAGGGGTTAAAACAGCCGTGGCTTCAGAAATTGGCCAGGATAATAATGGTAATTTAATTGTGGAGGCCCTCAAAAAAACCAAGGTTAGTGACCGCGAAATTAAGCGTGATAAAAAAACTTCAACCCGCTATTCAGTAATCTTAAATTTCAAAGGTGAACGCACTATTCTGGGCTTTCATCCACCACACACCTATAAACCACTGAATTTAAAAAATAACTACGACTGGATTTACTACTCTTCGCTTGGTCCAAGTTTTGAAACCATTCAAGTTAGTTTGAAAAAATATTTAGCGAAACACAAAAAAGCTACTTTGGTCATGAATCCAGGCTCATACCAATTAAAGGAAAAATTGCCTGAGGTAAAAAAAATATTACCACTCACTAATGTTTTAATTGTTAACCGCGAAGAAGCCGAAACATTAGTTGGTAAAACCAAAGATACAGAGCAACTCGCCAAAAAATTACTAAACACCGGTCCCCAAATAGTGGCCATTACTGACGGCGCGCGCGGTGCTTACGCTGCGACCACGCATGGTTTTTATTTTGCCCCTCCCCTTCCAATCAAACCAATTTCTACCACTGGCGCTGGCGATGCGTTTTCGAGTGGCTTCCTAGCCGCTTTGGTTAAAGGTAAAGATTTAAAAAATGCCCTACACTGGGGCATCAAAAATTCTTCAAGCGTAATCCAACATTTTGGCGCTCAAACCGGCCTTCTCTCTGTCAAAGACCTCAAATAATTACAGCAAGTGGAGCATACTGCGTGCGACCAGTTCTTTTTTGCGTCCCACAAAATGATCATGCGCACTGCACACGGCTTCAAAGTCGAGGGCCGGGCCAAGTGACGCAATCCCTAATTCAAGATCACGCACATGCTGCCTAATTTCCCGCGCCAACCCCAAATTTTCTTCCTGCTCAGCTAGTTTTTTCAGGCGGGTAAGTTCGCCCTCAATGGTGGCATAACGTTCAGTGTAATATGCAATCCGCTTTTCATACAATTTACGGTCAGCTAAAAGAGCGGCCTGTCGAGCAAAAGCCCGAATGTCACACATAATATCTACCAATAGTTCATGTAGTTCAGTTCGCTCTTCAACCGTAAACGCTTTGGCACCCTCGCCACTATACAAAGCTGTCCAGCTGCCACTTTTGCGATATTTTTCGTACGCTGCCCTCAAACTATAGGAAGCCTTGCGAGTAAGCAAAGTTTCACCCATTTTTTTCAAATACGTTTGAACTAACTCTTCAAACGCCTGCGTGTAGGGCCACAATTCTTTGGCGTACTTAATAATTACATCTTCAACCTCGGTCACAGTTTGCGGTGTACGCGCCAGCCGTTCTAATTCATGCTCCAAATTAGCCTTAGTTGGTTCAGGCACTAGCGGTGGCAAATTAAAATACAGTCGTTCAAGAAAATGCGCGGTAAATTCTGACATACGTGGTCATTATACCACATTATTTGCGCAGTGACTCACCAATTACATACATGGCAATCCCCGCGGCCACACTCACATTTAAACTTTCTTTTTTACCATACATTGGAATATGCACCACCTCATCAGCCAGCGCTAAAATTTTCCGGTCCACACCATCTACTTCATTCCCAACCACTAAAGCAAGTGGTCCACAAAATTTAACTGTACCCAAATCCACACTTTGTTCGTTTTTCTCCAAGGCCACAATTCGTACACCAGCGGCTTTTAATTTTTTCACTAGCCGCACAGTATCTTTGACCTGCTTCCAGGGCATCCATTTTTCCGCGCCAAGTGAAACTTTATCAATCTGTGGTTTTGGTGGCGTCGCTGTATAACCCGTCAAATATAAAAAATCCACACCACACGCATCGGCTGTCCTAAATAAAGCCCCAACATTATGACAGGACCGAATATCTGGCAACACTAAACTAAACTGAGGTACGGTCTTCATACCCCTGGTAAATCCCCAGCTTGGTCAAGCAAAGTGAGTAGTCCTGGATTTTTAGCGTGCAAATATCCAAAAACTTTTTGGTACCGAGCCCGATCCCGATCACTTTTTAAATTTTCAATTAGTAACCGCAAAGCAATCATTGTATCTTCATCAACTTCTAGCCCATCATCAACCAATTCAACTGGCCGACCACTAGCCAGAACTTCTTCCCAAGCCTCGACCGCCCGCCTAACCTTTGGCAAATCTTCAGTGTGATATTCAGCTGCATAAGCCAGCTCTTCTAGGCGTTTGAGGTGGTTTTGAATATATTCATCAGCTTGTGGATCTAAACAGGTCAGTAAATTTTCCAGAGAATTTTCAGTCGGGTCTTCAATTGACACACCAAACCCAGCCGCCAGCTCTGCTACTTTAGTCTGAAGTTCCTTGGCCTCAGTTTGCTCTTCAGCCGTTGGCTCTGATTCTTCATCCGGAATAACTTTAACAATCTCTAATTTGCGCGTCCGTGCCCCTGAATCTTTCACGTGCTTTTGCGTCGAAGCCTCCACCACACTACCCATTTCTCTTCCTTTCACTCTTTTTTCCATTAACTGAACCGCCTCCTGTGGTAAGAATTTTTCTGACATATTATTTAATTATAAAATCAGTGTACTCGTTTTTAAAATACTTGTAAATTTACATCGTGTGTCGTACAATATAAAGACTATGGCTTCCACTTCCACCCATGTCCGCGAGTATTTAGAGCATTTAGAAATTGAAAAAAACCGCAGTCTAATAATATTTTTGTATTTTTTTTTGTTGTAATCAG
>CAZFKS010000008.1:0-47361 GCA_964519725.1 uncultured Gammaproteobacteria bacterium
CACTCAGTTTGTTACGGTTATTACCCATATAATTTCCGCTTTGGGTTTAATACTTACCCATTACTCCTGACTTTATACTTTGCTTTTACTTTTATCCCTGGGCTATTCTCCAGCCACCGCATTTTCCGTCTTTTCTCAATTATCTCTGGGCTTTCCGCTGCCGTTGCCTTATATTTCTACGCTGAGCACTTCACTTCAGTCTGGTGCTTTTTTGCCGCTATCCTCAGCCTAGTTTTACTCTGCACCCCGAAAAAAGGGTCCAAAAAGGTCTAATTTAGACCCTCCCGTCCCCAAAGGACTTGCCTTTTCTAAGGCTTTCCGCTATACTCCTCGGTGCTACCCCACCGCGGGGTGGAGCAGCCAGGCAGCTCGCCGGGCCCATAACCCGGAGGTCATCGGTTCAAATCCGGTCCCCGCTACCAGGCCATTAGCCGGCCTAAAATGAAAACTACGCGGTAGTAGTTCAGTTGGCTAGAACGTCTCCTTGCCAAGGAGAAGGTCGCCAGTTCGAATCTGGTCTGCCGCTCACGATTCTGCTATACTAAGAATCGTAACTCAGTTAGGTTATTTACCGAAACTGTATGGCTCAAAACACCCTCTTTAGTAGGGTGTTTTGTTTTGTTGACAATTCCTGCTTAGTCCGGTATGATAAGTATGAATAAACATATTTTTATGAAATCTCACAAAGCCTCGGCTTTACCTAGCTTTGGAATGACGGTGGTCGGCGAACGCGGCCAAATCGTTATCCCCAAAGAATTACGGGAGCAGCTAAACTTAAAAAAGGGTGACCAATTAATGCTCATGTACCACAATGATTCAATAGTTATTATCCCCCGTGAAAAAATGGAAGCCTTTGTTGGTCATTTAACTGCTAGTTTAAAATTAAATCCTAAGGGAAAAAAGTAATATGAACAAAATGGAAATTATTACCAAGCTCAAACGCCCTCGTTACTATTTATCAATCGCGGCGGTAGTTGTGGTTGGTTATTTTTCTTACAGTGCGCACGCTGCTAAAAATAAACCACCAGAATACGAAACCACTACGGCTAGTAAGGGTAACTTAACTCAAACGATTGAAGCCACTGGAAAATTAGAATCAAAAGATGGGGTGGATTTACGGTTTGAAAGTGCTGGTACCTTAACCACCTTAGCCGTAAAAGAAGGCCAAACTGTACGCGCTGGCCAAGAATTAGCCACGCTCCGTTTAGCCGAACTTAATGCCTCACTCGCCCAAGCCAGTGCCAACCTCCGCCAAAAAATCGCAGGTGCATCTGACCAAGACCGCAAATATTACGAAGCGGCGCTAGAATCAGCCAATGCTTCCTGGCAACAAGCTCAAGTATCAGCGGCGGCAGATGTGCAAAGTGCTAAATCCGCTGTAGCCACAGCTGAAACTAATTTAAAATTGGCCGAAGGAGGAAATAATAGTCAAATTGTTACTTCTGCCTACGCTGAAGGCGCAGCTACTTTGCAGATTACTTTGGCTAAACTTGAAGACGCCCTTACCCAAGCCAAAACCGCTAATGATTATTTAACTGTTGTTCAAGTGTCTGATTTAGCTAAAAAACAAGACAGTGATATTTCTTTGGGTATTGCCACCGAAGCTGTGGGTACAGCCCGTTACAAGGTCTCTTCAATTACTAGTGCCAGCAGTAAGACAGATATTGACGAGGGTTTTACTATCATTGAACCAGCGATTTCGCGAGTAATTACTTCATTATCAAAAATTGCTGACCTACTAAATAATGTCGCCAAATTCACTGACGCTAATGGTCAAACCACACTAGAAACAAAAAAAAGTAACGTAGCCACATCACGCGCCTCAATTACTGCCCAATATTCAACCTTCCTCACCCAAAAACAAGCGCTTTCTAATGCTAAAAACAGTTTCACTACCTACCAAATTGCTTATCAAAAAGCCTTGAATGATTTAGCGGCTGTAGAAACCACAGCCCAAGCCAATGTAAAAATTAAAGAAGCCGCTTACGTTCAGGCCAAAGCAAATTACGAAAGTAAAATCCTTCCGACTCGCGAAGTTGATGTTGCCCCTTACCGCGCGGCTGTAGCCGCTGCGGCTGCGGCTCGTGAACGCGCGATTTTACGCGCGCCAGTTGACGGCGTGGTTGGAAAAATTGCCAAGAAAAAGGGCGAGCTGGTTACTTCAGCCGACGCCGTGGTGCAAATTGTTTCACCACACTTTGAAATCAAAGTTGATGTACCAGAAACTGACATTGCCAAAATTGTAAACTCCGTTCGCCGCGATGCTACTTTCACTTTGGATGCTTTTGGTGAAGATACTAAATTCACTGGCACCATTGTGACTGTTAACCAAGACTCAACGGAAATTCAAGACGTGGTGTATTACCAGGTTACGATTGCGGTGGCTGACAACCAAAACAATAAACCACTTCAATCAGGTATGACTGCGAACGTGGAAATTATTACTGACACCCGCGAAAATGCTTTATTTGTGCCACAACGCGTTCTCCGCACTCGCGAAAATGGTGAAAAATTTGTTCGCATCTTAAATGAAGACAAAACTGAGCGTGAAGCTACAGTTACGCTTGGACTCCGCGCTGATGAAGGTAAAGTTGAAATCTTGAGCGGCCTAAATGAAGGTGAAACCGTAATTATCGGCACTAAAAAATAATATGTCTTTAATTGCCGTTAAAAACCTGGTCAAAAATTATGGCACAGGTGAAGTTACCACACCAGTTCTAAAGGGCGTTAACTTTACCATTGATAAGGGGGAATTTGTGGCCATCATGGGCCCCAGTGGTTCAGGTAAATCCACACTCATGCACATCCTAGGTTTTCTCGACACATTGAGTGATGGTCAATATTTATTTGATGGCAAAGATGTTAGCCGCCTCACTGACGACGAACTGGCAGCCATGCGTAACCGCAAAGTTGGGTTTGTGTTTCAAGCGTTCAACTTATTGGCTCGCACTTCCGCAACCGAAAATGTCATGCTGCCTTTACTCTACAGTGACATGCCGAAAAATCAACGAAAAAATAAGGCCGTGGAAATGCTTACTTCAGTTGGTCTTAGTCACCGTTTAGAGCACATGCCCAATCAATTATCTGGTGGTGAAAAACAACGGGTCGCCATCGCGCGCGCGTTTGTAAATGACCCTGAAATTATTTTTGCTGATGAACCAACTGGCAACCTTGATTCTAAGTCAGGACTCCAAGTAATGAAAATTTTACAGGGCTTAAATAATGATGGTCACACCATTATTCTAGTTACTCACGAACGCCATACAGCCGAACATGCTAAACGTATTTTGACCATTAAAGACGGTGAGATTATTAGCGACGAACAGGTGAGAAACCGCCAAATTGCTAGTGATACCAGTGAATTAAAAAAATAATATGCGCGTTTTGGAATACATTCCGTCTTCCTGGCGTCTCATTAAACGCAACCGCTTGCGCTCGTTCCTCACCATGCTTGGAATTATTATCGGCGTGATGTCAGTGGTGGTCATTATGTCAGTTGGGGCTGGTGCACAAAGTTTAATTTTGAATCAAGTTAAAAGTTTAGGCTCAAACTTGGTTGGTGTTTTGCCTGGAAAATCTGATGACAATGGCCCGCCGGCCGCAGTGTTTGGCGTAGTTGTGACTACTCTCAAAACTGCAGACATGGATGCCATTTTATCTCAAGGTAACCCACATGTGATTGCGGCTACCTCATATGTGCGTGGCGCTGACACCGTTACTTCAGGTGAAGCCGAAGCTGATACTTCCTTTGTTGGGGTAAATTCTAGTTACCCAGATGTAGAGAGTATTACGGTTGAATCTGGCCGCTTTTTTACCAAAGAAGAAGAAAATTCCTTGGCCAAAGTCGCGATTTTAGGCAGTGAAACTGCGGCTGATCTGTTTGATACCACTGATCCAATTGGGCAAAATGTAAAAATTAAAAAAACTAATTTCACAGTTATTGGTGTACTAAAAAAACGTGGTGTGTCTGGTTTCCAAAACCAAGACGCACAAATTTTTGTTCCAGTTTCAACCGCCCAAAAATTATTACTTGGAATTGATCATGTAAGTTTCATGCGTTTCAAAATTGATGACGCTGCCTACATTGACTCCAGTGTTGATTACATGAAAGACGTACTCCGCGACCAGCATAATATTTCCAACCCAGAAAATGATGACTTTACTATCCGTTCGGCCAATCAAGGCCTCGATGCGCTCACTGGAATTACCAATGCCCTCCGCTTTTTCTTAGCGGCGATTGCTGCGATTTCACTCGTGGTTGGTGGCATTGGGATTATGAATATTATGCTGGCGGCCGTTGAGGAACGCACTAAAGAAATTGGTTTACGCAAAGCCTTGGGCGCCCAAGAAAAAGATATTTCCGCTCAGTTTTTGATTGAAACTATTATGATCACTTTGACGGGGGGGGTTATTGGTATTTCGCTTGGCATATTTATTTCTGTGTCAGTCGCTAATGTTGCGCGTGAACTTGGCTATAGTTGGGACTTAGTCATTAGTCCGTGGTCAATTTTCCTAGGTTGCGCTGTCTCATTTGCGATTGGTTTAGCTTTTGGCTTAAGCCCAGCCAAACGCGCCGCCAAACTTAATCCAATTGAAGCTTTACGGTATGAATAGCGCCAGTTTCAAATTAGCTTACGACGCCATCTTACGCCAAAAAAAGCGTGCGGCTTTGACCATGCTCGCGATTAGTATTGGGATTGCGGCCGCGATTATGATTATGGCCGCGGGTAAAGGGATTCAAAAATTAGTGGTTGGACAGCTTGATGCCTTTGGTCCAGACACACTTTACATTGAAACAAAAATTCCCAATAAAAAAGCTGATTCTGGTTCGGGCGCGGTTGGTGTGACCATTACAACCTTAAATGACAAAGACGTTGATAGTGTGCGGAAGCACCCTAATATTTTAGCGGCTGATGGCCAAGTTAGCGGCCAAGAAGCAGTGAGTTATGGTGGTGAAATTAAAAAAATCATGTTGTCTGGTAAAGGTGCTGATGCCATTAATGTTGAAAATTTAAAAATTACTGACGGCCGCTTTTTTACCGAGGATGAAGAAAATTCTTTAAGTGCAGTGGCTGTACTCGGTGCCACGGCCAAAGAAAAATTGTTTGGTGAAGACACGGCGGTTGGCCGAATCATTTCTATTCGCGGCAAACCATTCCGTGTGGTTGGTGTGCAAGGAAAATTAGGTTCAGCGTTTTTCCTTGATATGGATAACATTATTACCATCCCAACCAAAACCATGCAAAAGCGTTTGCTCGGGATTGATTATGTTCAAGCCATTTCCGCGCGCATGAAAGACGGCAGTAAAGCGGCCGAAACTCAAACTGAACTTACCGAATTAATTCGGGACAATCATGATATTACTAATCCGGACCGCGATGATTTTATTGTTCACACCACAGCCGAGGCGGCTGACTCACTCACCACAATTACGAGTGGCGTAACCTTCCTCCTCATTGCCCTGGTTGGAATTTCACTGGTTGTTGGTGGGGTCGGCATTATGAACATCATGTATGTGTCCGTAGTTGAACGCACCTTTGAAATTGGTCTGCGCAAAGCGCTCGGTGCAAAGCAAAAAGATATTCTGTGGCAATTTTTGGCCGAGGCTCTACTCGTCACAGCCGGTGGTGGTGTGATTGGAGTCATTCTTGGTGCCCTTCTGGCCCTTTTGGTTTATCTGGGCGCTACCGCCGCTGGCTTTACTTGGGTGTATTCAGTTACCCTGCCATCAATCATTGGATCAGTTCTCTTTTCTGCGGTTATTGGTTTAATTTTTGGTTATTACCCAGCCAAACAAGCGGCCAAGAAAAACCCTATTGAAGCCTTACGCTTTGAGTAATATAATAAATCCACTTTTAATTTAACGGCCGCGCTTCAAATGTCGTTGCGCGGCACGATTTCGATAAATCGTATGGAAGTTCAATGCCCTTCCTGCCAGGAAATGGTGGAAGAAAACAAAACCTGTGCCAGTTGTGGCACTTGCGACCAATGTGGTTGCGGCTGTTCTTCAGAGAGTTAATAAAAAATCGTCCGAATTGGACGATTTTTTATTAGTCGGGGTAAGCATACCACCCTTGAACTTTTTGAACAAATCCTGAAAAACCTAGACTGTGCTCAAGAGTGGAACAAAGACCTTGACATTTTTCTACAAACAGTTTTAGAACCACAGCTTAGTTTTTTCGCTAAAATTAGATAAAATTAATAGGTAATTTATTTAACTCACTGCCCATATGCCAAACGTTTCAAGAAAAGACGGGCTGACTGACTTAGCCAGCCAGCTACAAAGCTCTAGCGGCCAAGGTAATGCACCGCAACCCAGTAGTACAGGCGCACAAAGGGTTTCTGCCCCTGACGGAACCATAGTTACCCTAGGCAACCCACGCTTAAAGAAAGGCTAATAGCATAGGGTAAAATTTATTAAACCCAGCATAAGCTAAATAAGTAACAAAAAACAGGGGTTAGCCTGTTTTTTGTTTGTACGATTAGTACCGAGGGCACTCATTCAAACTCAACAAATTATCCGTCCACGTGTTGTCCGTAATGGTCCGAACATATTTATTACCCTTTGCGGAAATTGCAACAGCAAGGTAAACCTTATTTCCGTACTGGTCTTGCACAAAAGCTTGACGCGGATTGGCAGCGACGAAGGCAACCATTTGGTCTAAGGTACTTTTACCTGTTTTTCTGTCAGAGGTGTCAACCCAGCCAAACTGTTCAATTGCACTGTAAGGGTCCTGGTGATAGCCGCTCTGTTTGTTAATACAAGTGATTTGAATCATATATTTATTATTAAGTGAAAAATAGAGGGTTTAGAAGCGATTTTAGAGTTATTAAGAGGTGTCTATTGTATTTTTTACCACTAACTGGTAGTCTAGAACTACCGTTAGGGATACAAAAAAGAAGACCTTGGGTCGACGGTCTCTCAGCAAAGAGACTACCAAAGTTGTTCTCCTTTATTGTATGTAATTGAATGTCTGAAAAGCCAGGTCTAAAAGCCTGGCTTTTCGTTATATCCAACTACCCACCCACTTCCTTAGATTTTAGTTTCACTACAAATAAACGGCCAATTCCTGGCACCTCTGTTTCCTCTGGCTCATAGCGGCTGACTAGTTCCTTAACCTTAATATCGTATTTTACAAAAAAAGACTTGGCCATTAGGTGAGCTGCCTCGTCTTCCCTAACTTTTAGAGGAAACATACCCTCCTCAGCCTCTTTAATGAACTTTATCCCCACAACTTTTTGTGCCGCGTCCCAAAATAACTTTACACCACTATAGTCTTTAATATTGTATTTTTTTCCAAACGCCGAAGAAATACCAATACCGCCATTGGCAGTTACGCTAATTTTAGGCAAAAATCTACCTTTCTCTTTTTTAAATTCTTCAAATGTATACATATACTTGCGGTTGAATTATTTTAATTTAGTATTCCAAAAAACTGGAACTCTGTCAAGCTCATTTTTTGGGCACGAAGTGCCTATTGTGTTAATAAACTGTGAATAAATTCACACGCATTACCTTAAACTACTTTTCAATTTAGATTATTTGTTATCGTAAAACTTTCTGTAACATTTTTTACAAAAATCTTATGACCAAAACTTTACATTACTGCACTTTATTGATAAAGTAATTGGGTCTACCCACGAATTTAACCGAGTGGCCGAAAGGCCGTTACCGCAAAGTTTAGGTTGCCTATCTTTTGGCGCACGCTTGTGAGCCAAAACGGGTAGCCAACCTTTCCACAAGCGTGGACTTTGCGTCCTCGGGCGTGGGTAGACAAAGGACTTGGCTACCCTTTTTTTTATTTATAAAATATATGCGCTCAAAATACGTCGCCACGCTAATTGCCCTTCTTTTCGGACAATTAGGCTTTCACCAGCTTTATTTACGCCGCTACCCCATTTGGATAGCCTGGGTCGTTGCCTATATATATCTTATGGTAAAAGACGCAACCAATGGCATAATTTTTCTTGTTCTAGCAGGCTTTGTGCAAGGCGTGAGCTACCTATTTTACTCCCAGGAAAAATGGGACACGACTTTTAATTAATCCCCTTATGGAATACTTAATTGCCTTAATAATAATTTTAAGTGGGTACGGTTTAAACCACTTACGCCGCAAAATGATATTAGAACATCGCGCAAAGGCCACCAAAGCAAAAGTAGAGGCTCTTGAGCAAAGTAAATTAGAGGCAGAGGAGTGGTTAAAGAACTTTACAGAACAACTGGCCCAAAATAGTTTTTCTGAACCAACCTCTCTAATACTAAGAAATAGTGAGCAGGCATATTTAGAAGACAGCGCAACCACCCTTATTGAAACCCGTGCTGTGCGCTACAACAAGGGTGTGGGTGGTCGCGTGCGCCTCACTAAATCAATTTCAATTGGCCAGTATGCTAGCCAAGGTGAGTCAAAACAAGAATGGCGGGAAATTGACCAAGGTAGTTTGATTATCACTAACCAACGCCTGGTTTTTAATGGCGAAGAGGCAGGAGTTTCAAGGAGTGTAAACCTGGAAAAAATTCTGTCCTTTGAAGCACTCTTAGACGGTTTTGAAATCAATGTAGAGGGTAAGGAAAAAGCAATGCAATTTCGTGTATCCAAACCCCTACATTGGGCACTTTTGATTGATTTTTTACAGAATAAACGGAGGAAAAAATGACCCTTTTAAAGCAGTCCTAAAGGCTGCTTTTTTAGTTTGTGGTCGGAACAAAAAATGATAAAATAAAATCACAATTTAGTTAATTTTCCTAGGAAAAACAGCTATGCCACAGACAATTCAAGATTTAGTGACAGCCCTCGCGCACGTGTATAAATTAGGAAACTCTGATGAGAACAGGGACTACAAAAAATACCGCTATATTATTTACGCCAGAAAATCGACCGAAGGACAAGAGCGTCAGGTGCGTTCTTTAGAAGACCAGGTTGCTGAATGTCTAATTTTGGCGAATAAATTAGAGCTTAATGTAGTTGCCACAGTGCAGGAGTCAATGTCAGCCAGCGAACCTGATAAACGACCTAAGTTTATGGCTATGCTTAAGGATATTAAAGCGAATAAATATGACGCAATCATAGCTTGGCACCCAGACCGCTTAGCCCGCAATATGAAAGACGCAGGCGAAGTGATTGACTTACTGGACAAAGGAACTATAGCTAATCTTAATTTTGTTAGTTTTACTTTTGAAAATAACACTTTGGGGAAAATGCTGCTAGGTATGGCTTTTGTAATCTCCAAACAATACTCTGACCAGCTCAGTGATAATGTAAACCGTGGTAACTATCACTCAATGGAAGAGGGCAAGTGGCTTAATAGGCCTAAACACGGTTACTACAAAGATATTACTGGACACCTACGGCCAGACGGCAATAACTACACAATTATTAAAGGTGCATTTGCAGCAAGATTAGAAGGAAAGCCTCTAGAAGTAATTGCCGCTGAAATTAATCAGCTAAACTATCAACGGGTTATAGCTAGTGGGCACCGACCTTTTAGAATGAATAAGCAAGTTTTATCGACTATTTTTAAAGAACCTCTTTACGCTGGCGCAGCACTTTATGGGAAACACGTCATAAATCTAGAGGAAAAAGACCCAGGGTTTGCCCCAATGATAACTGTAGACGAATATTTTATTTTGAATAAAAATTCAGCTCCTAAAAGTACTCAGGCAAGAATTATACGCTCACTGAAACTAAAGCGTGAGGTTAAAGCCGACCTATTAAGGGGTATGATTATTTGCGGGTTTTGTTCAAAGCCCCTGGTCGCGGCTATAAGTAGCCGTTCAACTAATGGACGGAATAAGGCCCACTATTTTTATTACCGATGTGATACCCCTAATTGTGTTTATAAAGCAAAATCAATCCGCGCAAAGGTTATTGTTGATTTTGCTCGCGATTTTTTAGAAAAACATCCATTTACCACGCCAGCCATTTATAGCCACTATGTAGAAGATTTTAACAGGGTTGGCAAACAAAAGAATGCAGAACTTGAGTTCAAACTAAATTCAATGCGACAAAGAAAGGTCCAGCTAGAAGGGGTGACAGAAAAAACAAAAGCTCTCCTGCTAGAAAACCCCAAAGGCAACTTAGCCGAAGAACTAAAGGAAGACATAGAAAAACAAAGGGAAGAATTAAATACCTTAACAGCGATAATTAAAAAAACAGAAGAAGATTTAGCCAACACAAAAACGGTGCCTCTCACTTTTCAAGAATTTGTTAAACTATTCGGAAATTTGGCTGAGCGTATAGGAAAAATAGGAAAGATGTCAGATTTGGATAACGCGCTCCGTAAAATCTTCTTGAACTTCACTGTAGAGGGTCAAAAAATCGCTAATTATACAATAAACTCCCCTTTCAGGGAGTTCATTGAAACATCATTTGTCCTAAATGGTCGGGGAAACAGGACTTGAACCTGCGACCTACTGGTCCCAAACCAGTCGCTCTAGCCAACTGAGCTACTCCCCGTCTTCGCCGGACAAACCCGACTGGGCTTCCGAGACGTGTGCCGCGGGTCAGGATCGAACTGACGACGCAAGGCTCTTCAGGCCTCTGCTCTACCACTGAGCTACCACGGCGTAAATTGTAACCTGTGGACCGGAGAGGATTCGAACCCCCCACCCTCGCGATGCAAACGCGATGCTCTACCAAATGAGCTACCGGCCCTTAATTTTAAGGCGCTAGGATTATACCAACCCACCCTAAAAATGTCAACAAACCTTATGGCAATCGCCCAGCCTCGGCATAAACCTCGGCTGACACATCTTTAATGAAACTTTCAATCTGCGGTATCTCAGCCTTACTTTTGGTCATTACACATAAAATATACGGTGAGTTAGGGTGATACACCACGCCACAATCATGCAATTCCCGCTCCACCACCTGACCATTAGAGTTAGAAATAGACCACAATCCAAATTTGTGTGCCACTTTGGTACCACTCGGCACTCCAGCCACTAACCCATTTTTGTAATCAACCTCAGTCAAAAGTTGCATAATCTTTTCTGACAAATCTGAATTTAAATAGGTTGCGTTAAATAAAACTCTAAAAAATAAGCCTATATCCCGTGCCCGCACAGAATCCTGATTGGTCGCGTTGGTAAAATCCTTATCAAATTTAGTGAAAGGAATTTGCAGTTTATTAAATAAATCAGGTAAGGCATCAGAGCCAACTAGAGACACTAATAAAGAAGCAGAATTATTATCTGAATACTTTATCATTTTTTCCACTAACTCATTGAGCAAATAAGTTTTACCTGATTCAATTGCTTCAGCTGGTTTAATTTCTTGAGCCCCATTTTGATCTTTTCCTGTTACTTCAATTTTGGTAGTGTTTAAAATATCTGGTTGTTTTTCCACGGTTTTATATAGCGCCATGAGAAGCGGGACCTTACGCAAACTAGCTGGTGAAAATTTTTCCTCACCATTGATTTCTAGTTCTTGTCCACCCTTTAACCGCATATAAACTGCGGCTGAAGTAATTTGACCTTTCTCTTTAGCTTCGGTCATCTTTCGATTTAGACCATCTCGAAGTTCTTTCATGGAATCTTCTAGATCTTGAGGTTCAACATTGCAAACCAAAAGTGGGCTAATTAAATCATATCCACCCAAACGCAAGGCCTTGGCGGCCGGAACTTCATCTTTACCCCAAATGACCCAGCCAATCCCAACACCAATCACTGCACTAACACTGACCAATAAAATCACTTTAATAGGTGCACTATTAATTTTCATAGGCTCCTTGGTCTGGACTCGAACCAGAAACTTTCCGGTTAACAGCCGGGCGTTCTACCATTGAACTACCAAGGAATAGGAATACCTTACTCAAACCATTTTCTTGCGTCAAGTCCTAGTGATTTTGAACAAAGCGTAGTTTCATTTCTTGCTTCTGTTCCTGGCGCAAATCACTAAATAACTTTTTGGTCCATTTCTTTTCATCCAGGAGGTCGGTCACCCACATTCCCACCAAGAGATGCGCCAAAAGCACATAGTCTGCCCCAGCCGCATACAATTCCTCAACGTGCCGGGCATGATGCAGGCTGGCTAAAATAAACACTTTTTTACTTTGTTTACGCACAAATCGAATCAATGTCTTTTGGTCATCAGGATCAGGCGCAGTGCAAATAATAGTTTTTGCTTCAGCCAAAGGTAAAGTTTCCAAGAACTCAACATCAGCAATATCGCCAAAATAGGCTGGAATTCCACGTTCTTGCATTTTTTTCAGTACCTGCGGATTAGAATCAATCACGGCAAACTTTATTTTTCGAACCAAGAGAGCTTCGCACACTTTCCACCCCACCCGGTGGTACCCAATTACCCACACTGGCACCGCTGGTTTTTTAGTTACAGTTTCTTCATCATCCTCTTTACCAAACAGTTGTAACCAGGGCCGCAGCCAATTATAAATTTGGTGGTTAAACGTAATTAAATAAGAAGACACAAAAATCGTACTAAGTGCTACTAAAGTTAGCAAAGCTAATTCTTGGCCCTGTAAAATTCCTAGTTCCTGACCCTTAAATACTAAAATAAAACCAAACTCACTAACCTGGGCCGCTGTTACACTGGCCAAAAAAGCACTACGCCGGCGGTATCCCAAACGTCGCATTACCCAATACAAAATTAATGGCTCCACTAGCAAAACAAAACCAATCAATAATAGACCTGGGCCAAGGACTGCTTTTAAATCACCCAGGTGAAGTCCACTGCCCAGCACAATAAAGAATAGGATAATAAAAAAATCTCGCAGCGGCCTTAACCGGCTACTAATTTCTGGTTGATATGGTGATGAACCCAGTGACAAGCCAGCAATCACCGCCCCAATCTCTACCCCAAACCCCAGTGAATAGACAAGGCTCGCAATCCCAAAACACCAAGCAATTGTAAACACAAAAAGCATTTCTCCAGAAGCAGCCGCGTGTTGCATGAGCCATGGCAAAATCTTTTTTGAGAGCATAAACACACACAAACCAAGCAAAACTGCTTTACCCAAAAGCAGAGCCAGGGTGTGTTGCCAATCCCCTAAATTTGCGGTGGTGTTTAGCAAAATTAAAATAAGCACCGCAATAATATCTTGTACCAGTAGTAGCCCAATTACATATTGTCCATACGCTGTTTCCAGATCTTTTTTCTCGACTAACAGTTTGACGACAATAATCGTACTCGAAAACGTAATCGCCACACTCACAAAAATTGCCGGCAGCAAACCATAGCCCAGCCCCTGCATAACAAATAGGCCGGCTAACACAGTTAACAAAAACTGGGCCACGGCGCCGATAAGTACATTTTTTCCAACTTGTTTAATGTACTCAAAATTCAAACTCAGTCCTACAATAAATAAGAGTAGGACAATTCCAAACTGCGAAAAAGATTCAAATGAATGCCCACTCGTTCCTAATTTCTGCAAAAATAACGGGCCAGCAATTAGACCAGCCGTAATATACGCCACTACCAGCGGTTGTTTTAACAAACGCATGATAAAAGCAATACTAATCGTAATGCCAAATAAAACACTGATACTCAAAAACAAATTTTCGGTCATACTTGGCTCAAGTATACCAAACTATTCTCTCTCTGTCTTGAGTGTAAGCAGCTTTTTATGAGTCAAAAATTTTTTTAGTGCATACATAATTCCACCAATTACTACAATAACCAAAACAATCACGCCATTAATTTGTTTCGGCTCGGCTGGGGCTGTTTTAACTTCAGGTTTTACTGGCACTAATTGCATTTGAATATCATCATTACTTATTAATCGCAGTTCATTTCCGTCTTTAGTTTTAACAATAAAACCACTCACAATTACCGCGTCACCAGCTTTTTTATCATTTGTAGTAATCGCGACTTTAATTTCGCCGGTCTGATCACCCACATACAAATAACCACTTTTCTTTTCAATCACTTCGCCAGAAATTTTTACATATCCTCCAGACAGTTCTTTGGCTTCTTTAATCGTACTGCTAACGGGCGTAATTACCTCACCGCTACTCACTAAACTCAATTGGTCAGTCGCCGCAAATTGTAAATAATTTCCCGAGTTATTCACCACATATTTACCCGTTAATTCCACGGTGTCCCCCAACCGCGCATCTAAGTTACTACTTTTTGTTTTCACCACTATTCCACCAGCGGCCCCGCCAGCCCCAGATTCAGCAATTAAATAAAACTCTGGATTAGTTTTGGTAGTAAACACACCTGCCAGCACACCCCTGGTGCGAACTGCAGTATTAGTTTTAACCGTTTTTAATTCAGTCAAGGCCACATAAGCTGCCCCAGCTGTCTTTTTACCTGTCTTAACTGAAGGCACCACAGTCTTAATTTTTTCTTCACCCACTTCAGCCACCTCACCAATCACCACTTTAATAGTTTTATGTTTTTCTATTCCAGTTTCATCAAAAACACTCAGCCCCACCGAATAATTACCCGCTTCACCAAACTGGTGCGTAATTTTTTCGCCCTGCAGAATTACCCCATCATCCATTTCCCAAACATATAATCTTAAACCCTGTCCACCAGTGGTTGGTGTAGCATCAAAAACCAAATCTTCACCAACCTTCCCTTTAGCTTGATATACCACCCGCGGGTAAATTGGTCCAGGTTTGACTAACTTTGTACTGGTGCTCGTAGTTTTTTCAGTACTAATGGTAATGATAGGCGCTTCTTCAGCCTCGGCCGTGTCTTCAGTTTCAATCGGCGTATACACATTTTTCTCTCCCTTGGTCACAGTGGTAGAAATCCCAAAGTCCACAGCGTCGTGATCAGTATCACCCTGAATCCGGCCCAGTGACATTCCGGCTTCGGGTAGTGGTGCGTGTTCAGCACCACCATCTGTCCATTCACCATAAGTAACCTGATCAATCACCACATTATTTGGCGCCATCAATTTCACAGTGTCCCCCGTATTATTCAAACTCCCTTTTGGTTTTTCCACTACTAAATAATTATTACTATTTAATATTCCAGACAAAGTGGTTTTAGCATTACTGCCTTCAGTTAAAAACCAACCCGCTAAATCAATTCCTAATGCCGTTGGGTTAAATAATTCCACAAACTCGTTTTGTCCAGATTCTGGAATTGGGTAAAGTTCATTAATCAGCACACTTCCAATTGTATACACCGGATTTACCACCGTGGTCGTTGGTGTCGTAGTGGTTACAGTCGGTGTCACCGTGGTTATAACTGGACTTGATATTGCTGAGGTCGTTGTGGTTGGTGTAACCACCGCCGTTGTGGTTGGTACAGTCACTGGCGTTGAAGTCGGGACTAGGGTTGGCGTTGTCGTAGAGGTATTAGCCGTGGACGAGCTACTACTCACTGTAGTGGTGGGGAAAATAATTTCAATTATTACTGGGGTCGTGGTCGGAGCTGGTTCAGGCACAAACACGGCCGGCACAGCCTCGCTACTTAAGTTTTGCGGATTAGACTGCACCCGAAAAAAGTCCTCGTGATTATTGTTTGTATCCTGCCGGTTCCCCAGACTTCCACCTGGCCGACGCTCTAAACTTAAGAGCTGAGTAGTTGGTGCATCAGCCGCCCCAGTTTCAACATTCTTAGCCAAACCATAACCAACCAAATCAATGATTTCACCTAAATCATTGATTAGTAAAACCGTATTATCATCAGACAAAGCCTGCCCTGTGTAACGAAAATCTGGCGTCTCACCCAAATAATCACTGTGCGCGACTAGTACATGGGCATGTCCAGGCATCACTGTTCCAGCTGGAAAAACAAATAACACCTGGCGATCAGTGCTGCTCGCACTTTTAGTTTGTTTAAATAAACTATACCCCCCGATTATCTTTGGTCCAGTGCTTGGGTTATATAACTCAACATATTCATCATTTGACTTACCTGAACCACCAGACGGTCGTACCTCACTAATTAATACTGCGCCGCTATTTGGGTAGGCTGTTTCCTCTGAATATACTCCTGTATACAAAAACCCAACAGACGCACTAAAAAATACTAAAAATAGCGCTAGGTTGGTTAAAAACCAAGAATACGCTTTCATATTCCCTCCTTAAAATTAAATTGTGCCCTACAAATACTATACCGAATCTAAACAAATTTAGGAATTCACAGCCTATTCACAGACTAGTCCACATTTAGCCGCCTTAATTTGTATATAATATCGTGCACACTGTGGATAACTGTGGGGAAAACTCCCCCATTTTGGGGATAACTTATCCACCCAGATCACTCAGTTCAACCTCATTTTGAACACCAAATGTACTCTTTTAAAATTTATTTTGGCTAATATTAGCCAAAATTATTCTAAATTCGCTTCTACCCTTGACAAATTGTATAGACTATGGTATACTTATTTATGTAAATGCTCATTTGATCACTGCGCAATCGCCCTCAATCCGCCGGTCTGGTGTTGATTAAAGGCAGATGCGCTCTCCCCATACTGTCCGCTTGCTCAGCTACTATTGTTTTGGAAACAAAAACAAAAAGCAAAAATAGCAGCAGCTGAGTTTTGGCACACCTCATTAAGGCCTGTCATCTAGTTTCCCTAGAGGCGGCCGAGGTCACTACCTCCTGGACTGGTATGAGAGGAGCATTAAAATAGGTCCTGTACGGACGCTGATGATAGTCAAGCAATTGATGATCGTCGCCCTAGGATCTATAAGGCAACCACTGCCATATAATTCTATGGGCAAACGGTTGCCTTTTTTAATTCTTTAACTACCCTTGTCAGGTTATCCACTTTACCTTATACTGAGTTTGCTTGCTCTTAATGATATCTGTATGGCCAAAAAATCCCCTTTTAGCGCTGATTTCCTCAAAAAAATTAGAGAGATCCTCGAAACTGAAAAAACCAAAATTACTGGTGAATTAACCAATAACCCAGAGACTTCTGGTGCTTTTCCAGAATACGGGGACAACCTAGAAGACAATGCCCAGGAAGTCACTGATTTTTTGTCTAACAAGCCAGTCGAAATGGCTTTGGAACGTACCCTCCGTGATATTAAGTCAGCCCTCAAGCGGCTCGATGAAGGTACGTACGGTATTTGCAAATACTGCGACAAACCAATTGGTGAAAACCGTCTCTTAGCTCGTCCAACTTCTAGTTCTTGCGTTTCTTGCAAGAAAACTTTGCTTGACGAGGTCTAATATGACCACGACCAAAATCTGGCTAACTTATTTCTGGTTGGCTAGTTTTTGTTTAGTTGCGTTTGACCAGGCTCTAAAACGGGCAGTCATCACTCACCCCAATTTTTCCATCTACCTCATTAAACCGTGGATTGGAATTGAGCTATTCAAAAATCCTGGCGTGGCCTTTGGTTTACCACTACCAAATTGGTTACTGGTCGTTGGTACACCCATTTTATTATTCTTTTTAGGTTGGCAACTTTATAAAAAATTAAACCACCCTAAAAGTTTACCCCTTGAACTGTTTGGTTATATTTTAGTTATTGCCGGCGCTCTATCGAACTACTATGATCGATTTGTGTATGAAATCACGGTTGACTACTTACGCCTTTTGTACTCAGTAATTAATTTGGCTGATGTCATGATCATTATGGGATTATTGTTTGTTGTTAAGCCAAATTTAATTCACGTTGACAAAGCAGACTAAATTTAGTAATATAAAAGTAAGGAAAAAACCACAGACACGTGGTTTTTTATTATGCTCATAAAAATTAACTCTGCTGTTCTGGTTGGCATTGAAGCCAAACCAGTGACGATTGAAATTGATATTAGTAAAAGTTGGCCTGGTTTCCAGGTAGTTGGTCTTGGGGATGCGGCTATTCAAGAGGCCAAAGAGCGAATTCGGATTGCGTGGAAAAATACTTTATCCGATTGGCCGTTTGGCAAAGGGATAACAATTAATTTAGCGCCGGCTGATTTACGCAAAGAAGGAACTGGTTATGATTTACCCATGGCCATTGGCATGTATTTAGCACACTACGAAGTAATTACTGGGGAATTAGATAATGCTTTGATCATTGGCGAATTAGCACTAGATGGATCAGTGCGCGCCGTGCCTGGAATTTTACCCATGGTCCTATACGCAGCTGAATCAAACATTAAAAAAATTTTTATTCCGCCTGACAGCTGTACAGAAGCTGGTTTGGTTCCAGGAATAACCTTGTATCCAGTCAAAAATTTAATTGATTTAATTGCTCATGTTTTGGGTAAGCGTCGGCTTGAGCCATTTGTGCCTATGCCTCAAACAATTGAGAAAATGGTTCGTCATTTTGATGTTGATTTTGCACACATCAAAGGCCAAGAAACCGCTAAGCGGGCTTTAGAAATTGCCGCGGCCGGTGGCCATAATATTTTATTAACTGGTACGCCTGGCGCTGGTAAAACCATGTTAGCGCGCGCTGTACCTAGTATTTTACCACCGCTAAGTCAGGCTGAGAGTATTGAAGTAACTCGAATTTATTCAACCTCTGGTTTATTAACTCCTAAACAAGCAGTAGTGACTGAAAGACCATTTCGGGCCCCACACCACAGTGCGAGTGCGGCCTCACTAGTTGGTGGTGGTAAAAATCCTAGACCTGGTGAAGTATCACTGGCCCACCGCGGAGTTTTATATTTGGATGAATTACCAGAGTTTCCCCGTTACGCACTTGAGGGTCTACGTCAACCACTCGAGGATCGAACTGTGACTGTATCCCGCGCTTTAGGTTCAGTTACTTTCCCAGCGCAATTTATGTTAGTGGCTAGTCAAAATCCTTGCCCATGTGGATTTTTGGGTGACACGGAGAAAACTTGTTCTTGTCCGGCTTTGCGCGTTTTTCAGTATCAAAAAAGAATCAGCGGTCCGCTCCTTGATCGAATTGATTTGCACATTATGGTGCCGCGAGTGAATATTGATAAACTCACCACAGATTATGAACCAGAAAACTCAGCGACTATTTTGGATCGGGTTTTAAAGGCCAGAGAGATTCAAGCGAAAAGATTCATTGGGACTAGCAAACAAACAAATAGCGAGCTACAAAGCCGAGAAATTAAAAAATTTTGTGCCCTGGACCAGGAGAGTCAGGCTTTACTTAGACAAGCAACTAACAAATTACAGCTTTCAGCTCGGGGTTATTATCGCGTTCTTAGAGTGGCGCGCACGATTGCTGATTTAGCAGGGCTAGAACTGATTACACTTTCACACGTGGCTGAAGCGTTACAATACCGCGGTGTAGTTTAACGACGAATGTATTGGAGCGGATTAGTGTGGCGACCGTTAATCCGAACTTCAAAGTGAAGGTGAGGCCCAGTTGAACGACCAGTACTACCCAGTAAACCAATTACTTGGCCTTGTGATACTTGTTCACCAACTGATACTAATAATTTAGAGTTGTGACCATATAGCGTGGTAATGCCACCACCATGGTCAAGAATAATGTAACAACCATAACCACCGTTATAGCCACACTGCGACTTAATCACCACACCATCACGCGCCGCGTAGTTTGGTAAACCAATCGGACCAGCAATATCCACCCCGGTGTGACGTAAACCATAGTACTGGGTGATAATCTTAGCACCAGTTGGCCAAATGTAGGTTCCAACTGCGGCTGACGGCGCTGGAATATTAACCGGACCAGTGGTTTGTTGGTTATTAACTGGTTTTGTGGTTTGAGTTGGTTTAACCGCAATCGTACTTGGAACTTTGGTGGCACCAGGAATCAAAAGCTCTTTTCCGATTGATAAAGTGCGAGCATCAATTTTATTATAGTCAGTAATCTGGTCAGTGGTTACCCCGTACAGTTTAGCAATCTGACCCAGGGTTTCGCCTTTCTTAACAGTGTGAATCGCACCGTCAGCTGGTGGAATTTTTAGAGTATTACCCGGACGGAGTAACGAGCGAGTGGTTAAATTATTAGCCCACAAAATAGTTTCAACCTTCAAACTATACTGACTAGCGATTTGACTGAGTGTTTCACCATTTTTAATTTGGTGCTCAATAATTTGTAAACGATTAATTGAACCACTAGTGACCGAGCCACTTAATTGGGTTGAAACTAGGTAGGGTTTAACAATCGCTCCACTAATTGTGGTTCCGGCCCAGTCTTGAATTTCAGTGGTTTCAGCCGCGGTTTGATTATTAGTTTCAACGGCAATTAAATCTGAGTTACCCTGGATATCCTCCAAAGTAAAGTCTTGTTCACCAGAACCAATTAATGAATACAATAGTGTCTTACGCCCAGGAACTTCACCAACGGGTTGCCGGTAAGCTTTGGTCTGCGGCCAAATTAAAAAAAGCCCAGCAAAAATCGCAATTAATTGCAGGGCCCAGCGCTCCCCTAACCAATACCAACGAGTTTGGGGATGATAATGGGTATCTTGAAACAGACGGCGGCGAGCGTAAAATACTGCTTTATAGATGGCAAAACCCAAAGTCTTTTTATACAATTTATAACCTGCGCCCCAAGCTTGACCAAACAGACCAAACACAAAAACCAATCCTCGTTTCAAATACACCAAGGCGCGAGCTAAGCGCCAGGTTATTTCTAGGAGAATTGATTTTGGTTTCATAGGCAACTTGAATTTAGTGCCAGACTATGCTAAGATGCGAGGAATGGTACGGTTGCCAAGTGGAAAGGCGGAGGTCTGCAAAACCTCCATGCGTGGGTTCGATTCCCACCCGTACCTCGCTTAAACCCCGCGTGGGGTTTATTTTATTTCCACGCTAGCCGTATCGCTTACCCGACTAGATCCATTTTGTAATTCCACTGTCGCACGTACAGTCCAAATTCCACTCTCATTCGGTGGATTCTTCCATACAAACACCAAGGAATTATCAAATAGATTGGTAACATTAGTGGTTTCAAAAAGGACAATCGAACTACCCCTTAGTTGAGCCGTGACTGTAACTTTCCGCAATTGATCCAGTTGGTGTGGACGTAAATTTACACTAAATGGAAATTGTTCGCGGCTAACACTACTTGGTAAGCGCTGGAAAGATACTCCTGGCTGTTCAGCGGCCACATCTAACACAAACGTTTGCGTTTGTTCGCCTTGGTTACCTGCATCATCTTCGGCTGTTACTTGCAGGGTGTGTTCACCTGGCGCCTCAGTCTCAGCTTCATACTGCACATTGAATGGTGCGTTGAGACTAGTTCCTACGATTCGGCCATCAATTCGGTACACCACTTTGACCACACCGCGGGTAGAGTGGGCATTAACTCGTAGATCCAACGTGCGACTACCAACCCGTTCATTTGCACCTGGACTTACGATGTCAATTACTGGAATTGATTCCAGTGAAGTTTCGTCATCATATTCAGTTGGTGGTTCAGAAAAACTCACATCCCAGTTTGGGTCTTTTTCTTTTTTGCGATTAATCCAACTCTGTACCGCTCCTTCCCAAACATTAAACATTGGGTCAGCCGCTGGATTGCTCGGCACATCACCCTGAGGATCATCTTTATTTACGTAGTACAAAATATCATGCGGTAATAAATAAGTGCGGGTCACAATGTAATCAGCTGGCGTGGAAGAAGTGGCCAAGCGATTGGTATATTTATTGACCATAGCCGTCACCGCACCTTGGGCGCCACCGTTTAACACTGGTTTATTAGTTTTAATCGCTGGTGGTTCTGGAAAGCGTTCAACTGGTGTGCCTTTCAAAGACTCACGCATGAAATAATTCCAAATTTCCCCAGCCACTCGGCTACCACCATAACCCTGACGCATTGGTTTATTATCACTATTCCCAGCCCAAACCCCAGCCACCAAACTTGGTGTGTAACCAACCACCCAGGCATCAACATAATTATTAGTTGTACCAGACTTAGCCGCTACTGGCCGGCCTGGTAGCGACAGGGCACTGCCAGCGCCAAATACATAGGCGCGCGCACCATCATCACTCAAAACATTTGAGACAGTGGCGGTTAATTCTGGGTCTAAAACTTTTTCGCCTGCCTCTTCTTTCCACTCTTTGAGCACTTTCCCTTTTGGATCAGTCACCTTAAGCACACTAACTGGTTGGTGTTTTTGGCCATTATTTGCAAACACAGCGTACGCATTCACATGCTCTAACATTTTCACCCCACCGCCACCAAGAACCAAGGATAAACCCAGGTCCTGATTATCAAACGTGGTATAGCCCAGTTTACGCGCAAAATCTTTGGCTTGGTCAAATCCCACTAAGTACAAAGTTTTAACGGCTGGAATGTTTAAGGAGCCTTGCAGAGCCATGCGCATGGTGACTGGACCACGCTCACTTAAATCATAGTTCTTTGGCGTGTATGGATTAGCTGAAGTCCCAAATGGTGTGACGACATCATACAAAACTGTGTTTGGGGTGTACCCTTTGGCAAAGGCGGCTGCGTAAATAATTGGTTTAATTGATGAGCCCGGTTGGCGGCGCGCTTTGGTAGTCACGTTAAATTCACCCCCAATGTCTTTATTATAAAAATCTTTTGATCCCACCATGGCTAGTACTTGCGAACTCTTTGGATCAAGTGCCAAAAGCGCTGCGTTGTTTGCACCACCATCTTTTAGAAGCGACTCGCCTTTAACCTCAATCGCTTTCTCGGCTTTTTGTTGTTTGTCCCAATCAAGTGTCGTTATCACACGCAAACCACCCCGCTCAACCGTATTTTCACCATATTCTGCAATCAATTGCTCTTGCACATACTGCACAAAGTGTGGTGCTTGCATGCGGGCCACAGTTTTTTGAATCTTTAATTCTTCAGCTTTAGCCTTCTCAGCTTCTTCTTTTCCCAAGTAGCCTTCATCAACCATGCGTTGAAGCACAAAATTGCGGCGGGTCTTGAGCGCGTCGAGGTTACTTAAAAATACTGAGGGTTGTTGTGGTAAGCCAGCCAAAGTCGCAGCCTCAGCCAAACTTAAATCTTGAACATGTTTACCAAAATAACTTTGCGCCGCTGACTCAACTCCATAGTTAGTTGAGCCATACGGAATTTCATTAAAATAAATTTTGAGAATCTCGTCCTTCGTATACTTTTGTTCCATCCAAACCGCCAAAATAATTTCTTTGGCCTTACGTACTGGTCCACGCCGCTCATCAGTCAGAATTGCATTTTTGATCAGCTGTTGGGTCAAAGTTGAAGCACCCCCGCCAATCCGTCCGCGACCCAGGAAACCATTCACAAATGACCGCGCTATACTCAGAGGCCGAATTCCATGATGTTCGTAAAACTTGGTGTCTTCCGTGGCAATTACCCCCTCGACTAAATACTTAGGAATTTTATCCAGCTCAACAATGGTTCGTTTTTTGTCAGCGTAGATCTCGTAGAGAAGATGTTCCTCACTCCGGTCATAGATTTTAGTGCTCTCCTCAAAGACCCGCTCATTCAGGCGGTCAGGGTCAGGCAAATCTTTACCCACCCAGGCAATAAAAACAATGCTAATAGCGGCCCCGCCCAGGAGAGCGTATTTCCCATAGTGCTTAATTTTAGGCCAATTCCAGTGTTTAGGCGAAAGCTGCCCTTTCTTGGCCCTGGTCGTATATTCAGTGGCTTTTTCCTTGATTTTTCCGTAGCTCATCCGGAGGGTGGGCATAGTGATTTTTTAGCTAAAATAAGCCAAAATTTG
Source organism: uncultured Gammaproteobacteria bacterium (assembly GCA_964519725.1). Classification (GTDB taxonomy): domain Bacteria; phylum Patescibacteriota; class Patescibacteriia; order Magasanikbacterales; family UBA922; genus 2-12-FULL-41-16. The sequence continues at coordinate 23,496 of CAZFKS010000008.1, forward strand.
GCTATTTTTCGTCATTTTTCTAATTGTATCACATCCTGGCCCTATTGACAAAAAGGCGTTTTTATGGTATAGTGGGGCGTCTAAAAGAGACAGGATATCGCTTATAACGGTATCTTTTTTATTTTACCCCCCCTGTATGGCCTTGTCCCAAAAACAGACCATTGCCCAAAAACTTGCTAATTCTGCCCTTGCCTTGGTTGTTACGATCTCACTCGTTAACTCCTTAGTTAACCCAAGTGTAGTTAAGGCGGCTGAATCAGCCATTAACGCTCCTGACACTCAAACTGAAAAACCAGTTCGCGTAGCTAAGCGCTCTATGGTTGTAGTGGCTACTTCATATTCTAGTGAAGCCGCTCAAACCGACGCGACTCCTTGTATCCCAGCCATGTGGAAATTTAATCTTTGTGATTATTTTGAACGCACCGGTATTGAGGATACAATTGCCGCCAACTTCTTACCTCTTGGTACTGAAGTACGCTTCCCAGACCTTTACGGTGATAAAATCTTTGTGGTTCGTGACCGTATGAACTCAAAGTATAATGGTAAGTCTCGCATTGACTTTTGGAAAAGCACTAAAGCTTCAGCCATTAAGTTTGGTGCGCAGCGCATTACCATGGAAGTGCTTTAAGCAAATTAAAAAGAACCCTTAACCGGGTTCTTTTTTTATTACCAATTTCTGGACTCTGCCTACTGGCGGATCGGCATGACAATGTACAAGTAATCTTGTTTATTGCCTGGTCTAAACAAGCAGGCAGCATCACCATTATTTACACAAAACTCAGCCTGGTCAGCACCAATTTGTTGGAGACCATCCAGCACATAGCGGTAGTTAAGCAAAATCGAATTTTCTTCACCCGTAATATCCGCGTCTAATTCCGAAGAATGTTCACCAGCTTGACTACTAGCAGATGAAACACCAATATTTTTTTCTGAGGCATTAAGATCAAAGGAAACTGAGTTCACGCCAGTGGCTGCAAACAAACTAGCCGCTTTAATTTTGGTTACCAAATGATCCACCGAGAATAAAGCCGTGGTTTTAAAAGTGGCCGGGATGATTTGCGCATAGTCTGGATAGCGGGCCTGAATCAGGCGCGCCGTCATTTCAAACATTCCGTAGCGCAAGGCGATTTGGTTTTCACTAATAAATAGACGCACCTGTTTTTCACCCTCTGGTGAAGCGGCTAACAGGCGAACAGTTTCATAAACAACTCGAGCGGGAACAATACAGGTAATATCTTTTTCCCCGGCCTGTAATAGTGGCACACGCGCTTCAGCTAAGCGGTAAGAATCAGTGGCGGCCATTAAGAGGCCATCGTACCGCTCAGTCCCAAAACGGAAATAAACACCAGACAGCTCTGGTCTAATTTCATTTTTGGAAACTGCTACCACTGTACGCTGCAAACCAGAACGGAAAGCACCAGCTTCAACGGTGTAACCATATTTTTCCTCTACTTCTGGTAACACCGGATACTCATCGGCTGGCAGGCCTTTGATTTTAGTGTGGGTACCATCTGAGTTTAAAACTAACTCAGTACCATCTAATTCAATTTCAACCGTTTCTTTTTCCAAGAGGTGAACAAAGTCAGTGAGCATTTTAGCGGGGACAGTAAATGAACCAGGAACTTCTACCTTAGCTCGTACCATAGTCTTAACGGCTACCTCTAAGTTGGTAGCAATTATTTGTACATTAGCTTCTGTGGCTTGAATTAAGATATTAGCTAGAATAGGTAAGTGTGCGTGTTTCCCTGCTAATGGACTAACCGCATCAAGAGCTTGTTTTAGGTTTTCTTTGGTACAGGTGAATTTCATATGGGGATTATTTGGTCTTATTGTATTAATATTTATATATATTTATACAGTAATAGTAATAAGGGGTGGGGATAGAGTGGAAAAGTGGTTTTTAAGGCTAGGTAAAGCATTTTTTACTCGCTTTGAGCTGTGTACTAAGCCTGGATGGAAAAGTGCATGAAATGTGTACAATTTTGGTTTTTGGAAAAAGCTGTGGATAGTCTGAAATTATAAACAGGTTAATTCAGAGGTTATTCAGGCACTTATGCACACTTTTTAGGCACTTATGCACTGTTTTATCCACATTTTGGCTAAATTTAGCCCATTCGGTTGGCGTAAAGCTTTTGTTTAATGGAATCTAGTTCTTGTTTTAACTTTAGGTTTTCTTCAACCTCAGCTCCAATCTTGGTGTGGGCGTGCATGGCGGTGGTGTGGTCTCGGCCCCCGAGCTCTTCACCAATAGCGGGATAAGAAAGCTTTAACTCTTCGCGGAGTAGGTACATAATTACTTGGCGAGGGAAGGCCACACGTTTTTCCCGACTCTTGCCGACCATGTCATCGACTTTGATATCGTAAAAGCTTGAGACTTCATGGATTAACTCTTTTGGGGTTAAAGTTTTACGCATGTTTTGCTCAGCGTAAGATTCAAGTGTAGACTTAATTGAAGCTTCAGTAACTGAAAGGTTTTTAAGTTGGTGAATCGCAATTACTTTATTAAGTGCACCCTCGAGTTCGCGAATATTATTTGGTACTGATGTGGCAATGAGTTGAAGCATTGGGAGTTCAATTGGAAAATTTTTTTCCTGGGCTTTGGTTTGGAGAATGGCAACGCGTGTTTCAAGGTCAGGGGTAGAAATATCAGCAATCATGCCCCATTCAAAGCGGCTACGGAGACGGTCTTCGAGAGCCGGGATTTGTTTAGGTGGGCGGTCACTAGAAAGGACAACCTGCTTACCTTGTTGGTGCAACTCATTAAAAGTGTGAAAAAACTCTTCTTGAGTTCCTTCTTTACCACCAATAAACTGGATGTCATCAATTAAAAGTAGGTCAACATTGCGGTAACGGTCTTTAAATTCCCGAGCGCGTCCTTCTTTTACTGCGGCCACAAACTCGTTAGTGAATTTTTCTGAGCTAACGTATAAAATTTTTACCGCCGGGTTAGCTTCAAGCATAGAATGACCAATGGCCTGAAGTAAGTGAGTTTTACCAAGTCCGACACCACCGTAAATGAAAAGTGGATTATAGGCTTCGCCAGGGCGAGCCGCCACCGCCTCGGCTGCAGCGTGGGCCAGTTCATTACCTTTACCAACGACAAAAGTAGAAAAAGTGTACTTAGGATTAAGCCCAAATTGTTGGGCCGCGGCCTGTTTGGTGTACTGAGTGCTTGGTTGGTTGCCAAAATTATGAGCAATAGTGGTAATTGGCGGGGTGCTTGGGATAACACACTCTTGTTCGGCTACATTTTTGATATTTTCTACTACGTACTCTACTTTTTTAATTGGCTTACCAGTAATTCTCTCAACGGCCTTAACAATGTCAGAGTGGTATTTTTTTTCAATATAGCCCTTATGAAAAGCGCTTGGGATACAAACAATCGCTTCGCTGTTTTCATAGCGAAGGAGACCGGTATTTTTCAGCCAAGTATTGAAGTTTGGGGTCGTAATTTTCAGTTCGAGCTCGGCTAAAACTGCTTGCCAGATCTCATGATTGGTCATAACGCAAAGGACTATTTAAGTGGATAAAGGCTTAGGTGCTAGCATTGTAGCATAGTTTTTCCACACGAAAAATCGCTTAATTTAGAGCAAAAGTGGGTAACATGTGTATAAACTGTGGATAGTGTGGATAAGTCCTAAAGTTAGCCAAAATTTTTCTTTGGTTTGACAATTTCGAAAAATTCAGGTATACTGTGTTTATTCTTTATTACTTATGGCAACTAAACGTACATATCAGCCAAAGAAGCGTAAGCGCGCAAAAGCGCATGGGTTTCGGAAGCGGATGGAAACTAAAAACGGCCGGACTGTTCTAGCCCGCCGCCGCGCTAAGGGCCGCAAAAAGCTCACTGTCAGTGATGAACTGAAAGGTAAGCGCACTCGCAAGACTCGCTAAAAAATATAAAAGGCCCGACCAGGGTCTTTTCTATTATATGCTTCCAACTAACAACCGCCTCACCCGGATGAAAGACTATGAACTTCTATTTGCTGAAGGTCGGTTTGCTGGTGCTAAATTTTTAACTGCCAAGTGTTGGACCATTGATCCGGCTAAGTACCCACGCCGGAAATTTTTAGTAACTGACCTTAAAATTGGATTTTTGGTCAGTAAAAAAGTTGATAAGCGGGCTGTGGTCCGTAACCGCCTAAAGCGCCAGACCCGGGAAGTGGTGCGATTATTATTACAACAAAAGAAAATCAAGGGCGGGGTGCTCCTAGCGTTTATGGTAAAACCTGAAGCAAAAAATGCGGAGTATCAAGGTTTGGAAAAAGATGTGTTGTTTATTTTGAAACGTTTTGGACTTTTATATGAGTAAGGTAAAACTTACTCACTTACCGCGCGTGCCTGTCCTTTGGCTAATTCGACTCTACCAAAAAACAATTTCGCCTGATCATGGTTGGTTTAAGGCCAAATATCCGCAGGGGTTTTGTCCGTTTTATCCAAGCTGTAGTGAGTATGGATATCAAGTGATTAAAAAAAGAGGCCTCCTGGCTGGAGTACCTCTTACTTTGTGGCGAATAATTCGCTGTCACCCGTGGACTAAGGGTGGGGTTGATTTGCCCTAGCCAAGGACTTGGTCTTTGAGCCACTTCACTACTTTTTTGTTAGTGAGAATGGTTTCAAGGGTGCGGCGCACCTCGGGCTTTTTGAGATTAGCTAAATATTCAGTGTTATCGCGGTAAGCGTCTTCCATCATTTTAATTTCCGCGTCGATCTCGTCTTCGCTAACAGTAATATTATTTTCTTTAGCCACTTGGCGAGAAATTAAAGCTGCTTCAGCGCGCTTGGTAGCTTGCTCAGTAAAGTCTTTGTTAAGTTCCTCTTCGGTTTTTTTAATGTCTTTCAAGTAGTCTTCTACCGAAATACCACTGCGATCAAGGTCGCGGGTCAGTTCGTAGTACATTTTTTTTCGTTCCGCATCAACTAACACATCGGGTAAATCTTTGATTTTAGTTTTGGCCAAAATCGCATCAAAGATTTCAATTTCAGCTTTTTCATCAGCTTTTTGTTCAGCTTCTTTGCCTAGGTTGGTGCGGAGTAATTCACGCAGCTTATCCATACTTTCTTGGCCCAAAGTTTTGGCAAAGTCTTCATTTAACTCTGGGAATTGGCGTTCGTAAACATCATGCACTTTAACTGTGACATCAACTTTTTTACCAGCCAAGTGTTTTTGGTAATGCGTTTTTGGAAAATTAATTGGGAAAGTTTTGGTATCATCTTTTTTAAGACCAACCAACGCTTTATTAAAACCAGGAATATAATGATCTTCTGACAAATAAATGCGGTAATTTTTGGCTTGACCACCGTCAACGGGAACATGGTCCAGCTTCATATCCATATCAATCATCATAAGGTCAGCGTCAGTTGCAATATCGTTTTTGAGTACTTCTTTAGCTTGCAATTTACGGAGACTGTCCATGACCTCATTAATTTGAGCGTCAGTGACTTCTTTGACTTCGCGTTTTACTGAAATTTTCTTGAGGTCAGGGAGTTCAATTTTTGGTAAGAGAGAAACGGTGGCTTTGTAAGTCAGTTCATTGCCTGGAGCCATTTTATCTAGGTCAATTTTTGGCATGCCAATTGTTTCTAGATTCTCAGCCTTCACTGCTTCGTAAAAACTGGTTTGCACAATTTCCTCAAGCGCTTCTTGCATGATATTCATTTCCCCAACCTGGCGTTTGACCAGCTCATATGGGGCTTTGCCTGGACGAAAACCCTCCACTTTGACACGGTGACTAATCCGCTCCGCGGCTTTGACCATGGCTTTTTGGTATTCGTCTGGCTGAACAGTGATCTCGAGCTCAACTTGGGATTTTGGCAGATCTTTACGGGTATGAGACATAGGAAATATTAAAAGTGAAAGCATTATGGCTTAAATGAGCGAAAAAGTCAATATTTTGATGGATTGACAAAACGTGTTTTTTATGCTATAATTTGTATAGATTAATTTAAACAAATATGTCTATTGATCAACTTGGTGGCCCGCAAGAAAATGAAGCTCTTAAGTTTAAACAAAAACTTGAGAGTTCTGAAATTCAGGTGAATGATCAAAGTAAAAAAGCAGAAACTGAAGAAATCTCAGACTTAGAAGCTGGTATCGATGTGGCTTACCATGCCATTGACCTGCTTAATGCGGCAATTCAAGGCAAGGGCGACCGAAAAGAAGCCGCCGAATTTGCTGATGGCCAAATGAAAAATTTAATGAATTTACTTGATTCAGTTCAAAACCAGCAAGTGCGAGCTCAAATTGCCAGTCAGATTCGAGAAATTAATGATTTGCAGATTAAATTGTCTGAAGAAAGTAACCGGGCTGACTTAGCCGAGGCGCAAGCAAGAATTCAAAGCATGTAAAAAATGCCACCCAGCCAGGGTGGTTTTTTATTTTAGGGCTGCGTGTTACAATGTTCCTGTATGAGTAAGGAACAAAAACGCTTAATTATTATTGATGGGAATGCAGTCATTCACCGGGCTTATCATGCGATTCCGCCGCTGACTACTAAGGACGGGTTCATGGTTAATGCGGTCTATGGTTTTGCAACTACGCTCTTGAAGGTTTTGACTGATTTTAAGCCTGATTACGCGGTCGTGACTTTTGACATGGCGGGTGGAACTTTTCGGGATGAATTATTTAAAGAGTATAAGGCCAAGCGGGTGAAGGCTGACCAAGAATTGTATGATCAAATCCCACTAATTCATGATTTAGTGGCGGCTTTTGGTGTGCAAATTTTTGAAAAAGCTGGGTTTGAAGCCGATGATGTGATTGGCACGATTGTGACCGCAGTGAAAGCTGACCAAAATTTAGAAACGATTATTGTGTCTGGTGACATGGATTTGCTGCAGTTGGTGGAAGAGAATGTAAAAGTTTGCACGTTTAAAAAGGGTTTGTCTGAGTTTGGGCTCATGGATCCGGCCGCAGTACAGGAAAAATATGGGTTTGGGCCAAAACAAGTAGTGGACTACAAAGCGCTCCGCGGTGATACGTCTGATAATATTCCGGGCGTACCAGGAATTGGGGAAAAAACGGCTACGGCTTTGATCCAACAGTTTGGATCATTAAATGATTTATATGAAAAAATTAAAGTACATGAAACGAATTTGGGTGCTAATATCCTGAATAAATTAATCGCAGGTGAGGTTTCGGCGCGGATGAGCTATGAAGTAGCAACCATTCATTGCACTGTGCCAGATTTAGATTTTTCGTTGGCCAAAGTTGAAGTTAAGCCATTTGATAAAACAAAATTATTACCACTGCTACAAAAGTTTGAATTTGTGGCTCTGGCCAAACGACTGGGCGGGGCAGTGGCGGAAACAAGTACTAAAAAAAGTAAAAAAGCGACCAGCGCCAACACAACCACTTTGGAACCAGGTAAAAGCGCGGAGTTAATTACGGCTTTTCGGAAAGTTGCGCACTGGACAGCCAAAGAAGTGGTGGTTGGGGCCGTGGTACCAAACGGTGAGTTTGTTGGTTTTGTGGTTAGTAGTGACACGCCAGTGTTTGTGGAGTGGGCCAAATTAACAGCCGCAGATAAAAAAGCGTGGAAAGATTTATGTAGTGACGAACATGTGGAACTCCGCGGTCATGACCTGAAGCAATTGGTAAAAGGCCTCATGAGTGTGGAAATTCCAGTGAAGAATCGATTGTTTGATTTAATGATCGCGTCATACATTAGTAACTCAAGTACCCGTGCCCACGACATTGCGAGTATTGCGCTGCGCGAACTGGGTGAAGAGGCACCAATTAGTGGTCAAGAAACTTTGTTTGGCCCAGAGTTAGCCTCCCGGGCTTATTCATTGTCAGTCGTTGAACGAACGTATGATGATTACTGTGCGACTTTGAAAAAAAATAAAGATGAGGAATTGTTTCATAGCCTGGAAATGCGGCTAGTGTCAGTGCTGGCAGAAATGGAAATGAATGGCTTGGAAATTGATAGTGAGTATTTGCAGGATTTGGCCAAAGTAGCGGCCGCGCAAGTAGAGTCAATCACTAAACAAATTTGGAAGGAAGCGGGTGAAGAGTTTAATGTGTCATCATCGGTTCAATTGCGTGATATTTTGTACGAAAAATTAAGCTTAAAAATTCCCGGAATTAAAAAAGGTAAAACTGGTTATTCAACAGCTGCGTCTGAGCTAGAAAAAATGCGTGGGATGCACCCGATTATTGAACTGATTGAAGATTATCGTGAGTTAACTAAACTCCAAAATACTTATTTGGATGTTTTACCAACCATGGTGAATAAAAAAACGGGGCGTATTCATGGTAGCTTTAATCAAGCAGTGGCAGCGACTGGTCGGCTATCAAGTACTGATCCAAACTTGCAAAATATTCCGGCGCGCACTGAATTTGGGAAAAAAATCCGTGAGGCCTTTATTGCACCAAAGGGAAAAACTTTAATTGTGGCTGACTATTCACAGTTTGAACTGCGGATTGTTGCGTCAATAGCGAATGATCAGAAATTGATTGAAATTTTTAATAAGGGCGAGGATGTTCACAAAGCGACGGCCGCAGCAATCCATAATGTGCCGCTTGAGGAAGTGACTAAAGAGCTGCGTTTTTCGGCCAAAGAAATTAACTTTGGGGTGCTGTATGGCATGGGTGCATTTGGTCTGGCTGCGCGCACAGGGATTACTCAGTTTGAAGCCAAAGAGTTTATTCAAAAATATTTTGAGCAATTTTCTGGAGTGAAAAAATATATTGATGAGACAATTGAATTTGCCAAAGATAAAGGATATGTGGAAACTTTATTTGGTCGCCGCCGGTATATTCCAGAAATTCAATCACCTAATCACCAACTCCGCGCCGCGGGTGAACGCATGGCGGTCAATATGCCAGTACAAGGTACCCAGGCTGATCTGATTAAAAAAGCCATGATTGATGTTGCTGATTATTTCCACCAGAATTTTTCCAGTGAAGAAGTAAAAATGACTTTGCAGGTTCACGACGAATTGGTGTTTGAGGCGGACACTAAATTGGTTGCTAAATTAGTACCTAAAATTAAAAGTTTAATGTCAGACGTGGCTAAATTAAAAGTCCCAATTGAAGTTAATGTTGGGACTGGTGATAATTGGGGTGAAGCAAAATAAAGTAAATAAAAAACCTCCGAATTTACGGAGGTTTTTAAATTCACTAAATTACTTGTTTTCTTTTTTGGCTTTGCAAGCTGGGCAATTACCACAACTGCATTCACCACCTTTGCCTGTAGGGCAAGAACCACCACAACATTTTTCTTTGAGCACTGCCCATTTGCCAGCGCCAGTTCCCATGAGGGCAAAGAGGCCACCGAGCATGGCGATTGGAGCAAACATACCCATGAATGGACCAGAGCGGTGAACAGTGAGCAGAGCGACTACCATGATCACAGCGAGCCACGCAGCGGCATAGCAAACGTAAATGCCAAGGAGAAACATTAAACCGCCAACAACTTCGGCCAGGCCAACAAAGTAGGCCCAGAATTCTGGAGCACCAAAGCCAAGGTTAGTAAACATGCCAACTGCACCAGCGTGGCCAGGGCCAAGCTTGTTGTAACCAGTGTAAAGGAAGATTGAAGCGAGCGCGAGTCTGAGTAAAAAGAGACCCATGTGTTTACACTTACCACCACATTTATTTGCGCAAAGGCACATAATAAAATAATAAAAAATAATCGCTAAGCCAGAGCTTAGGGTGAATCCGGGCAAACCTATTCACCGAGGTCAATTATATACCGGTGGGTGAAACGATGCAATGTCCAGTCAAGGATGATTTTGAATTTGCGGGCTAGTCCTGGGAGAAACAAAACATAGGCTGTGCGGCGGAGCCACCAGGCTAATGGGCCAGAAATAAAGACTGGACCAAATTGAGCGACGGCCTGCCAATTGCCGAGTGGTAAAATTGTTCCAGCTGATTTAAAGTGAAATGGTTTTGGTGGAGATTTTTTGGTCAAAACTGAGGCTAAATGTTTGGCTACATGCTGACCTTCTTTGTGAGCGGCTTCACCAAGTTGGGGGTATGGTTTACCAGTTTCATCGAGTGCTAACATAATGTCGCCGACCGCATAAACATTTGGGAAGTCTTTGTGTTGCAAATGTTCATTAACTGGTACACGACCTTGGTCACAAAAGTTTGGTTGCAGATAACAAAGTCCGGTGTTTTCAAAACCGGCGGCCCAAATAGTTAAGTCAGAGTGAATTTCGGTTTTATTATCTAAGACCACACGATCTTGTGTAACACTAGTGACACGGCTATTTAAAAATATTTTTACCCCTTTTTTCTCCAAGCGTTTTTGGATAAAGGACCGCGTTTTACTGGGTAAAATTGGGACAAGCGAGTCAGTGGCCTGTACAACATTAATAGTTACTTGTTTTTCTGGATAAAAGCGGCGAATATCACTTTCCGCAAAATGAGTTAATTGACCAGCGACTTCAACTCCCGTGTAAGAACCACCAACAACCGTAAAGCGCAAAAATTTTTGACTGCCCTCAAGTAACCCAACTAAATCTTCTTGCAAACGCATGGCGGCTGGTAAGGTGCGGACATTGTAAGTAAATTCGGCCGCGCCAGGAGTTTTGAAATAATTTACCCCACTGCCAAGCGCAATCACTAGATAATCATAGGTAAAAATTCCGGCTGAAGTGGCCACGGAATTAGTGTTTGGGTCAATTTTGGTAATGGTCGCGCGGACAAAACGGTGTGGTGCTTCTACCAATACACGCAGTGGAATCGCGCAGTGACTCGGCTCAACCCCGCCAGTGGCTGCTTCATGGAGCATTGGGGTAAAGGTGAAATAATTATTTCGATCAATTAGAGTAATCTTGGGATTGTGTGGTAAATGTTTAATTTTTTTGGCTAGTGAGCGGTAAGCTTCGTAACCACCAATTCCGCCGCCTAAAATTAAAATTTGGGTGTGCTGTTTTTCCATAAAAAATGGTTCGGTATGTGAATATGGTACCACATGCACCCTGATTTACCAACCGCGTTTGGTCTGGTATAGTGTGGTGACTATGATTATTGTGATTAATGGCGAAGACACCTACCGGAGCCGACAGTACCGCGATAAAATCGTGGCTAAATTTCGGGCGGAAAAAGATCCGGCTGGGTATAATGTGGTAGAAGTTGAGGCAGGTGCGCCGGCCGGAACTTTACGTCAGGAGCTATTTAGTGCGCCGTTTTTGGCTGAAAAACGAATGGTGGTGGTTAAGAATATTTTGTCAGCCCCGAAAAGTGCAGTTTTACCGACTGAATTATTAGAAATTTTACAAAGCAAACCAATCCCAGACTCAACTGTGGCGATTTTTTGGGATACAGTGGATGAGGTAAAAGGTAAAACTACGGCCAATAAAATTTGGGAAATTTTAAAGAAAGAAAAGTATCACGAAACATTTCCACTATTATCAGCTGGTGATGCGGCCGCGTTTTTTCTCCAGGAAATTGCTGCGCGTGGGGCAAAAGCTGAAGCGCGTGTCGGCGCAACGGCCGTCGCAACCCTAGGCACTGACTCGGTGCCACTGATTTTGCTGGCTGAACAGTTGGTCGCGTTTAAAGGTCAGGGCAACTCAATTACAGTCAGTGATTTGGAACAATTTGTGACTGCACCAGGCGATGATAATATTTTTAATTTAGTTGACTCACTGGTACAAGGAAAAATTTCACCAGCCCTCACTATGATGCGGGCACAGTATGCCAAGGGTGAAGACGAACAATTTATTTTTCAAATGTTAATCCGTCAGGTGCGGATTATGCTCATGATTGCTGATGCCCTGGTCCATGGTGAAAGTTCCCCTGATATGATTGCGAAAAAATTAGATTTACATCCATTTGTGGTGAAAAAGAGCATTCCCCTGGTCAAAACATTTACTAATGATGAGCTTAAAACCTTGTTAATTAATCTGGCTGAATTTGACCGCAATGTTAAAACTGGGCGTGGTGACCTGGGAATTTTACTAGATAGCCTGGCTGTAAAAATTGGAACTAGAAAAAAATAATCCCGACGTGTCGGGATTATTTAAACTTTACAGTTTATTTTTTGCTAGTTACTTTCTTAACTAAGCGTGAGATTTTGCGTGAGGCAGTTTTCTTCTTGATAACACCTTTCTTGGCGGCTTTATCAAGCATTTTTTGGGCCAAACGGGCCTTTTCTTTAACTTCGGCTTCAACCGCGGTTAAAGTGGCTTTGACCGCTGCTTTGTAAGCGCGTTTTACCTTGAGGTTGCGCTCAGTGCGGGTGCGAGCTTGGCGAAGTGCCTTGCGCGCATTAGCTTTATTAGGCATAGATTTTTAAATGACTAAAATGAACGTGAGAGTAGCGGAACTATACTGCACCTAAGGCTTTCTGTCAAGAATTTAGCGTTCATTATCGTCTAAAACCGGGCCTTCAATTTGCAAAATTTCTACCTGTGCTTCCCCGCCGGCGATCTTGACCACGTCCTTATCAATCTTACCAAACTCTTTGTACGCTGAGTTTAAGTGGTTAACTGAAGTGTTTAAACTGCTGGATAATTTGCGCATGTAGTCTTCGTAACTAAGCAAATGTTTTTGCAATTGTTCAACATTTTTGCGAATGCTTTTGGCGCCTTCTTCAATGCGTAGTGCCTTCAAACCTTGTACCACAGTGTGTAAATACGCGGCAAAAGTCGTTGGTGACACAATAATTACTTTCTTTTCCACAAACGCATAATCAACCAAACTGCGCGTATTTACTTTAACAGCGCCAACTTCATTAATTAACAAATCATAATAAATCGCCTCGGCTGGAATAAACATGAACGCGAATTCCAAGGTGCCGTATTTGGGCTTAATGTACTTGGATGTTTCATCGATTCGCTTTTTTAAATCAATTTTAAAGGCTTGTTCTAGGGCCTGTCTTTTTTCTTCGTCGTCTTCGTGAATTAAACGTTCGTAATTGTCGAGTGAAAATTTGGCATCAACACAAATAATTCCATCGCGTGTTTTAATAGCAGCGTCTAAAATATCACCGTCAGGAAATTTATATTGAAATTCGTACGAGCCTGGTGGCAGTAAATTTTCTAACACTAATTTAAGTCCAGCTTCACCCAGGTTCCCGCGCTGTTTTTGATTTTTCAAAACTTTTTCTAAATTGGAAAGTTGCTCAGAAAAACCAATTACTTGTTGGTTAGTTTTTTCCAGGCCAGTTAATTTCTCAGTAATATCCGCAATCATCTTATTGCTTTGGCCAGAAATATTTTGAATGACTTGCGTATTTTGACCAAATTGATCGCGCATGGTTTTGTGCAAACTTTCTTGTGTGTCGCGCATGAGCCGGAAAGATTCAGACATCTTCTGATCCATGGTACGGTTCAGATCCTGAATTTGTTGGTGCAAAAGTAAAATAGTTTCGTTTGAAGTTTGGTTGCTAGTATTAGCCTCTGATTTTAAACGTGATAACAAATAAAAAACCAAACCCATGAGACCAAAGATAACCACGGCGCCAAGAATAGTAAGTAAATTCATAGATGGTCAGTATAACATGTTAACCTTAGACAAAAAAGATTTTTGTTGCTAGGATATAAGCGATTTATTTGACTGCCCCTTAACAACTGGTCTAACTTATTAAAATATATTGTACGACACAATATAAACTGCTCTAATTAGCCGATATTAAGACCCCATAGTTCAAATAGATAGAACAAGACACTCCTAACGTCTAAATCCACGTGCAATTCGCGGTGGGGTCACTCGCCTCTTAGGGGCCCATGGTCTAGTGGTATGACGCGGCATTCGCATTGCCGAGACTCGAGTCCGATTCTCGATGGGTCCACCAAATAAAAAATCCCCCTACTCGGGAGATTTTTTATTTTACTAAGTTTAAGCTTTCATTCTCTTTTGGTTGAGGCAATAACTACCTACTACCAAGACCAAGGCGATCAAGGCTGGGATGCTAGCGCCAAAGCCCTGGCCAGCGGCCAAGTGAGAATAAGCACCGCCAATGAGTTCAAGAGTAAGCCCAGCGTAGGCCCATTCAGTGAGCTTTGGCCATTTTTGGTACAAAACAGCGGCAACGCCCAGGAGTTTCATAACTCCGAGGAATGGAGCTAAATACATTGGGTAACCCAGAGCAGACATGGCGCCTTGAACCATTTCATTATTAATAATGTCATAGACTGAGCCAAAACCGACAAAGGCGGCCATGAGCCCGGTCACGATCCAAAAAGTCACGTTGACTTTTTTCATAGAGAAATAAAAATGAATAATGCCAATAGTATAATGGTTTGGCCTAAATTTGTCTAGGGTGATACTTATGAGAATAAATGTGCAAATTATTGTATACATTTTTCTCCTTGGGCGAGGATGTTCACCGTGAAACATTAGTACGGTGTTTCACGGTGAACAAATAAAGAAGACAAGATTTGATCTCTCGCGGATAGTTGAAGAAACCGGGGTTAATCAAAATGATAGGGTCTAGGAGCGGGTGAGCCAGCTAATTCTAAATCAAGACTTTGAATGGTAAAGAAAGATGACTGGCACGGAAGAGTTCGGTAACCTTGCGATCTCTTTTACTTCCTCGCATGAAAGAAAATATGTCAGTCACTTCCATTTAACCTTAAGTCAAAAGAAAAGTAAATGATATGTTGTGCGACACAAGAAAAACACTCAACTCAGCCATGAAAATTCATAACTAGGTAGAGTGACTGTCGGTGCCTCCAGGCCGACAGTACTCAAGAAGGGGGTGTTCACTCAGCGTCGAGTCATCTGAACGCGGCGCTCGCGCGCAAAGTTCAAGAGCTCGACCTGATGGGCAGGTGTGGCATCGAGGTAGGCTCGCCTCTGAGCCTCATCGAGAAAGACCACGAGCTCCTGAATTTCCGTGGGGAGCCGGCTGATCTGCTGTGCGATGTCGGGTACCTTGGTCGTGCCACGGCCCAGGCTCACTTCGAAATCCCGCTTCATGCTAATCCTCCCGGCGGTAAACCGCCAAACTCAACCCGAACACAGTGCTCGGGTAAGATTTCTTGGTTTTAAGTTATAAAACGAAAAAATCTTACCCGCGTAAGATTACCTAAGAAAATGTGTGATGTTTTCTGCTCGGCCAAGGCACGAGCGGCATATCTTTCCCGCGTGGGGTTGGAGTTACCACCTTTCTCCTAAGAGAAGGTTGGTAGAGAGTCATCGGGCCAAATCCCGCAGCAACGAGTCCAGTTGGACTCATGTCGCTTTCGTCTCTTCTTGATAGATTAATGAGCTATATATAACGTACCCCTGTTTGAAAAAAGTGTCAATATTAAAGTTGTGCATAAACATTTATCTTGACGAAAAGATTAATTTACCCTATAATTTTGGCTACTTACGGGCCTCTAGCTCACTTGGTAGAGCGCTTCCATGGCATGGAAGAGGTAAGGGGTTCGAATCCCCTGAGGTCCACTATGTCACTCAAAATTGGAATTGTTGGGTTGCCAAACGTGGGAAAATCCACGCTTTTTAATGCCTTAACGCGCAGTAAACAAGCTGATGCGCAAAATTATCCGTTCTGTACCATTGAACCAAATGTTGGAATTGTTCAGGTTCCTGATGAACGGTTGGAAAAATTAGCTGCGGTTTCAAAATCACAAAAAATTATCCCAACTGCGATTGAGTTTGTTGATATTGCTGGCATTGTGAAGGGGGCGTCGGAAGGTGAGGGGCTGGGAAATAAATTTTTGGCCCATATCCGCGAGACTGACGCGATTGCACACATTGTTCGCGCGTTTAATGATAGTAATATCATTCACGTGCAAAACCGGGTTGATCCAAAAGACGATGCGGATATTATTAATTTGGAATTAATTTTGGCTGATCTTGAAACCGCTAGTAAGCGCCTCGATACAGTTCGCCGCAATGCCAAAGGCGCAGCGGCCAAGGAGTCGGCTGAACAACTCGCAGTAATGGAACGATTGGTTAAACATTTGGAAGCTAGTCAGCCAGCCCGAAGTTTAGATTTAACTGATGAAGAAAAAGACTTGGTGCGTGACCTACACCTCATTACCATGAAGCCAATGATGTATGTGGTGAATGTTGATGAACTGGGCGCATCAAATAGTGATATTATTTTAGAGCCAGGTGTCCCCCACATTTATGTTTGTGCGCGGATGGAAGCAGAATTAGCTGACCTGTCCCCCACTGAGGCCGCTGATTACATGAAAGATTTAGGAATTACTGAGAGCGGACTTGATAAAATTATTAAAGCCGGCTACAAACTGCTTGATCTAATCACCTTTTTAACTTCTGGTGAACCAGAGACTCGCGCCTGGACTGTGAAGCGTGGGGCCAAAGGTCCAGAAGCAGCGGGTGTGATTCACACTGACTTTGTGAAAGGTTATGTTAAAGCTGAGGTGACTACGTGGCAGGATTTTGTGGAATTTAATGGTTGGACTGGGGTAAAAGAAAAAGGAAAAATGCGTTTGGAAGGAAAAGACTACGTTGTGGCTGACGGTGACACAGTTTATTTCCACATTGCGTAAAAATTTTTACAAAACAAATTTAAAATACACTTAAAATTTACTTAAGTGTATTTTTGTATATGAAAACCTATACAAATTAGCTTGACAAAATCACTTTTTTGTGATATACTGATATATGTAAAGTTAATTGCGCGCAAAAACAAAATAAAAAAATAAATATGAAACACTCAACTGGGAGCGTGTCCTTACAATCCTCGTATTCTTTTGCCTACTACTACCTCTTAACTGGAATCATGCTTTTTGCTGCAGTCTTAGTAATGACTTGATATTTAAGAAACCCCCTCTAATTTCTCGGAGGGGGTTTTATTTCTTTGTTCTTTTAGACTATACTAGGGAGGTATGAGTAAACAACATCATCAAGACTATTTACACCACCAAGATGGTTTAAGTAGTGCTCTAATCCGCGAATTAGTATTTGGGATGGAAGACGGAATGGTCTCCACTCTGGGCGCAATCACTGGGATTGCCACTAGTACAAATAATCATTTCTTCGTAGTCCTATCAGGTTCAGTCATCATTGCGGTTGAATCTATTTCAATGGCGGTTGGGTCTTATCTTTCCAATAAGTCAGAACAAGCCATTGACGACCGGATTATTGCGGAGGAAAAAGATCAGATTAAAAAATTTCCGGTAGAGGAAAAAGAAGAAATGGTTGATTTGTTTACAAAAGACGGGTGGTCACGGGAAATGGCCAAACAAATGGCGGAAGAAACTTCCAAAAAGCCTAAGCTAATGCTTCGCGAAATGGCGTACCGAGAATTGAACTT
Source organism: uncultured Gammaproteobacteria bacterium (assembly GCA_964519725.1). Taxonomy (GTDB): domain Bacteria; phylum Patescibacteriota; class Patescibacteriia; order Magasanikbacterales; family UBA922; genus 2-12-FULL-41-16. The sequence goes on from CAZFKS010000008.1 coordinate 40,685, forward strand.
GGTGCCAGACTCACATGAATCTGCTATTAAAAAGGGCGGAATAATGTTGGGGTCCTATATAGTTGGTGGTTTTGTTCCACTTACGCCGTACATTATTTTACCAATTGAAAAAGCAGTTTGGGTATCTATAGTGGTAACCTTACTGGGTTTGTTCACGCTTGGGGTGTTTACAACTAAATATTCTAAGCAAAATTGGTGGAAGTCTGGGCTTGAAATGCTCGCCTTGGCCGCTGGTGCGGCAGGAATTGGGTATGTAATTGGACAATTGGTCGATGGCTTTTGGGTAAAGTAATTATTTTTGGAGAGTGAATTTCCAAATGCGCCGAGTCACATGCTGACTTGGACGCTTGTAAATTAAACTAATATGATCAGATAAAAGCGGAACGGCCACAAAGCCGAGATTTTTAATGGTGTCTAGACAGTCAATGGCAATGATTTCTTTTTGAAAGGTGAATTCAGGAATAATAAAAATAACGGTGGCTTTTGGTTTAAGAATTCTTTGAAATTCAGCAAAAGCGTTTTCGTATAACTGGCGCAGTTCGCGGGCGGATTTAATTAAATCAGCTTTGGTTTCACGACCAGTTTGGGGTTTACCCATGAATGGTTCGGCCACAATGGCTGAAATTGATTGAGCTGGAAATTCGCGGCTGATTGTTTGGACATCAGCGACTTTTAATTTGGTAACTGGTTTTATTTTTTTATTTTCCTTTAACCAGGTTAGATTTTTTTCTGTATCTTGAATAGCCTTGGGACTAAGATCGGTGCCGGCAATGTTTTGGTAGCCAAGATCAGCCGCTTCCATTAGAACAGTGCCTGAGCCGCAAAATGGATCGAGTAAAATATCATCGGCGTCAGCGCCACTTAGGTTAATCATGATGCGGGCGAGTTTTGGTGGTAGCATGCCGCTTTTGCTGTCAGTTTTTGGGCGGTCATAATCTCGTTCAGAAAAACCTTCTAAATCTTGAATCCCAACGGTGACAAAAACTTTTTGATTAATAATTTTAAAGTCTGAACCAGAAGTAACAAGGTTGTTGTGCAAAATTGTGGCTGTATTTTTTGGTTCAATGTAGCGCACAGAACGACCAAGATTTTTAAGGTCTTTTTTAATTTGCAAAGCAAAATTGGCGCCAGAGAGGGAAAAATTAATTTTTCCAGTTGGAATTTTGTCATTTAAATAGTCAGCAAGCGCCCCAGAATTTGGAGCAACTGAAAGTTGTTCAAGAATTTTGATCGTGCCGCCAAGTTGTTTGCTAAGAGCCGGAGCATTAAGCGCGGTTTTGCTTTCAATTAATAAAAAATCGCCGCCAGCACGGTGAGAAAAGTTAGTATTTTGTTTGGTTAAAACCGCTAAAATCTCAGCTTGAGATAAAAGTGGTTGGTGGCCGAGTTCAAAAAGGTAGACAGGCATATTGGGCACATCATAGTTTTTAGAGGCTGATTTGTCAATTGAGAGTAAGGTACAAGGGTGATACACTATGCAGATATGACTGAAACGCACATGCAAACTAATTATTTGGCGGCCAAGGCGCGAGCGCGGAAATTAGTGCGCGATAAAATTAAATTATTTGCGCCAATTCTTGGGGTGGAGAAAAAAGTAGGAAACATTAGTATTAAAGATTTGCGGACGCGGTGGGGTAGTTGTTCAAGTCAGGGAAATTTAAATTTTCACTATAAATTAGTTTTGATTCCCGAAGAATTGGCTGATTATGTGGTCGTACACGAGCTGGCTCATTTGGCTGAACTAAATCACAGCGCGCGGTTTTGGGAACAGGTGCGGCGTGTGATTCCTGATTATAAAAAAAAGATCCTCCAGTTACGGAGGATCGAGCGCGAGTTTATTATTAGTAAACCGCGCCAGCGGAAAAAGACTGAATTAATTAATTTCCTTGAACACTTTTTCAGTTGAAAAGCGGACTTTGGCGCGAGCGGCGGCCTCGTCACTAGTGTCACGGTAACCAACCGCACACAAGGCGCGGACTTTGTAACCATCAGCGTCAGCGCCAATAATTTTGGTGACAGCATCAACATCAAAACCTTCCATTGGACCGGCGTCAATATTATTTTCCGCGCAAGCAGATAACAAGAAACCAAGCGCGATGTAGGTTTGGCAAGCAGTCCAAGCATCAAGTTCGGCTGGAGTGCGGCCAGTAACACCACCCATAATCATGCCTTTGAAACCAGCGAGGCTTTCCAAATCAACGCCGCGAGTGGTGGCAATATCTTGTAAATATTCATTAACATCAGCTTCAGTTAAATTTACGCGTGAAGCGAACGCAAATAAATGAGATGCTTCGGTGACTTTTGGTTGGTGCCAAGCCGCTTCACTGATTTGAGCTCGAACCGCTGGGTTATTAATTAAATAAATTTTCCAGGGCTGTAAACCAAATGATGATGGTGAGAGACGGGTGGCCTCTTTTAGAAAATTAACTTGTTCGTCAGTTAATTTTTTGGTGGTATCAAATTTTTGCACTGCGTAGCGCCAGTTGAGTTTGTCTAAGTATTCTTGGTACATACAAAGAAAATTAAGAATAAATGATATACTACTATAAACCTATTCATTATCTTTCGCAACTATGGATACTTTATCACATGGATTATGGGGTGGACTCTTGGTGGGACGAGCCAGTAAACGGGATTTTTGGGCCGCGTTTTTCATTGGAATGGCGCCAGATTTGCTGTCTTTTGGGATTTTTACTGGCATGACTGTGCTGGGATTAGTTTCGGGGTTAGATTGGACGCATGGGACACCAAGTCCAAATGCTGTGCCAGTGTATGTTCATCAACTATATAATGTTACACACAGTTTTGTAACATTTTTTGCTGTGTTTATTTTGTCGTGGGGCTTGAGAAAAAAACCATACTGGCCCCTACTCGCTTGGCCACTTCATATTTTGTTAGATATTCCAACTCACTCGACAAGCTTTTTTCCAACGCCATTTTTGTGGCCGCTGTGGGGTTATCGGGTGGACGGGGTGTCATGGGCACACCCAATTATTTTCTTTACCAACTGGGCCGCGCTTGTGGTTGGGTATGGAGTCTGGTGGGTAAAAGCAAAGAAAGCGAAATTGAAAAAGTAATATGCCAGATGCTTTATTTTGGTCGTTTTGGTTAAAAAGTGCACTGTGGATGTGGACGTACTGTACGGTTTGGTTTGGGGTAAGTTTGGTATTTGGGAAAAAGCGCGTTGGTTTACCGCTGTTTGGGGTTGGGTTACTGATCTGTATTTGGGTAACACACCTTACCCTTCATAATTTATCATGGGCAGCTTGGATTGTAGGCTGGATGGTAACTTTAAGCGGCATTTGGCAAACGTATGCGGTTTTGCGATCACCAAAAAATCCACCAAAAGAATTTAAAAAAGATTGGCTTGGATATACCAAGGAGTACGGAAATTTTTTAGGGCGCGGATTGTTAGTCTTAATTGTGGTGCTTCCGGCCATGCAAGCGATTGTGGGATATGCAATTCTTAGCGGATTGTTTTACGCTGGAGTAGTAGTTTGGCTAATTGGTTTTGGAATGGCCATGGTCGGAAAAATTTATTATTTGGGAGAAGTGGTGCAGTGGCTCGGATTGTGGTTGATTGCCCTAACTACAGCGGGTGGAATGTGGACAATCATTAGTCCGACTTTATTATTGCTCGTTTTTTCTTCTAAACACAGCGAAAAATTCACGGGCGAAAACTTAATAAAAAATTGAAGAAGGTTTTATTGATTCTTTGATATTATATTTTTGAGGAGAGGAAAAACATTAGAACTATTAGTTGGAAGGTGGCCTAACTAAGTCGCAACTTTGTGCCCGGTTCGCAGAACTTAGGTTGGGTTTGATACATGGTCAGACCGTGTCTTTTGTGATACGATTTGTCAAAGGTACCATATTCAGTTTTAAAGTTTGTATGCCAGATAAATATTCAGCGCTCTGGGTGTCACATACCTCTATCTGTGATTTTTTAGCTTGTCCGCGGGCCTATTATTTGCGCCATATGTACCGTGATCCGCGCACTAAACATAAGGTAAAATTAATGGGACCAGCTTTAGCTTTGGGTCAGGCAGTGCATGAGGTACTAGAATCTCTGTCAGTTATTCCGCAGAAAACCCGCTTTTTAGAGCCAATAATGGATAAGTATGAAAAATCCTGGGCTAAAGTAGCGGGTAAAAAAGGGGGGTTTTTTGATCGAGACACTGAGTATAAGTATGAGCAGCGGGGTCGAGAAATGATTAAACGGGTTAAAGACCATCCTGGACCAGTAGCTGAACTGGCAGTAAAGATAAAGGAAGACCTGCCACATTTCTGGATTTCAGAAGAAGACAATATTATTTTGTGTGGTAAGGTTGACTGGTTGCAGTACTTGCCTGAGACTGATTCTGTACATATTATTGACTTTAAAACTGGTAAACAGGATGAAAGTGCTGACTCGCTTCAGCTGCCAATTTATCACCTATTAGTGAATTATTGCCAAGACCGTAAGGTGACCAAGGCCAGTTACTGGTACCTAGATCGGGATGATGCACCGGTTGAAAAGCCACTTCCTGGGCTAGATGAAGCCAAGAAACGGGTTTTGGAGATTGCCAGGCAGATTAAATTGGCCCGTCAACTGGGCCGGTTGGATTGCCCTAAGGGTGGGTGTCGAAACTGTGCTCCGTTTGAAGAAATTGTGGCTGGAAAGGCTGAATGTGTGGGTCAGGACGAGTATGGCTATGACATCTATATTGAACCAAAACGAGAAGCCGAGACAATATCCACGGAAAGCGTGATTTTGTAGCCTAAAACTCTTGACAAAAAACTACCTGGTTGCTATAGTAGCGACGCTTTATTGACCCCTATTACTTTTAAGGTATCTATGACACATTACGAAATGCTGGTGGTGTTGCCAGGCACATTGACCGAAGCGGAAGCTAAGCCGGTTATTGATTCAATTAAAGAAACCGCTGAACGGTTTGGTGCAACAGAAATGACTGTCCATGACATGGGCAAGAGTCGTTTAGCATACCCAATGAAGCATATTCGTTACGGATACTACTATATTTTGCAATTCAGCGCTGAAGAGAGTAAGGTACAAGAAATACAAAACCGCGTGCGCCTGATCAATAATGTTCTTCGCATGACTTTCCGCACCTATGACCCAGCCACTCAAACCGTAGATAAGACTAAACTCAGTATCACTCCACTTTCAAGTGTTGTGGCTGAGGAAGCACCACGGGAAAGTCGTGACTTCGGTCGTCGTGAAAGTACTAAACCAGTGGCTGCTGAAAAAGTTGAAGCTGATCCAAAGAAAGCAGTTAGTATGGAAGAGATCGAAGAAAAATTGGATAAGATGTTAGAAAAAGATTTAGGAAAAGTATAAGCTTCTGGCCCGCGGAGCCGAGGCATAGGAATTAACTAATGATTATATGGATTTAAACCGCGCCTCAATTTTAGGAAGAGTAACTAGAGACCCAGAAGTTCGTTCAACCAATTCCGGCCAATCAGTGTGCACACTATCAGTGGCCACTAACCGGAGCTGGACTGATAATGCTGGGACAAAACAAGAAAAAAGTGAGTTTCATAACTGTGTTCTATGGGGAAAATTGGCTGATATTGCTGGCCAATACGTAACCAAAGGCCGCCGGATTTACTTAGAAGGTCGCATCGAAACTAGAGATTGGACTGATCAAGCCGGAGTAAAACGGTACCGCACTGAAATTGTTGTGGAAAACATGATCATGCTAGACGGGCCACGTGGCAGTGAAAGCGGCGGGGCACGACCAGCCTACCAACCAACCGAAAGTAACATTAGTAATCAGCCAGCCATTGAAGAAGAAATTAAAGTCGAAGATATTCCATTTTAAACCCTATGTCAAACGTGAAGAAAACTCAGAAAAAACAGAAACGTTGCTACTTCTGCATCAATAACAAAAAAAGTATTGATTATAAAGAAGTTCAGACCTTGCGCCGCTTTGTATCTTCTTTCATGAAGATTGCGCCTCGCCGCCGCAGTGGTCTTTGTGCTAGTCACCAACGCCAAGTGGCTCGGGCCATTAAACAAGCTCGGATCGCTGGTTTACTCGCGTTTGTTCCTCGCTAATTTGGAAGTTAAAAAGCCCTTCTGGTTATATCAGAAGGGCTTTTTATTTTCTGAAAGATTGGGTTTTGGTATACTGCGAGTACTATGTCAAACTTAGAACACGAAAAAAAACACCCTGAAGCCCGGGATTTTGGCCGGGAAAGTAAAGAAAATACCGAGCAGGGTAATGTTGAGCTAAAAGCCGCTGCGGCCATGGAACGAGCTGATTTTTTGAGTCGGGAAGTTAAAAGTAGTCAAAAACAAATGCAAAATATTATTTTGCATGTGCAAGCTGTGCTGGCAGCAATTAAACAACTGCGCGCTCAACTAGAATTGCCTGAAGTTGGCACAACTGAATCAGTTGAGGAAGATAAAAAACGGGCCTTGGCTTTGCAGGTTCAAATTAAAAATTATCAGGCTGAATTAATTACCATGAGAGAAGATTTAGTCCGTGAACAAACTGAAGAATTGGCTAAACTGCAACCTGGCACAGCGCGAGTCGAATTAGAAAGGTTAGCTGAAGAGAAAATGACAAAATTGTACGCAGAATTGGGAATTTAAACAATAGTTTTTTTGAAAAATTTTTGGTATACTAGGCATACTTCTTTACTATGAAGCTTTTTATGAAAAAACAAAA
>CAZFKS010000009.1:0-45844 GCA_964519725.1 uncultured Gammaproteobacteria bacterium
GGCGCACCGCCTGCGTCAGGATGTACAGCTTGCACGTGTGATAGGGCGATACGCTCAAGAGCAAGATGTCCTGCACACTCTTGTAGTGTCAAATCTTTCTGGACTACATACGTTTGTCCGTGGCTTGAAATTGCAATCAGAGTGTACAGGACTTTAATCATGGCACTCTTCTGTCTATAATACCCCTTCTCGGATATGCGTATTCTTAGGTTGTCTATATACAGCGCAAAGCTTGTACATATAAATTACGTCCTCATTATCATTCTGGTCTAAAAACTCTTTAAGAGCCTCTTTTTCTGTTGATCCGCATGGAATCCATTCTATCTCATCTGAGAGATTTTCCATCGCATAATATAGAAATTTTTTGTATTCCTTACTTTTAACCATTTTCATTTTCCTTTTGAGTTAATGGTCCGGGCAGCGGGACTCGAACCCGCACGGATTAACCTACAGATTTTAAGTCTGTTGCGTCTACCATTCCGCCATGCCCGGCAGTTTATTATGATAGGGCCTTATCCTGTGCTTCTAATAGACCAAGAAAAGGATGTATTTCTTTTCCATTTGATTTCTCCTAGGCTGATTCAATGTTTTGCATGGTGCAAAAACTTCTCATAGCCTGCTTTGCTTCAAATGCAGACGGATATGTAACGTTTCTGTTTGTATAGTCCTGTCCTGTTGCGTCGAAGAAAGTGAAAGCCCATCCTGTCTGATATGGAATAACCATACCGGGCCTAAACGGTTTTTTCAAGTAATCCCACATTAGGCGCTCCATTAATTGAGTGAGCCTTTTACCGTCGTGCTCAGGACGCTACTGCTAGTGTATTTCTCTTGTAACAGCCCATTGCCAACAGGAGCAAACACTCCTGTTTCCTACACATGGTGATGCACACTTATCGCGCCATCTCTGCTCAAAGAGTTGCCACAGTTTCTTCTTTTGTTGCATCAGGCCGCTGCCTTGATCTCGGTTACGTTATCGGAACCACCAGTCATAGCAGGCGTGATGATAGGAGCCTCCTCCTGCTTGTTCTCATTAGCAGGTGCAGATTTGATCTGCTCACGCTTAGTCAAGGCTGCCTTCAGCAAAGCGGCAACACCTTCTGCTAGCTCCTTGTCAATGGCGTCAGGTTCAGCACCGTCAACCTTGTCAATCCACTTCTGAAGGGACTTTTCAGGATCAAAGACAGCGTGCTTGGCAGCACCAGCCTTGGGCATAGCGTAGAAAGGTGTAGCCTCACCTGACAGATTGAATACCATGGGCGTCTTGGCACCCTTGTCATCACGAGAAAGCCACTTCTCCTGACCAGACTTGTCTTTCATACGTTTCAAGGGAGTAAACGTCATGGCCCAGTCTGCCATCAGCTTATGAGGGGCGTTGACAGGCAGATCAGTCCAAAGACGGTTGAACCTGTCCGCGCTATTGTTCTTCACAGCGTGGTGCATACAAGCGACAAGGTACAGGTGCAGCAACTCCCTTCCAGTGCTGGAAGAATAGTACTTCACAATCTTCTTGTGAGCATCTTCCATGACGTTATCATCAAGGTAGTTCAGACGCTCATTCTTCTCAAAGTCAAACATTTCAGTTAGTCCTTTCCTGTTACAGTTTGGATTTACCTACTATAGGCTAATCCAGTAACCCCTAGTCTACCTTAAACTAGGGGAAACTGCATTAGTCGCTTATATTATTGTGATAATTCCTTTGCTTGAGATAGGCCCATTTGGTGCCTTGCTTCGCTGGCATATCCTGCTGATGTTATTTGCGCGCAGATAGCATCATACAATCTTCCGTGACGCATCCCATTTTCTATTGCCGGATAAAAGCTGGCGGCGCATTCTTGATAGAATCGTACTAAGACAGTGTTCATCATAATCCCCTAGTAAAGTATCCGCGCACCATTACGCAGTTTGGATTTACCTACTGGTATAATCCAGCAACCCCTAGTTATAGTACACTAGGGGAAACTGCATTACACTCACCAATCCTTCTTTTCAATCAGCATGATATGCCAAAGCATTTCTTGCCAGTCTTGCATATAGTCGGCAACTTGATCTGACCATATCTTTTTCATGGTTGTCTGCTTCATGTCATTTGAACGCAAGTGAACCACAACCTTGCAGACTTTCATTTGTTTTCTCCGTTAGTACAGGATACGTGCGCCATTCTTGATAGCGGTAGCTAACCGCTTCTTGAATTTCTCATTCTCACGCCGGAATGAGACGTAATCCTGCCAGTCCTTATCCTTATCCCTTGCTTGGGTGCGGATAGGATTGACCTCGTGCCAATGAGTATGCGTTGACCTAGTGGTAATACCACTGGCAGCCATGCCGATTACACCGTGAGACTTAGCCATTTTATTCACCTTTCAGACAACACAAAGAGCCACCATGAATTAACATGATGGCACATTTCTATTGTCTCTCTTACCTCTTGTCCTGTTTATGTATTCACAGGGAGAAGGATTAGCAGCAACATTTTTCAGTTAACGGATTGTTTCGCTCGCTAGTGGCTTGGTTCCTTTAGGGAAAGTTTATCACCACGTGACATTGTTTCAGATTGCTGTCACGCCCAAGTTAGCCCTAGTCCTAATCTGTACCTACTTTAGTTGCGATTTGTTGTTAGCCTCACTCAAGTCATAGCCTGATATACGCTAACCCGGCTTCAGGGTCCGGAACCCATGGCGATTGCCTGCGCATTCCCATCATGCGCACCCCCTAGACAGCCTTGGACAGTTAGTCTCACGCGGCATGAACGGTTACGCTACACCCTCGCAATCAAGGGTAGGCTTATACCATGCCAGCGGGTGCACCTAGCAAAGCTAGGGCTTTCCTGCCTGTACTGTTGCCACATAGCGCGAGTGTCAATTCGCACGTATGGCGGAGAACGGACCTGTCAATATGGTCCTAGAGCGGACAAGCTCGCCGGAGGGCTATTGCCTAACTCATGGCTTATACATACACCATCCATGGGCAGTGTCCAATCACATCTTAGGTAAGGATGACTGACCTATTCCCTGATGGCAGACTGTGCCACATACTCCAGAATGATAGGATTACAGTCATAATTATCTGTCTATACCTACGGGTTAGGACTAAAGACTTACCGATTGCTGGGCCTAGGATGGCCCTAGAACGGCCAAGTCTGGACAGGGCTACCAGATAGCCTAGGACAGCTTGAAGGGGCTTCTTAGGTCATATTTCCTTTTGCTAATATAAGGGTGAATCTTACGGTATAAGGCGCCTAGCGTTTGCCATAGGCTCTAACCTGTAGATCAAGGGCAGGATAACAGTATAAGCGAGAGTTACTTTGTGTAAAATAAGCTACTGATTACAATATGATAAGCAAGATTAGGTTAGTGGACAGGTAAAATTCAACTTACCCACCATTTAGTGTCGAGTAAATACCAATTTAGTATAACTCATAGTAAGCTGCTAGTTACTCGACTACTAGTAACTTGTTGCTTTACTTGGCTTATAATAAGTTATTACTTACTTAGTGGGGTAGGTAAGAGCTTAGGGGGTACAAGGGGGGCTGGGGGTGCCCTATGCGTGTATGAACCACACCTTGAAATTTTCTCCAAGAAATTCACGTATTTCAAAAATATTTTCATTTTACCCTACTTTACCTCTTGACAAGTAGAAATAAGCCCACTATATATAAAGCATAAGGTATAACCTAAAGTCCCTCACTAGGTATAATATATTTAGTTTAATACATTTACTGGTTCATCTAGTAGTATCTTTAAGTATACCATTAGGTATATAGATTTCTTTCTTTGTTATATTCTATTTTAAAGGACCGTTATGTTTCGACCTGAGCTTCTATCTCTAAGGAATGAACAAGGACAAGCTTATTTACGTAGATTGTTCTTAGAGTGTTCATATACGTTAAACGACAAGAGTGGAATACCTTATACACTCACTGACCAAGATCATCCTGAAGGCTATAAAAGCTTATACCGTCTGTATCAGGACTTGGAAGACCCTACTGAGATCAAGTTCGCTGATACGTATTTAACTGGATGGAAGCATTGGGAAGCACTCTGTGAGTGCGAATGGTTCAAACCTTACATAGCCAGATGGCGCAGAGAACTGGAACTCAGGTTAAAGTCCAAGGCTATGGATATAGTCAAGGCAGTTGCTACAGACGATGGCCACAAGAATCAGTTTGAAGCAGTCAAGATTCTCCTGAATGCAGGGTGGAGGGAAAAGGGCAAGGAAAAGGAAAGTACTCGTGGCAGGCCCTCTAAAGTCGAAGTAAACGCTAAACTGAAAGAACAGGTTGAGGAAGAGCAAAGGCTTTTAGAAGAGCTAGGAAGGGTTCGCAACTTTGAAAATTAAGAACGTACCTAAGTCAAAGAACGTAGAAGACAAGACCAAGGAACGTGGTGTCAACCGTGGCATGAAGACTGACAAAGGTACATCTATCCAGAACAAGAACACAGGTAAGCGTAATCGCAACAAGAACCTTACCATAATCAAGAAATCAAGGGGTTAAATTAGTGGTAGAAAATTCAAGAGGACTATACGCTAAGTCAGGCGCTATGCGCGTAACTCCTGTAAGTGGCAGTGCTATATCTGGTCTTTATGCCTCGTATTAATAAAAAAAACATCTTACGTCGTTGTAATTAAACAGCAAATGGATATTAAAGATCAAGTTCGGTACGCAGCAGAGAATGATCTTGAAGCCTTTATCAGGCTCGTTCATCCTCAACGCGTACTCGGTGGCGTTCACAAGGAACTGATCAGATGGTGGACCCGACCGGGAGCAAACACTCACCAGATGACCTTGCTTCCTCGGGATCACATGAAGTCTGCTCTTGTAGCGTTTCGCGTAGCTTGGGAGATAACAAGGAACCCGACTATCCGCGTTCTGTATATCTCTTCGACTGCAAACTTGGCAGAAAAGCAGCTTGGCTTTATCAAACAGATTTTGACCTCTCCAGTCTATACGAAGTACTGGCCGGAGATGGTACACCCGGAAGACGGGAAAAGGGATAAGTGGACGAATAGTGAAATCTCTGTTGACCACCCTCTCCGTAAGGCAGAAGCTGTTCGAGACCCTACTGTTTTTACCGGAGGGCTCACTACAAGCCTTACAGGGCTCCATTGCGACATTGCTGTTCTCGATGACGTTGTTGTCCAAGAGAACGCCTATACTGAAGATGGCAGAGAAAAGGTCAGAACGCAATACTCGCTACTTTCATCTATCGAAGGAGCGGATGCCAGAGAATGGGTTGTAGGTACTCGTTATCATCCTAAAGACCTTTATCAGGATTTGATTGAAAAACAGGTTGAGCTTTACGATGACACTGGCGAACTTATTTCAGAAGAAGCACTGTACGAATTATTTGAACGAAGAGTTGAGGACGTAGGTGATGGCACAGGACAGTTCTTATGGCCTAGGCAGCAGCGATACGATGGTAAATGGTTTGGCTTCGATCAGTCAATTCTCGCCAGAAAACGAGCCCAATATCTGGATAAAACACAATTCAGAGCCCAGTATTACAACGACCCTAATGACTCCTCTTCTGCTGCTATCTCCCCAGACTATTTCCAGTACTATGATCGTGCTCGCTTGTCTAGGAGTGGTGGCCGTTGGTTCTACGCTGGAAGCAGGATTAACGTATTTGCTGCAGTTGATTTCGCCTACTCGATAAGATTAAAGTCAGATTATACTGCTATTGTTGTTGTTGGTGTAGATCATAAAAGTAATATCTATATTCTGGATATAGACAGGTTCAAGACTAACTTGATTTCTGATTACTTCCAGAGGATTCTAACACTACACCAGAAATGGGACTTCCGTAAAATCCGTTGTGAGGTTACTTCAGCACAACAGATTATTGTGAAAGACTTGAAAGAGAACTACATCCGTCCGTTTGGACTTGCCTTGGCTGTGGAAGAGCATAAACCCACGAGGCATGAAGGCACCAAAGAAGAACGGTTGGAAGCTACCCTACAGCCTAAATACGCTAATAGGCAGATATGGCATTACCATGGCGGCAATTGTCAAATCTTGGAGGAAGAATTGGTTTTACAAAACCCTCCTCATGACGACGTAAAAGACGCCTTGGCAAGTGTTATTGGTATTATCGTAGCCCCGTCAACAGACTCAACTAATCAAGAAAACAACAATTTAAGAAATATAATTAATCCGCGTTTTGGCGGAGTAGCTTTCTAGGAGGAACAATGCGAAGCTCAGGTTTTTACAGCTCCACAGGCGCAGCTAATATTAATGTAGTCTACCATCATTAAATGTCTCGAAATATTTATGGGCAAGATTGGCGTAATTGGAGGAACAAGGACAGGCTTATTCAGCACTTTCCTTATAAAACAGCTTTTCGTTTCAGTCACGACAGGGAGGTTCTAGGAACTTTGTCTCGTAGAGAAAAACAACTAACAGCTAGTGCTACGACTATCCTTGACTGGGATCGTCATAATTTTTTCAATATTACTGTAAGTTCAGATTGCGCTTTTGAGGTAATCAATCCTCGATATGATTCTGATTTTGTGTTCTATTTAAAGAAGGACTCTGGCGCTACTGCTCGTGAAATTACTTTTCCATCCGACTGGACTTGGCTGGATACTACACCTCCTGATGTTCTTCGTACATCTGAAGAACGCGCTTTAATTTTTGTTTATCTGTATAACGGTGAATATTACGCCAGATACCATAATATTGCATCAATTTCAGGAGGTTTTTCTGCCAGAGACCTGTATTCATTTGGTGCAGTTGGAGATGGTGTTACTGACGACAGTGCTGCTGTAAATGCAGCTTTAGACTGGGCTTCGTCTGGTGGTGAATTAGGCAGAGCATTAAACGTCACATCTGGCAAGTTTCTTCTAGGGTCTCTTACTTCTACTTCGTTGTCTAATCATGCGAAGATGGCTATTCGTGGAGACGCTACCGGGTCTATTCTAGTCGCAAACACTACTGGTGGTATCTTTATTGAATGTGAAGGCTCTGCTTCATATCTTGAAGTTAACGACTTGTATATTCCTGCACATCTAGAAGATGCAGGCACTCTATTAAAAATTTACGGGTCATATAGTGGCTCTGGTGGTGGTGTTGATCATAACACACTCATTTTACAAAATGTAAATGGAACTCCAATTCAAAGAGCAAATAGTAGGTTCTATTCTCTTGATCCGTTTATTTTTACAAGACTGAAACGTCCTTATCTTGAGAATTTACGTTACACTCCCGGTAAAAATGCTTTTACTAATGAAAGCACAGGGGACGCAGAACCGCGTGATTGGGGTACTGCTTTAATTGATGTGTCAAATTGTTACGGACCAACTATTATTGGTGGTAAAATAGGTGGTTCTGCTGACTATGGCATTCTTATGGACTACACTGGAACTATCTCTGCGCAAGAAGCTGGCCAAGAGCGAGCTACAGAAGGTGGTTATGTAAATGATATTCGTATTACTAATACGAAATACTGTATTGGCTTTTTAACTGATACAGAACAACCGGGTTTAAAGATTGAAGGAAATCATTTCAATCCTAGTAAGACTGGTATTCTTATTGATGGTGCCAAGCGTTTTCGTATTGATAACAACCTTATTTACTCCAATAACGGAACAGTCTATACTTGGACGCGGCAGGACGTTGTACACCCTAATAGATTGACTGTTACTGCTGATGAACCTCATCGTATTCCTAATCTTAATAACATGCAGGTTCGTGTTAACTTTGATCCGCAGGATATTGAAGACCCTGATTACGATCCAGAAGGTGATGGCGAAGGTGTTGGTGATGTTCCTCCGTCTGGAACTTACACGCCTACTTATGTATCAGACACTGTTTTTACCATCGAAGATGTTGGCTTCGGTGCCTTAGGTACATCAGGAGTTCTTCAAGTTCGTTGGGCTACTTCTGACTTCTCAGATATAGAAATCCGTAATGGTAGACATGGTAGAATTTCTAATAATATGTTCGGCCAGCAGGTGAGCCGCAGGCGTCGTCACTGGAAGTTCGACATGACGAATTCCGTCAAGGCGTCTCCGGTCATCTTCGACATGGAAGTCGATAACGAATTCTTGTCGGCCCGCACGGTGGTTGAACCGCTCTATGTGGGCGATGATGTTGACTTGCTGACGGCTCACATTCCCTACACCACGGGCGACGGCTATGATTCTGTGTCGTATCCGGACAATCCAGCATCCGTTTCCGCAGCGGCCACCCGTGTCATCGTCAATGACAGGATGGATGGTTTTGACGAACGGAGCGAAGGCGGACTTATAAACCTTGTGCCAAACGGCAAATTCGCGCGCGGCTCCAAGGGCTGGGACGCAAGCGCTGGATGGACAATCAGCGTTGATGCGACCGACGCGCTGACGTTGAATTCGAAGGCTCGGTATGTTGGGCCAGACACGTCGAACGGTAATCTCTACATGAAAACGCCTTCCCCGTGCGAGGAAGGTGCTCCGGTTCTTGTCGAGTGGTATTACAAGGTTGCATCCGGCACCGTATCCAATCATCGGGCGCGGGCAAACTTCTATGACGTGGACGGCTTAGATGTCGGCTCCACGTCCTTTGGTGATAGCGTCACGTCTACGCCATCGGACTGGACGCGGCGGAGCTATGCGTTCACGGTCCCCAGCGGGGCGGTGACATTCGTTGCAGGTGTGCAGATTGCCACGTCCACGGGCGGCACGGTGGATATTGACCGCATTTCTGCGATGCAGCCGATCAGTGTCGCCATGGCGGAGGGCGCGCGCGGTGAACTGGTTGTTTCAGATGGTGGCGCAACCATCATGCCGTCGTTTGAGTACGAGGATACGGCGGCGCTTGCAGCGGCCACAGTTCCGGCCATCGTCACCCGCGTCTATACTCGCTATCGCACTGCGGCCAACAAGATCGGCGGGGCTTGGTACAAGCGCGCCGCCGCCGAACCGGCCCACGCCATCAAGGTGCAGGATGCAGCTGGGTCATGGTGGGAATTCGATGAAACCGCCATCGACATCCGCCAGGCCGGCGCGCTGGTGAACGACGCGGCCGACGACACCACGGCCATTCTCAACGCCATCGCCTACATGAAGGCCCTGGGCGGCGGCGAGGTGCTGTTCCCGCGCGGCACCACCTGCATTTCGGCGACGCTCGATATCGACCAGGGGCATGTGCACCTCGTCGGCATGGGCGAGGCCGCCTATCGCGGCACGTCAGCGCAGATCACGGGCGCGGCCCTGAGCCGCATCAAGTGGATCGGCGCGGCCGGCGGGCGGATGGTCAAGTTCGAGAGCCCGGAGGGCGGCTTCCGCCAGAACGGCGGCGGCATGCGCCGCCTCATGGTGGATGGCAACGCGTTTCTCGCCGACACCGGCCTCGAAATCCGCACCTGGCAATGTGGCCGGTGGGAAGACCTGTATGTCTATGCCTGCAACGTCGATCACATCCTGACGGGCGTGACCAGCCGCACCCTGATCCAGACGCCCTATGACACTCAGAACAACATGTTCCTGCGCTGCCGGGTGTCAACGCGCGGCTCCGGCGTCTACGCCTCCTCGACCGCCACCGGCTGGCGCCTCACCGGAAACAAGCTGGCGCCCGGCGGCGCCAACACCTCGATCAACCAGTTCATCCACTGCCACGCCCTCATGTCCCTCGGTCAGCCGTGGAAGCTGGAAAACTGCGACACCAACACCTTCATCAGCTCCGGCGGCGCCGCGCAGTTAGATGACACGGTCTATGGCTTCGAGCTGGGCTCCGGCGACCAGGACAGCACCGGCAACGGCGTGCCGTCGCGCTACAATATGATCCAGAACACTCAGGCCGAAATCCACGTACGCGCCGGGCAGACCGGCAATGCAAGTTCCACCGGGAACTATATTGTCATCAATCGGGGCAATGCGTCGCAATTGCCCACCTTTGAAACTCCGGCGGGAGGGTCCGAGGACCCAACCGCAACAGTCATCGACATTGACGGGACAATTCTGCTGGCTGGAAAGCGGGTGCTTGGCCCACGCGTTGACGGCTGGGAAATCCCCATCGGCCCGGCGTCCCGCACCACCTTCGACACCACCACCGTGACAACTGCGACATTGGCCGAGAAGGTCAAGGCGCTGATTGCCGATCTCTCCACCATGAAGGCGGCGAGCCACGGGATGATCGGCACGGTGCAGGCCGCAAGTACGGCGGACGCCGATATCGTGGCGGGCGAGGAGCGGGATGTTCTCGCCATTTCCTTTGTCGACAACACGCTGCGCATCCGCGACACGGTGACGCCCGCCAACAACTACAGCGGCACCGCCACCGGCAAGTTGACGGTGACCGGCAGCCTGAGCGCCGGCGCCAATGGCGCCTTCTTCGACGCCAGCAATTTCGCCACGCTGCTGCTGACCGCCATGCCGTGGTCTGCCACCGGCGGCAGCCTGATGGTGGAATTCTACGACGACGCCATCGTCTCGGGGGCCAATGCCACGCTGGTGAGCATCGACAACGGCACATCGGGCGAACGCATCGTGGTGCGCTCGATCTCGACCACGGGCGACAAGCCGCATTTCGCGGGCATCGACGGCGGCGTAAAGCAATGGAGCATTCAGGCCACCAACTGGCCGGTCTATGTCAATGGCGAGACCAAGCGCATCGCCGTGTCGTGGGCCGCCAATGACGCGGCGGCCTGCTACGATGGCGGCACGGTGGGCCTCGATGTGACCTCGACGCTGCCGACGCCCACCACCTTCCGGCTGGGCGTGAACCATTCCGGGGCCGAACCCGGCAACTGCCGCATCAAGCGCATCGTCTATACGCCGCGCGTCCTCAGCGAGGACGAGCTCATCGTCTTGAGCGTCGCATGAGAACTGGCTGCGCGACAAGGAAAAGGACGGTTGGACATTCGGCCCGGTCAAGGATGCCGAAAAGAAGGAACACCCGTGCTTCGTGCCGTTCGATCACGACCACGGAAGACAAACCACGCGCACTAATGCACGATGGCGGCGTGCTGCAGTTGAATAGCTCGCCCGCTGGCTGGCCGACATACGTCAATAGCACTGTTGCCCGCGTGGTTCTCGCCTTTGAACTGAACAATACGCGCATCAGCCACAGCGGCACGGGCGCGACGGATACCAGTTGTACCATGCCGACCGTCACGACGCTGCGGCTTGGCGCTGGCATTGCGGCGGCGGAACCGTTGAATGGTAGAATTCGCCGGGTTCTGATCGTTCCGACCCGTCTTGCCAATGCCGATGCCGACGCATTGAGTGTCGTGTAACGACTTACACAATTGAATTTATACTGGGTGTTTAATAAATGAATGGACAAACACTAGACTTCGAGAATATTCTACAGCGAGATAATCTTGCTTGTGAACTTGTCAATTTGTTTATTGACTGGGAAGGTCGCAGGCAGAACTGGATTGCTGAAAAAGCAGAACAACAGAAGTATATCTGGGCTACTGATACCACTAAAACCACGAATGTTCAGTTGCCATGGAAGAACAAAACTGTGCTTCCTAAACTCTGTCAAATTAGAGACAATCTGTTTGCAAACTATATGGCTGCTCTTTTCCCCAAAAGGAAGTGGCTTTATTGGGAAGCAGATACTCAGAAGGATCAGAAGAAAGAAAAGGCTGACGTCATCAGGAACTACATGATCAACGTTATTGATCGTCCTGAATTCAAGACTGAAGTAGCCAAGATGGTTCTGGATTATATTGACTGGGGTAATGTCTTTGCTACGAAAGAGTGGATTGATACCACCAAGATTGATTTCAGAACTAACACAGAAAAGATTGGTTACGTAGGCCCAATTCCCAAGAGGATTTCTCCTGCAGACATTGTCTTCAATCCTGTTGCTACTTCATTTAACAGGACAGGCAAGTTTATCAGGTCTATTATGACCATTGGTGATTTTGCTTCAAAGGTCATGCAAGAGTCTTCTGATGACAACTATGAGGCTATGAAGAAACTTCTTGCTTATATGTCAGAGATCAGGAGTAATGTCAAGTCTTATCTAAGTGTTCCTGCTATTAAAAACGATATTACTAACGTAGCAGGCTTAGGTTCTTTCTACGATTACCTTCGTTCCAATTATGTTGAAGTTCTTACTTACTACGGTGACTTCTACGATAATGAAAGTGGAGTACTTCATCGTAACAAAGTCATTACTATTGTCGATAGACACAAACTAGTTCACATTGCAGATAACGAATCTTCTTTTGGTACTGATGGTATTTATCACGCTGGCTGGAGAATTCGTCAGGACACTCTGTACGCTATGGGTCCTCTGGATAATCTGGTCGGTATGCAATACCGTATTGATCACTTGGAGAACCTGAAAGCTGACGTCTTCGATTTGATTGGCTTCCCTCCTCTGAAGATCAAAGGCAATGTAGACGACTTTACTTGGGGTCCAATGGCTCGTATTCACGTTGGGGATGATGGTGATGTAGAAGTCCTTGCTCCTGATGTGCAAGCCTTGTCTGCTAATCTTGATA
The DNA here is from genome assembly GCA_964519725.1 of uncultured Gammaproteobacteria bacterium. Taxonomy (GTDB): domain Bacteria; phylum Patescibacteriota; class Patescibacteriia; order Magasanikbacterales; family UBA922; genus 2-12-FULL-41-16. The sequence continues at coordinate 12,438 of CAZFKS010000009.1, forward strand.
TTCAGAATTTAATGCAACAGATGGAAGAAATGGCGGGTAGTCCAAAGGAAGCTATGGGCTTCAGAACTCCCGGTGAGAAGACCATGTACGAAGTGCAAAGGCTGGAAAACGCTGCTGCTCGTATCTTCACTACCAAGATCAAGCAGTTCGAGGAACAGATACTTGAGCCTCTTCTGAATGACATGCTTGAGATGGCTATGCGTAAGCTAGATTCGTCTACTATTCGCATCTTCGATGATGAACTGGACGCAACCATCTTTGCTACTGTTACCAAGGAAGATATCTCTGGTCACGGCAGGATCAAGCCAATGGCAGCCAGAAATTTTGCTGAACGTGCTGAACTTGTCCAGAATGTTAACAACTTCTTCCAGAGTGCTCTCGGCACTGATCAGGAGCTTAGGGCTCACTTCTCTACTGTTCGTCTTGCCAAGATGTTTGAAGACCTGCTTGATATTGAGAACTATAAAGTAGTGTCTCCCTATATCAGGTTGTCTGAACAGCAGGAGGCTCAGAGCTTGTCGAATATCGGACAGGAGCAGACTAATATGGAAATGATGACTCCATCTGGAGTAACACCTGAGGATACTGGTTCGTGAAGTTAGTATGGTTCAAGAACGTTCCTGAAGAGCATAAAGATCAGTTTGCTCAGGAGCTAAAAGCATCTGTTGCTTTAAAAAAGTTAATGGAAATTCTGCGAGATAAGGCAGAGACGATTACCAGAAAAGGATTTCGTGAAGAAGATTACGATACTTCTGACTGGGTTTTCAAACAAGCTTTCAATAATGGAAGACTTGCAGAGCTACAAGAGATTGTAGATTTAATCAATTTTAAGGAGAATTAAGCTTATGACCAACAAGCTTTTTGATGATGACCTTCTCGAAGACGACGAAATCGAGACGGTAACAATTCCAGAAGATGAACCTTTAAAGCCATTCCTTGACAAGTACAAGGATGAAAGTGGTCTTGCAAAGGCTATTTTGGAGAAAGAAAACTTTATCAACAAACTGAAGCGAGAAAACGCTGAACTGCGAGTTGATATGCAAGGCAGGAGCAAAGTGGAAGAGATAGTTGACCGACTTCTTTCCCAAAGGAATAAAAATGAGGAAGACGGGGGGAATACCAATACCAACCAAAATCCTCCAAATGATTCAAGCTCTGTTAAATCCCTCACTGAGGAAGACGTCCAAAAGATTCTGGATCGTGAACGTTCTAGAATTCAGGCCGAAGCTAATATCACCAAATCCAAGCAAATGCTTGAAGAAACATTTGGTGCAGATTGGCAGAAGGTCATTGCAAGGAAAGGTAAGGAAATTGGAGAGTCACGTGAGTTCTTTGATGCTATGGCAGCCAAGAACCCTAATGCTCTGCTCGCCCTCTTAGGGCCTCCGCAGAAGCCGACTAGCTCACAATCCTTATTTGAAAGCTCGGTTAACACGACTGCTCTTACGCTAGATAGCCAGTCTAATACTGGTGTGCGTAACAAGAAGTTCTATGATACTTTGAAGGTTAAGGACCCTGCTAAGTATCGTACTCCGGCTATTCAAGTCCAGATGCACAAAGACGCTATTGCTCAGGGAGTTTCGTTCTTTAATTAACAGAAAGGAAATTAACCTATGAGTGGTTTTTCTGCACAATCGGACGCACATTTGATTCGTTCGAACCTGTGGTCTAACGACTTGAAGGAAATGTTCGAAGCTGATCTTATGGGGATGAAGTACGTTGACATGATCACGGACTTCCCCGATGGTGATACTCTGAATATTCCTTCTATCGGTCAGGCCGAAACTATGGACTACGCTGAAGGACAGGCCGTTCGCTACACTGCAATGGATACTGGTAACTTCACGTTCTCCATTGACCAGTACAAGTCCAGCGCTACTTACATCTACCGTAAGTACATGCAGGATGGTTTTGGTCCTTATATGTCTCGCCTTGTGGCTTCGTTTACGCCTAAGCAGCATCGTGCTATTATGACTGCTATGGAAACGAAAATCATGGCTGTTGGACCTGAGGCCCAGACTGCTTCCAACGTGAACGCCATTAACGGCGCTGATCACCGTTGGGTCGGTTCTGGTCTTAACGAGACTATGGCTCCGCAGGATTTTGCGAAGGCTCTGTACGCCCTTCAGAAGGCTAATGTGCCCTTGACTAACCTTGTGGCTATCGTGGACCCGTCAGTTGAGTACGCTCTTAACACGATGTCCAACCTTGTTAACGTGTCTAATAACCCGCGTTGGGAAGGTATCGTCTCCAGTGGTATTTCGTCTGGTATGAGGTTCATCAAGAACATCTACGGCTTCGACGTCTATACCTCGCAGTTCTTGAAGGCCAACACCTCGTCTGAGACTATTGGCTCTAAGACTGCGGCTGCTGGTGTGTGTAATATGTTCTTCTCTGCTGCCGGTGATGCACTCCCGATTGTGGGTGCTATCCGTCAGGCTCCCAAGGTTGACTCTGAGTTCAACAAGGACCTGCAGCGTGAAGAGTATGTTACTACCTGCCGTTACGGCTTCAAGCTGTATCGCCCGGAGAACATGGTCGTTGTTCTGACTGACACTGATCAGGTTTCGTAAGGAGGTATTGATATGTCTTGGTTAAATAGTGATGGACTTTACATCAAGTTCGCAAAGGAAGAGGGCGATGCTGCTCAAGGTGGTGAATTCAACTCGGTAAATGGTACGCATACCTACGAGTTCAAGATTGACTACTCTGAGATGCTCTCTGCCACCCACGCCATTGTTAATGGTGGTGACACTACGAAAGGTTCTTATGGAGTTGTCCTACCTGAGGGTCTGCGTATCACTGAAGTGGAAACCTTCGCTCAGACTGCGTTTACGTCGTCTGGTACGATTGGTTCTGCTACTATGGATATTGGTCTGAAGAAGCGTGACCGCTCGACTGAGCTTGACCACAATGGTCTTGTGACTGCTCGCGCTGGCTCTGGTCATGACGCTGCTGGTGAGCTTGAAGTTCTTCGTGTCGGTTCTACCGGCGCAGGTGCTCTCATTGGCACTACGCTTTCTGAGGATGGTGTCGTGGTTGCAGCCAACTTGCAGCATGGTTCGCATCCGTACACTGCTGGTGTGCTGATCGTCCGTGTTCGCGGTTACTTCCCCTAAGGAGTAAACAAACATGGCTGATAATACTCCAGTGCATATGGTTATGAACGACTCTGGTATTACTCACCGAGTTCGCGCATTAAACCTTGATGCAACGACTGCAACGCTTTCGTCTAACGCGGCTACGGTTACTAAGTATGCTGTTCAGGTTACTACTGAAGCTCTTACGACTGCTGCTGGCGCTTCGCAGGCTTGTGTGTTGACACTCTCAGGTGTATCAGCCACGGATATGGCTTACGTGCAGCTTGTGGGCGGGACTAACACCCGCCTGCATCTGCAGACATACGCTGCTTGTACAGCGAATACCGTGACTGTTACTATTGCTAATACTGGTCCGACTAACGCTGTTAACGGCACCATTATTTTCAATGTGTTTGTTTTCAAGGCTTAACGGCGGGGGCTCCGGCCCCCTCCTCTTAGGGAGACTGTAATGGCGAATGTAGCACACTCAAGTTTAACTGCGGCTAACTTACACGAACCTAAAGGTGCTGACTCTGCTGCTGTAGATACTGTTTATGTAGCTAACGGTGGTGGTAGCGGCTCTTGGCAGAAGATCGAAAGTGACCAGTTAGACTCTGCTATTAAGAATATAAATAAAGGTGTTCTGACTGCGTATTTCGAAGACATCTGTACTGCTGGTAGCATCTACGTTGTCATGCCAGTCGCCTGTACTGTTACTGCTGTTTATAGTGTTATTCACGGAGCAGTAGCTACTACGGACACTGTTTTAACTGTAAAGAACAATGCTGGTACATCTATGACTGGTGGAACCATTACAGTAGCCTTCTCTGGCTCTGCTGCAGGTGACATAGATAGTTGTACACCAACTGTAAATAACACATTCACTGCTGGCCAAAAACTTCAGATAGCTACTGATGGTGCTGGTGGTAACGTAGTTCCTGCGCATATCTCAATTCTGTACACTTGGACTTAATATGACAGAATGGGAGAGTGATGAAGGGAGACCCTTAACCGAAAAAGAAATATCCGAACTCAGACATTTAATTGAGCGAGAGAATAGAGTATTGTGGTTTTGGGGGAGTATTCGTGTCTGGGCTATGTGGATCAGTGCTGTTGCTGCAGCCGTTTACGTTGCAGTCCAAGGCTTTAAAGATTTAGTCAGGTGGGCTTTTAGCGGCACCGGGGCAGGAGGTTAAATGGTTGACAAACTTGTTTCATTCGTAATTAGTGCTTTTACTGCAACGTCTATTCTATTTCTTTCGTCCACTGCTGACTTTACTCCTTACGATTACTTGAAGGATACTGTAATCCAGCTAAACAATAACTGTTCTGGTGCTGTGGTAGATAAAGACAAGAGACTTGTTGTCACTGCTGCGCATTGCGTAGAAGGTGAAAAGGTCTTCAAGATTGAAAAGATTATTTTCAACCCTGACGGCAGTATTTCTGATAAGGTGTTCCTGAATGCAGAGGTTGCTGCAGTCGATAAGGATGCTGACGTAGCCATTCTTCGTGTAGGAGGCGGCATCAAGTTTGAAAGTGAGCTGAAAGTTAGTAACTTAACACCAGCTATTGGTTCAAAAATATTTACTTTAGGCAGTCCTCTGGGACTTGAATATGTCTTCTCGGAAGGCTATATTATGGATAACAAGTATGAGGAAAAGCGGTTTAATCAGGACTACTCTTGGTATCTGATGGACATGCTTATCGGACCCGGTAACTCTGGTGGTGTTGCTATTAACGAACTAGGTGAGATCGTAGGTCTGACTAACTATAAGTTGGCTTCTCAGGCTACTATGACTGCTAGTACTTATTCTACACTGTCTGCAGGCAAGTATATCAAGAGGCTCTTGGAAAGTATCAATTAATGAAACGTATTATCTGTCACTGGACTGCAGGAACACACAAGGCTTCCAGTGAAGACCTGAAGCACTACCACATCGTTATTGATGGTGATGGTACTATTCACAAAGGTCTTTACAAGATTGAAGACAACGAGTCTACTGCAGACGGTAAGTACGCTGCGCATACGCGCGGGTGTAACACAGGAAGCATAGGAGTCTCTCTAGCCTGTATGGCTAACGCTGTAGAGAATCCTTTCTCTTCTGGTGCATATCCGATGACTAAAATACAGTTTGACAAACTGGTAGAACTAGTCGCAGAACTTTCTGCTACTTATCGTATTCCTGTAACGCCCAAGACTGTCTTGACTCATGCTGAGGTAGAGAAGAACTTGGGGATCAAGCAAAAGGGTAAATGGGACTATACGCGCCTCTCGTTTGCCCCTGATATAAAAGGCGCTGATGCTTGTGGTAACTATTTACGTAACAGAGTTAAGGAGAAGCTAAATGACTAGTGAACAGATTTGGGGTATTATGCGTACCGTTCTTGCTGCTGGTGCAGGCTACCTTTCTGCCAAGGGTGTTATTGATGCAGGCGTTGCCGAAACTATTATCGGTGCGCTTGGTACGCTCTTCGTAGCCGGTTGGTCTGTCTGGTCTAAGTCCAAGACGGTTTAATGGAATATCTCCTTTATGGAGTAGTCTTGTTAGGGGCTTTTGCAGGAGCATTCTTGTTCTTCAGAAGCCCCACAGCCTATATCGGCTTAGGTAAAGCTATACTGTCTGCTCTTCTTCCCAGTATTATAAAAGCAGTAGCTCCTAAAGACTTTACAGAAGAGCAAAGAGAGAAGATTAGAATGGGCCAAGACCCTTTCAGAAAGAGACAAAAAGGTGAATAACTAATGGCAATGAAACGTACATTACTGGAGCTTACTCAAGACCTTTTAGTGTCTATTGATGGCGATGAAGTAACTGACATTGCTGAGACTACTGAAGCTGCTCAGGTAGCCAGTATTGTCAGGCAATGTTTCTACGAGATTGCTTCTAACTACGAATTACCTGAACATTGTACGTTCTTTGAATTGACTGAAACATCTGCCAGTACGCCAGTTGTCATGACCAAGCCTACTGATGTTATCAGCATCTCTTGGATCAAGTATGATAATGGCTTGTCTACAGAAGGTGTGACACAGTATGATGAAGTGCTGTTTCAGCCTCGTGATGAATTCTTTCGTATTATGGACACACTCAGAGAGGATGATGATTCTGTAGATACGTTTACAAAGACAATCTCTTCAGACAGTTTCTCATTCAAGTGCTACAACGACAGAGCACCTTCTTACTATACTACTTATGATGATAACACTATTGTCTTCGACTCTTATGACGACTCTGAAGAGACGTATCTACGTAAGAGCAAGACTTGGTGCTTTGGTGTTAAGGAACAAAGCTGGACTCACAGCAATTCTTTTGTTCCTCCGCTAGATCACAAATTAAGCAATCTACTTTTCCAGAAGGCTAAGACTCAGTGCTTTGCTGAGTTGAAGCAGACGGAGAACCCTCTGGCTCTCAGGAAAGAACGTAGGGCAGAATTAACTCTGATTAAAAATAAAGCAGACATTAATGCTGATAATACTTGGTATTATTACAACTCAAGACAATTACCTAACTTTGGTAGACGATAATGACAATTGAAATCTATGAAAATGACAGTTACTCACGAATTCTACAGAAACTTGTAGAGGCTCTCCAGAAAGAAGACAATTTAACCGAAAGTGAAATAGAAGAAGAACTTATATCACTTCTAACTAATAAACTTTACAAAAGTAGTATTGCATAGGAGATAAGCTATGACCACAGCTTTTATGAATTTAGGACAGACGGATGGATTTGGTGTCCCCGGACGAGAAGGGGACCGTGATGGCAAGATGCGAGAGATGTTTTTATCTGATGGAAACTCTGTCCTTATTGAAGCTAAAGACCCTTATGGCTTCTGGTATATTCGCTGGAAGACTGGGCAGACCCCTACTGATGTAGCTACGCAGGCTTTTACATCTGCTAATGATGCTGTCAAGTGGGTTACTACTTGGTTGAACCAGAACAGGTATAATACCAAGATTGTAGATGAAAAGGTTAACATTCCTGAACCTCAGTATAAGAGGGTGAAGAAGGACAATGTAATTGCCGCGTAACTTCGGAACTCTAACGGAAGCTAGCTTTGTCAACGGTGTAGTCACTGAAGCGACTGGGTTAAACTTTCCCAAGGATGCTGTCAGTGACGCACTGAATGTCATTTTCAAAGAAGATGGCAGTATTGAACGTCGTCTAGGTTTTGATTACGAGTCCGACTACCAGTTAAATACTGTAACTAGAAATAATGTAGCAGTCTCAGAATACCTCTGGGCTGCTGCAGGTGGCTCTGGTGACGTTGAGTTTGTTGTTCAGCAAGTAGGCACGATGATCTACTTCTATCGTGTCTCTGATGATCAGGGTCTTAGTAAAGGTATTCATTCTCAGACATTTGATCTGACTGATTTCAAGATCACTGGTTCTCCTGCTATTAAGAATCGTCCTTGTGGCTTTACCAGCGGTAAAGGTTATCTATTTGTTACACATCCTTTCTGCTCTTCATTCTTTATCTCTTACGATACTGATTTGAACACCTTTACCAGCACTGTAATAGATATCAAGATCAGAGACTTTGAAGGTGTCGAAGATGATCTGGATATTGATTTCAGACCTTTGACAGAAACAGATTTACATACGTATAACCTTCGTAATCAAGGATGGGTACCTCCTGCTTTAACTACCGCTGCAGCTATTACAGACCCTCTTGAGTACTGGCGTGATCGCAGAGCAGATGATCCTAGTAACTGTGATGTCTGGTGGCTATATAAGAACGTAGACGAAGAGATGTCTGAGGGTCGTGTAGATACTACCTTCATAGGTAATACACCTGCTCCTAAAGGACACTACATTTTAAATCCGTTTGATACGAACCGTAGTACTGTCTCTGGCTTGACTGGCCTGACTGAAAAGTCTTCAGGCTATAACCGTCCTAGTACGTGCTCGTTCTTTGCTGGTCGCATCTTCTTCTCTGGTGTTAACGCTAATGGATATACCGGAGAGATTTACTACTCACAGATTATTGAACGTGATACACAGATTGGTGCTTGTCATCAGTTAACTGATCCTACTTCAGAGCATAACTCTGACTTGCTCCCCAGTGATGGTGGAGTTATTCGTATTCTTGATGCTGGTCAGATTTACCGCTTATTTAGCACGCAGAAGGCTTTGCTAGTCTTTGCCAGTAACGGTGTATGGTCTATCTCTGGAAGTGAACTAAATTCATTCTCTGCAGAAGACTATACTATTAAACGTGTCTCTAGTATTGGTGTTGACAATCCTTTATGTATTGTAGACGTTCTAGGTGCTCCTGTATTCTGGACTACAGAAGGTATCTGGTCTGTCCAGTATGATAATGGTGAGTTTGCTGTTCAAAGTATCTCAGATCAAAAGGTGAAGACTTACCTGAAGAATATCCCCAGAGGTAGTATCAAGTGGGTCAAGGGGGCATACGATCCTAAACAGAACGTACTTCAGTTCCTTTATCGTAGCACTGAGCCAGATAATGTAAATCAGCGCTACGAGTACGATAGAATTCTTTGCCTGAACTCCAGAATAGGTGCGTTCTATTTCTATTCTGTTACTAGTGCTACCAAGTACATTAACGGTATTGTAGCCTGCGAAGGGCCTGTAGAGAACAGCTATGACACTGTTATAGATGGTTCTGGAAACTTTGTAATAGATGGCAGTGGCAATCCAGTTGTAGTTTATACTGGTGGTCAGGACCTAGCCTTCAGGTATTTCATTACCAAGAACATCTCAGGAGACTCTTACTCTTCTACATGGGCTCTGGAGTATGATGAAGCTTACCTAGACTGGCAGATTGACAACGAAGATGTAAACTACTCCAGCTATATCTTCACAGGATTTAAGCCTGTAGGAGAAGGCAATAAAGAGTTTCAGGATAACTACGTTACTGTTTATATGAAAGACAACACAAACTCTTCAGCGTTCCTGCAAGGCTGTTGGGACTTCGCCAACTCTACTAGCAGTAACAAATGGACTATAGCACAACAGATTTATAACAGTGCCTCTACCTTCCGTGATTACCATATAAGAAAGATCAAGATCAGGGGATGGGGGAAGAGTCTTCATTTCAAGATTTACTCTGAAGCAGGTAAACCCTTTAACATTACAGGATGGGCAGGTTTTGTCTCAGTCAACCCTTCACCTTAAATTAGCTACTGAAGATGATCTGGAAGTATTTCTTCCTTTGGTTAAGGAACTATTCGATCATTCCGTTTATAGTGAAGTAGGAGCCTTTGATGAAGAGTATGTCAGGAAGATGTTCTTAAACTCTTTTCAGTTAGGGCAGGATAAAGTCTGCTCTGTTCTGCTTTATAATGACGAAGAACCAGTAGGTGTTATCAGCATGTCCAAGACCGTAATGCTGGCTAACGCAGAAGACGAGATGGCTTTGGAACTGGCATTCTGGATTAAACCAGAGTTCAGGTCTTTAACATCTTTACGCAAGTTAATTCAAGCTTACCATTATTGGGCTAAGCTTACTCAATGCAAGGCTGTATTCTTAGGTAAGATCAAGAATAGAAAAGCACCTGAAGAGTACATTGTTAGGAGGATTAAATAATGGCTATGGCTTTAACTGCTGTTGGTGGTATCTTAGGAGCCATCGGCGCTATGAAACAAGCTAAGGCTTCAGAGAAGGCTGAGAAGGCTAGGCAGAGAGCTATGCAACTGGATGCCCTCAGGAAGCGTAGGGAAGTCGCTAGAGAGGCTGTCAGAGCTAGAGCTACTGCACTGAGTAATGCTTCCTCGCAAGGCGCTGCAGAGGGCTCTGCGCTTCAGGGAGGTTATGCTCAGATTAGTGGTACGGCTACTAGGAACCAACTGGCTATTAATCAGGATGAAACTCTTGGTAATAAGGTCTTTGAGGCTAACAGAGATTACGCTAAGGCTGGTGGGCTTATGGCTCTTGGGCAGGGTATCAGTTCTTTCGGTAGCGTCTTCTCCAGTCAAAACTTCTTGAGGTACACTTAATTGCTTTCAATAAATGATCCGGTAGTCGAGAATAAGAAACTTTTATCGACTACAGAGACTTCAAATAGCTTGAAGCTTCCTGAAGACGTACTGGACGCACGTGCAGTAAAGTACAGGATGGCTTTGGCTGATAATGGTCCTGACGTAGATCAGATCAAGGAATTGTTGAAGCAGCCTCATGGTGAGGAGGCTCTACGAGCTAATGCGACTAGTGCAGACTTGGAAGAGAAGCAGGCTGCTGCCAAAGACTTGATACAACGAAACCCAGAACAGGATATAGGTACACTGACTGCTGTTGCGGAAGCTGGTGTAGCTACTCCTGCTCAAGAGACTATTCTTGAGAAGAGGTACGCTGAGAAGCTAGCTGCACAGGTACTCGCTAATTCTTCCAATCCTGAAGAGGTTTCTAACGCAGGCAGTCAAGAAGTCTCACAAGTCATGTATGACATGATGGTGGAACAACTTGCAAAGCAAGAAGGGTATTTAAAGATTCTAGAAGACAGACAGGCCAAGAACAAGGCTGCTGGTTGGGGTAGTTTTATTGCTGATGAAGCTCCTCAGTTCTTGCCTATATATTCTGAGTATAACAAGAGGTATAACACTCTCGGAGACAAGATGCCCTCTCTGCTTCCCGGTAGTAACATGGAAGAGCAGATGAATTACCTTCATGGTCTTCCTGCTGAAGAGGCTGTCAAGCTTGTCAAGCAGATTGATGAAGAGATGTCCAAGAACAATCCACAGATGGCTGAGGATTTTGTCAATACTGTTATCAACGGCTATGCTACTAGCTCCTCTGATATTGATACAGCTTTCTTTGCTTTGGACATGTTTGGTATTGCTTCTTCTGTCAAGAAGCTTGCTGGTAAGCGTATGATTGGCAGGCTCTCTGCAAAGGAAGTAAGAGCTAATGTCGCCAAGGCCAGAGAAGAGTTAAAGAATTTTACAGTAAAGAAAGAACTAGCGAATAACGTACCTGCTGCTGATCTGGTAGAAGGCGACGCTAGAAGCGCGTTTGCAGCAGGACCTTCTAAAGCCAAAGATTTGGCAGAAGGTGATGTGCGTAGTCAGTGGTTAAAGGGTAAGCCATTTAATAATCGAATTAAGCGGCTTGCTGACTCTGTAAAACAGCAGAACGCTACCTTGGATGAAACACTGGCAGCCAATGGCTATCTGGAAGAAGCCACAAAGCTTCTCGCTAAAGACCTGTTAGGTAAGACTGGTGACACAGCCAAAGATGGTATTGAACGTCTGCTGAAACAGACTCCTATGCTTAGCAACCCTAAGCAGTTTTTTATCGAAGCTAGCAACTTCCATCGCGCGCACATCAGCGAGTACGTTGACCTGTTAAACAGGAACAAGGCTCTGTTCGTAGATGCGTTCAGCAAAGTCCTGAACGTTGGCAGAATCCCACTTGACTTGGAGCAGGAATTACTAAATAAGACTGCAAAGGATTGGGCTACAGAAGCTAAACAGGCAGGCTTAGAGAAAGCTCTGTTAGGCAGTATCGAGAAGTTTGAGAGTCAGTTATCTGGTTTGAATATTGCTTTCGTGGAGGCGAAGTGGGGTCAGAAGGACGGCAAGCTATTCCCTAACGCTACTCTAGCGTATAACACTGCTTTAAACAGATATGACTTTCCTAAAGGAACCTTCTCTATTGTTCAGGAAGGGGATGGTTACGCTATTAAAGTAGCCAGACCTATTGATGAAGTGGAAGGTATCAGGACAGCTAGTCTAACTTCTGACACAGCTAGTAATACCAAGAAAGGTAAGATACTGGGTATTGTTCCTACGCCGGATATCGTGTCTAGTGCTAAAAAGCGTATTTCTGGTAGTAAGGAAATCTTCTCTGAAAAGCAGAACAGAGAGCGAGCAGTAATGACTAACGCTCAGGTTGCTCTGCAGAAGTACGCTGAAGAGATGGCTAAGCCTTTAGCTGTTCTCAGTAAACAAGAATATAAAGACTTGAAGAAAATTATGGACATCAACCGTAGGACCTTGAAGGTTCCCGGTGATCCTAGCTCTCGTGGTAAGTTCTTTACGAACATCCATGAGCTTGAAGCAGCGTATGCTCAGACACATAAAAGATTGCCTACTTCTCATGAAGTGGCTGCTTATACTGCTTACGTTCAGCAAAGCCAAATGGACTATATCTTCAGGGCTGTAAACGAGATCAAGAGAAAGACTCGTGAAGGTATTAGTACAATCAAGACCAGAGTTAATGGAACTGATCTGACTCTTGAAGGTAAGGTTATAGATAGCCTGCCGGTCAACTCAATTCATGATGCTGGCGTGTTTGTTGCTGAAGGAACGAAGGGTAAGTACTACAGGCTGAACGCTGGAGGTTTCTCAGAGAAGATAAAGAAAGACATTCGAGAGAAAGCTCTGCAGGTCATCCACGTGTTTAACCCTGAAGACCCTGCTCTTCATAAAGCTATTGGAGCCCACGGTATTGTAAACTATATCGTTGCACCTACTGCAAAGAAGAGCGGTCTGGATTGGCTGAAGCAGCTTCCGTATAACCCCGGTGGTCACATCAAGTATAGCCCTGAAGCTTTAATCAAGCAGGCTAACATTGGCAGGGACTCTGCTGGACGCAAGACTTACTTTGGTGATACTACCGTGTTGGCTGCTACATCGTATGCCAAAGCTGAGAAAGAAGCTAAGCTTCTGGAACGTGCACGTCAGGCTTTACTGAAGAAAGATGACGTTACACTAGGTCAGGTTATTAAAGAAGGGTTGCCTTATACCTCTAACCAACTGAAAAGTCTGTTCAAGACTAAACTCAGTCTGGAGACACCTATTTCTGTTGTTCGCTCTGGTGAACACACTGCTGATAACGCTTTAAAGACTATTAACGGCAAGAGTCTACGAGATGAAGTTGGTGAGTTTGATGACTTCACTACATCTCCTCATAACTTGAACAAGCATATGCAGCAACAGTATATCGGTGAACGTGACGGCCCTCTCTACTCTATTAAAGAATCTGGTACAGAAGAGAATCCTCTGTTTCACATGGAAGAGTATGAGATGGTTGATCCCTTCCAAGTCCATACTGAGGCTATGAACAGACTGATTAAAGATCGGCATTATCAGGATTACCAAATCTCTGCTGCTGAGTCTTTCGTTAAGGAATTCCCTGACCTGATCAGTATGGGCGGTAAGGTTTTGACAGAGCGTGAGCTTTGGCGTAATCCTATTTACTACCTGATGAATGGTGAAGTTAAAGGCAACATGGCCGACCCTAGGGTTGCTACTGCTGTTACTGCACAGGCTGCTGTAAAGAACTTATTGCGGCATGAGAGCGTGATAGGACAGCAGATTGGACACCTTCGCGCCAAGCTTCTGGACTCCGCTTACAAGAGATGGGGTGAGAAGTACACTAAAATCATTTCTGACTTTGTTGTTCCTCCCAAGACATCTTTGATTGACAAGATGCGTCACGTAGCGTTTCATACTAAATTAGGTTTGTTTAATCCTAAACAGATTCTTCTACAGAGTCAGACACTATTCCTGATTGGGGCTATATCTCCAAAGTACGCTCTAGGCTCTGTAAAAGCTGGATGGGCTATGCGACACCTTGATCTTCTTCCCGGAGACAGCGCTGTTTTAGATCGTGTGGCCAAGTCTGCTGTCAAACTGAACCCTCAATGGACTGAGGCTGAATTTAAAGAGTCTTACAATCTTCTTCGTCAGACTGGTTTTGATGAAGTTGGTGGTCAGGTTTCTTACAGGAATGATATTGGTAACTTCAAGCTGACTCAGGGGAAGACTAATCAATTCTTGTCTTGGGGTGCTACCTTCTTTAACTGGTCTGAAAGGAATGTGCTTCTTGCTGCTTGGAACACTGCGTATAAGGAATACGCAGATAAATTTCCTAAGCTGAAAGGCAGGATGACTCCTGAAGACGCCAAGTTCATCATGACCAGAGCAGAAGACCTTTCTATTAATATGAGAAGAAATGCTCACTCTAGGTGGCAAGAAGGTGCTATGTCTGGTATTACCCAGTTCTGGGGATACAGTGGACGACTCTTTGACTTGTATACTGGTACTAGGCTGACTAAAGCTGAGAAAGCCAGAATGATTGCTATGAACAGTCTTCTGTATGGTATACCTGTAGGTTTGACTCCTTACGCTCCATTTTGGCCTTGGAGAGATGCACTTCGTCAAGATTTGATGGAGTCTGGTATGGTTACAGATGAAGGTATCGCAGACATCGCAATGAATGGTGTATTTGCTGCTAGCATGTCTGGTATTACCGGAGAACAGTTCGATGTACCTGCTGTCTGGGGTCCTAACGCTATCCAGACTATCTATAACCTTGTTACTGCCTCACATTCAGATTCACCGTTTGGTGAGTTGATTGATGCTCTTGGTGGCGCTTCAGGTACAATAATCGGGCAGATTGGTGCAGATGCTTATCCATTAATTAATGACATGCAGTACCTCTTATCTGGCTCCGATGCAGCTTCAAGCAGGACCGCTGCTGCAGACGCTCTGAATACGTTGAAGAATATCTCCACTGTCAATGCTATCTCTAGAATCTGGCAAGCTATGAATGTAGGAACGTACGCTACTAAAGACGGAAGGGTTCTGGATGAACACTACGATCTTTCTCAAGCTATCTTCTCTGCCATCTCTGGTATTGATCATCAGGATGTTTCAGATACGTTCTTGCGCTTCAGGTCTGCTCAGGAGACACAGGCTGCTGAGAATGCTGTATCGAAAGAAGTCAAGCGTTGGCTAAGGCTTTATTACCAAGCTGTCAAAGACGAGAATGACGAAGCTGCTCATGAGTATCTTACCAGAGCTAAGGCTGAAGCTGCTAAAGAGAACTTCTCTGAAGAACAGATCAGGAAACTGAAGAAGTCTGTTGAAGAGGAAGACTCGTTACCTGCTCAGAGTAAAGACCAGTTTATTAAAGCTCCTAATGATCCTGCAGAGAAAGAGCTTCGTAAAGAAATGTTCAAGGAGGAATAATACTTGGCAAAGTTTAATCCAGATACTAACAACGTAGGTACTCAGAACTATATTGGGTACTCCCAAGGTCAGACTCCTAACAGGGGACTAGGACTTCTATTTGGCGCTTTAGCAGATACCATCCAAACTGGATTGGAAGAAAGGTCTAATCGTGACAAGCTGAACCTTCAGCGTGATGCTGATCAGGCTGTACAGGATTTAGACCAAGAGGCATTAAACGGAGGCCAGTCAGAAACTCCAGACAATACTGGACCTTCTTTGTACGATACTCCAAAGTATAAAGGCCCTACGACTGGACCTGCTGCTGTCAACCTTCCTAGTGACTTGAATAGCGCTCCTGAAGAGATCAAGAAGCTGAATATCGCTAAAGAGCAAGGAGTAATGTCTGACATTGACTATACAAAGCGAGTCATGCTTATTTCGAAGCGTCTTAGGATCAAGTACCCTCAGTATGGACCTGAGATTGACGACCTGTTAAGTAATGCTACTGGCACAAGCTTTGCTAACCAGCTACGCAAACAAGAGCTTGCTGCTGCTGAAGCTGAGACTGCTGCCATGTCTGCTGAACAGAAAAGGAAGTACCAGCTTTTAAAAGAGACTAATCTCTACCTAGGTGATGATACTACTTTAAAGATGTACGAGAAGCTTGCTGGCAAGCCTTTCAATATGGATGACTTTGACGAGAAGGCTTGGCTGTACGCTACAGGTGTACGTGAGTTTGAAGTTAAAGACCTTGACTTGAAGAAGAAGCGCCTTGAACTGGATGATGCTCTGAATAAAAGAGATGACCGTTTAGCCAAGCAGACTGCTACGGAAGAGGTTATCAAGCTTCGTGATCGTCTGTTGTTTACTACTATGAATACTGATCTAGGTACATCAAAGAGCTTCAAGGACTTGGAGCAGATGGTGAATTCTGCTAATTCTGATGGTATATTTACCAAAGAAGAAGAGCTAGCTATTGTACCTGTTATCAATGAACTGGAGAAGGCTCTCAAGATTGAAGCTGAGAAACTTTTGACTGGTACAGATAAAGACGGCTTCTCTTATGCGAAGTACTTGAGCAATACAGAACGAGAGGATATGAAGACACTCTTGCTTCAGCCTTTATCTATTATCAAGGATGGTATCAACAACAGAAGGACAGCTACGCTGACTATTCTGAGGGATGATAACGAAGCTAAGACTCTTCAGAATAAGAACAAGCTGTTGAACGATCCTGATACCCAGATGTCTGAGTTAATTACTACAGCTAAAAAGATTTACGGTGATCAGGTCGTAGAGTCTGCTGCTTTAAAAATACTTGCTGGAGAGAAAGGGGAGACCAAGGAAGAGCGCGCTGTTATGGCTAAGCTTTTAATGATGGGTCTTTCTGGTCAAAGCTTTACCGAGACCATCAAGGAAGGCCAGAAGAACGGTAGTATCAAATCTGGTAAGTCCGTAGCTAAAAGTCTCAGCACTTACGCTGATATCTTGTTATCTCCTAATGTATCTGAGAAGACAGCTATTGAAGCTGCCAAGAAGCTTTACGATGACAGAGAAAAGGATTTGACTGCTCAGTTTGATCCTGACTCCAGACGTGCTGTTTTCGATATCGTCTTTAATGAAAACCTTTGGAACAAGATCAAGGGTGATAAAGAGACTGCAGACCGTATGTACACATGGGGTATGTATCAAGCTAAAACCTTGATGGAGCCCTTGGCAGATACTATGGCTAATAGCTCTGGATACTTCCAGAATAACCAGATTGTCTGGGACGAGAAGTCTGGTCTGTTTGTCATGAACCACACTCCGGGTACTATCGAGAGTGTAACTGGTGTTCAGTGGGACGCTCATAACAGATGGCGAGCGCAACAGTCTGTTGATCAGATGAACAACTATATTATGAAGATGAAGCCTGTTGTCGAAGGCAATGGTGACACTATGCAAAACTTCTTGTCCATTCTTTTTGTCGGTAACGACTTTAAACAACTGAACAAGAAAGGCAGTGTCTTTGAATCCTTAGGTAAGTCATTCATTGACAGAGTACAGGGGATTGCTAAAGAGACTCAAGAAAAGGCTAAGGAACTTGGACCTCCTCCTGAGGGTCCTCAGAAGCCTACAGATAAGGCCCCAGAGAAGCGTTCAGAAGGTCCTAGTAAAGGAAATCTTGTGGCTTACTCTAGGAAGACAGACATGGAAGATGTCCAAATCACAGATGAATACTCTTACAAGAAGAGAAGAGGGAGGCCTAATCAAAGTGTGATTGATCTTGTAAAGGCTGCTGCTGCGGACTCTGGTTTACAGAAGATCGCTATTACTTCTGGTAAAGGTAATTACATCTCTTTTAGTGGGAGACGTAGAGCCCAAAAGACTACTCAACACTCTACTGGTAATGCTGTAGACGTTGGACACTTTGATAATGATGCTGCTATGTATGCGTATATTGAGAACGCTGTAGCTAATGGTGCAAAAGGTATTGGTATCTACGGTAACGGTACAGTTCATATAGATACTGGCAGAGAGCGTCACTGGGCTTGGAACGGACAGGAGAAGGCTCTTGCTGCTGCTATTGCCAGAGGCAAAAAGAAACGAGAAAGAATGATGACTGAAGCCCAATAAGAAAAACCCCAGAGTCTCCTCTGGGGTTTCTTTTTGTCAGTCTGCTAACTGTTTATACTTTGTTACACATCCTTTTGGGATTGAGATGTGTTGGTTGAACTCGTCCATTCCGTCTGATCTTGTGGCAGATAGTGTGATGAACTCTTCCTCATTATTAGTAAGAAAGCCGTAGGATATACATTCAGCAGGTCCATGACCTTTAGTCTTAAATGCTCCATCATCAGTCCACCCATGCCATGTAACGATATCCTTCCAACCTACTTTAATGAACTGCCCTTTCAGCTTTTCAAATGGGTTTTTTACAGCCACGAGAGATCAGGCTCCTTATAATTAGAACCCTTCATAATCTTACCGTCTTCTCTTCGAACAGGTCTGCCATCAGTACCTAACTTGCTCATATTAGAAGAATGAACCTCTTCAAAAACCTTGTCAATGGGAATGCCAAAGACATCTGCCATACCGTAGATAACGTAAAGCATATCAGCAATCTCTTTAGCTACCTTCTTCTTGTCAGGTTCTAGAGCAGGCACAACCTTGCCGTCTTCGTAATCAAACAACTCCTGCCAAAGTTCTTCATATTCTTCATTCAGAAGACTCCAACGGAGCTTGATCATGTCGCCTGTAGGAGGCCAGCCTTCCCACATAACAGGTACGCCAAATTTATTATTAAATCCTCTAACCATATCAAAATTACTGTACATCTTTTACCTTGAATGTCGCGTTAAATAACTCTTTCTGAAGACGAAGACACTGCTTACGCCAGTGGTCAATCTCCATTTTCAGATTATCTACGTACTCTTGATTGTACATAGCAGGCACTCCAGTAGTGTAGTACTTGTCCGTCAGAGTAACCTTCCTTTCTCGTCTGCTAGGTATATGAACTCACGGACCCTGAACTTGCCAGTTTGTGGGTCCATATCTATTTCATACCTAGTTTTCTGTCCCAGTTCTGCTTTGCGTTTACGTTGGGAGATAGCGAATTTCTCCGCTGCTCCCTTAGACTCGAATGTAGCAGAAGACACATACTGCCATGCAGGAGTCTTCTTAACCACTCTGAACTTCTTTCACAGCGGTAAATCCGCAGCGCCAACCATAAGGTCCATTACTTACTGTAGATTGAATAGACCATTCGTTTTCGTTATGAGACAATCCGAAAGAACGAAGACTCTCTTCCAGAAGACTTTCGGCAGCTTCCTTAGAAGTCAATCCAGAGAAGTACCACTCAAACCTAGAATAACTAGACGCCATTTTATCCTCCAAATACTTTAATGAATAGTTATAATTCCACCAAGCTGGGTCAGACAGTTTAAACACCGCAATGACCGCCTCCTGTGATATCGCAAATGGCATTGTATGTTCCATCTTCTTCAAATTCTTCACCTAACTTGGTCTTAGCTTCATCATAATCTACCTTAACCAAAGGTTGTCCTCCCCTGCTTCCGTCAGGGTAGCATGTAAATCCTCGCAGTCTACTCGCATACCTAGCAAGTGTTTCAGCAAATTGTTTTGCATCAAACATTTGATCAGACTTTGCTGGGAGATTGATAGTGGAGGAGATTCCCATGTCAACGTAATCTTGTACGTCCGCTTGGAATTTGATTCGACGTTCGGGATCACTGGCAAGGTCTGCGGCTGTTTCGATAGAATTTGGGTCTGTTCCATAATGCTCAATTAATAACTTAGCTACATGGTCTACTTCATATTGATACTTCCATTTGGTCCCATTTGTCAGATATCTCCTTTTATAGGCAACTGCATAAATAGGCTCAATCCCTGTTGTAGTACCTGCGAGAATACCAATAGTGCCAGTAGGAGCAATAGCCCTATTAGCAACAGGAACAGAAATACTGAGCTTGTCAGAATAATACTTCGAAGCGTTGTCTGAAACTCCTTTATAAACACTCAACCACTGATGTAACTCTGGTACAACAGTGTAGTTATAATTGCGCTGAATAAGCCACTCATGAAGACCCATAATCCCCAATCCGAGTCGTCTATTCTTTTCTCGTACGCTTTTGATCTTATCGTATGGAAGCTCAGCAACGAGAGTGCCACAAAGAAGAAAAATAGTAGCCAACTCTACCACTTCAGCCAACTCTCCGATAGAAGAAATACGGCTAAAGTTGATGCTACCGAGATTACAGACGTCAGAATCGTCAGAAGAAGTAACTTCAGTGCAAGCATTCCTTAAAGTTTCCTTTTCCTTATCGAAGAAATTGAAGCTGAACCCCGGTTCTCCGTTCTTTAAAGCCATTTCAACATTACGAAGAAAGACTTCTCCTACGTCACCAGTCTTGTAGTAATTCAACAACCAACTAGTGTCGTAGTTTACACTGATATTTGTCATATCCAGAGGAGCAGGGAAGTTAAAGTCTTGTCGCTTCAGATCACCTAAAGTAAGTCCTGACGTCCCTGCAGGCTGGTTATCCCAATCCTTGACGGTGAGGAACTCATTTACATCTGTGTGTCTCCAGTCGAGGCTAGCGTAGATTGCACTACGTCTGCTGCCTCCTTGCATGATATAGCGTCCTTGATTATTGATTCCACCCATTTTAGGAATAGGACCACTTGCAGAACCTCCAGTCCTACGTATAATAGAACCAGAAGGACGATAAACAGAATAGTCAACACCTATACCTCCACCAGTCAGCAGGCAAGACTCTGCTTTCCATGCTAGGTCAGCCCAATCTTCACGAGAGTCCTCTTCTGCTCGCAAGAGATAACAATTGTTAAAGAAGGGCTTGAGTCGTCCTGCGTAGTATAGATACCTCCCGCCGGGGAAGAATAACCCCTTTCGGATAATATCTTTGATTGCATCCCTGACACTCTTCGGAAATTTCTCTCCGACAACATGCTCGACAAGTACGTCAGCAAGTTTGTCCCACGTTTCTGCACCTTCGTGCCTATATTTACCGTTAAATACAGTTTCAGCTAGTTGCGACCTGAATACAGGATTTTCTTTTGATTTAAACAGTGTCACTTCCTCTTTGGCTGCCTGCTACGATTATCTTTCATGGTGGTAACTCGGGTACGTACACCTTTCAGACTTCCTTTCCTAGGAGCATGAATATGGTCTACTTCCTTGCCGTCACCTTTATGAACAGCACCGCGCTTCTCAGCAGCCCTACGATCTTTATTTCGTTCAGCCCTTCGCTTGATCTGCTCTGGTGTGCCATGGTAATCTCTGTACTCTTTCTTATAATCACGTTTCTTGCTTGGCATTAGAACTCCTCCGTATGTTGGCACAACCAGTCGTCAATGTTAGTATAGTCACTGTCTGGGTCTTTTTCAAGACGCCACTTCCTCTGAGCTTCACGATCTTTCTTCGGGATGTGAATTTTCTTGCTCATAGTCTCCCTCATTTTCTTGGCAATAAAATTACGCTTACGTGCTTGTGAGCGCTTCACCCTAGTCTCAGGATCACCCATTTAAAAAACTCTCTATATAAACAGGTGTGTAATTATGAAGCTCTACGCAAGCTGACTTATAAGGACCTTCTGGTGATCCTTTATCATGCGTGTGGCCGTGCACATTCCACTCACAGCGTTTTTGTAGGCTATCTTTATGAATAGGTACGTGACTAAGCATTAGTTTAAATTCTGGAAGAATTCTATAAGAATAAATACGAGAAAAGTACCGCAGTAATAATTGATCTTTCCCTTTATCATGATTTCCTAGAATAAGAACTTTCGTTCCATTCAGTCTCTTAAAAAGTAAGTCTGCCTCACTTTTAAATTTAGGAAAATAGACATCCCCTAGATGATAAACTTTATCTTCTTGTTTTACAACTTTATTCCAATTTTCAATCATACATTCGTCCATTTGAAATGTATCTTTAAAAGGACGATTACAATATTTGATTATATTTGCATGATGAAAATGAGTATCAGAAGTAATAAAGATATTACCCATAAGCTTTCTTCAGCCTTTCCATACTGATAAATTCAGGATCGTACTGTCCCTTTTCTACGTTACGCTTTAAGACACACCCCCTCCACCAAAGCCTATTGGCCGTCCCTGCCCAATCAGAGTCGTAGTCTTGATAGCATCCTCCAATAAGCCCATGGATTTTCTTTCCATTTGCAGCAGTTCTGATGTGATAATCTGCTGTATGTATGTGGCCAGCACTGCAACTTCCAGACTGCTTCGTGACGAGAGAGTGCGCAGGATGTTCTCCTGAGATTGGTCGTCCCATAACTCCAGAGACGAAATAATGCGCGTAATAAACGCCATCGACTTCGATTGTGCCGGGAGTTGTTCCATCGTACCGTACTACGTCATCGAAATAATGTGAAAGATCAAAGTCATCAAAGGAAATGGTTCCTTCCAGTTCTGGTTGGATGTTGACTGCCTTGGTCAACCTATTTTCATGGTTACCTTCCAAGAAGACAAACCTTGACATCTTCTTCTTCTGTTTACGAATTACACTGAAAGTACGATCAAGGAAATCACAGCCACTAGAAATATCAGCAGCAAAAGTCCTTCCTTGAAAAGACTTCTTACCTCGGTCGTAAGAAGAAAGAGAAGGCATGTCCCAGAGATCACCGCCAAAAATAACAACATCAGGTTTAGTATCAGTAATAAGATGACCAAGATAGTCAGCCCTTTTGTTATTATGCTTATAGTGTGCGTGTTGATCTGTTACAAATAAATGTGTCTTACTCAATAGTTTCAATTACCTTCTTTGTCAATGCAAGAAAACCATCTTGTCTGTTATGCTCTACTCCAGAGAATGTTTTAACTACATTATCAAATGGAGAAGAACCTACACTGGAGAAAACTCCATTATAGCTGTAAAGCCCCATACCTAAATTTTGTGTATTGTGAATATCTAAAGTGCCTAGTAAGTATTTATTTTCTTCCTCACCGTAAGGAACTATTTCAAAAGTAACTCTAAGTGTCATTTTGGACTACACCATAGTTTGTTTTTCTAGTTAAGTATTTCAATAAACGTCTAGCTCTACCTACATCATCCTTGACAAGATAACCTAGGAGGAGTCTGTTGCACGAATAACAGAGTAACCCGCGAATTTTCCCGGTCGTATGACAATGGTCAACTGACAGGTGCTTTCTGGGTCTGATGTCGTAAGGAGTTCGTAAACAGATGTAACAAGCTCCTCCCTGCTCTTGAAGAATTTTTTGGTAATCCTCTTTCGTGAGTCCATACTTTTTCTTTATCTGTTTCCATCTACGAGGATGGTCTGTTAATTCTTTTTTACGTCTAGCCATTAACTTCTGGAACGTTGGGTAGACGTTTTACTACTGTTAAATGGACAGGTTTATTAGAGTATAAGAACGTACGTACATTAGGCCAGCATAGTTTCTTTACTTCACAGTAAGAGCAAGCCACCCCAAGCTTTCTATTACCGCTAGCGCCTTCTGGTTCATCACTGTACCAGCGTTCAGGAGGCTGCTCTGAGTTAATAGCCTTTCGCTTGAACTCTACTACCTCAGCCATGGAGTACTTTTCCAGTTTATGAAAATCCAAGCACATATGGCCAAGCGTTTTGTCAATCACGAAGAAGGCGGCTCTAGACTTTTCAACCACCTTTGGATCATTTTGTGACGCCTGCAAGTACGCCTGTAACTGTTCGATGTACCCGAAGTCGTCCACATCTTTAGTAAGATGCTTCTTAAACTTTTGAAAGGAGAGCGTAGATGCTGACTTGACATCGACTAGTACTCCATCAATGATTGCGTCGCGATGTCCAATGACTCCGTTAAGCTCCAATTCGTCTTGACACCCCTCGACAGTGTGTCCTGCTTCTTCTGCCAAGAAGAGGAGAAGGTCTTCGAGGATGTCTCCATACATGAAAGAGACTGTTTTGTGGAAGGATAGTTTTTCACCTGAGTTTGGGACATTTAACTTATACCAAAGCTTTCTGTTACACTTTGTTCCTAGGTTGCTCATTCGAAGAGAGAAACCGTGTGCGGAAGGATTAACCTTCCGCGCCACAGTCTTTGCCACACGCTGTCCGAAACGCTCTAGACGGTCAGCATCGAACTCATGTGGTAAAGCGAAGACAGTTTCAATATCTTCGATTAGTGTTTCAATCTTTTTCAAGCAAAAACACCTATAACAACAAAGACTATTAATAGAACTGTAGTAATCCAGAAGTAAATTTCCATCAGAAAGGCTCCTCGTTTGTACGTCCTTCATACGGAACGTGGTTCAATACCAGAACCTTCTCCAACCTAGTGCCCTTACCATACTGCTTTGTATCGTAGACAGACAGTTTGACAGTAACAGTACTACCATTCCCAATCTTCTCGTTAAACGGTACGTACTTAGGTGATCCATCAGTATTATTACCATCTTGAATGATAACCTTCGGAGGGCCTAGAAGTTCTTCCTCAGGAATACCTTTCCTAGTAAAAGTCTTTCTGTTGTCTCGTGAGAACTTGTACCAAGTACCTTCTTCGTCTTCCTTAGCCTTTACACGGCTGCCAGATGCACGAAGCATGACAGAGCTTTCAGCATCAGGGCAGACAGTAATGTGAAAGCGCTCGTTATTAAAGCCAGTATCCATATCTTCCTGATAAACTCGTGGCCAACGAGCAATACCGGTAACATAAACTGTTTGGGTAGACATTACTTTTAGATTCCTTCTAAGGGTAACTGTGTTTCTGCTTCACTGACGTATTCAACTGAATTGACCTTGAAATCTGGAACATGCCCAAAAGTCTTGATCAACCCTTCTACGATCTTCTCTTCAGCTGTTTCGTCAGCGTTGCCTGTAATTGTTTCAGTATATGAAAATGAAAATTTATACGTGTTAATTAAAGTGTTTCCTTCGCGTTGCCGTATAGTGTTGCTATATTATAGAAGTTTTCAACATACCAAGAAAGATAGCGTGGATCATCCAAGGCTGTATCACCAGTGGCAATAGGTGCTCCACCACCTATATGATCAGTGTAAACTGTATGTCCTCCTACTTCATTTGGTTTTGCGTATACCCAAATACCATCCGGTAGTTTAGCTATTACACGAATTAGTGTGTCTCCTTCCAATTATTACCAATCTTGTAGGACCCTGCCAGAGGGCAGTTTAACTTGAAGCGCTGTCCTACTATGTAAATACTCTCTGCCTGTATCTTACCGACTGTTTCAGCGTACTGAGGCAACGTCTCTGTCTGCCATTCATCGTGAACATCGTCTACAAACCAGAAAGGAATTCGCATCTTCTGTAATACAGAATGCCAAAGGAGACTAGCTTCTTTCATCACTACACTTTCACCATTCTGGAGATACCCCGCGAGAATGTGGTGAGCAGATGGAAAGTAGACTAGTCTCCCGTCTAAACCTTCAAAGTACCCCTTCTTTGCATCGGCTAGGATACGAGTTTCTTTCAACTCCTTCCAGCCGGGATAGTAATCCAAGATACGTTGAAGACCTTTTTCAGCTTCGGCTTCACTACACCCTAAAATCTCTGCCTGCTTCCTTTTAGCAGCACCTAGAAATAAGGCGTAGATGTAAGTCTTAGCTACCTCTCTACTGTTACATATAGTGTCTAAAATCTGTTTATTCAAGGAGTGAATGTCTGTTTTGTCATCTTTATTTCCTTCTACAATAGCCTTGATCAGTTTTTGATCGTTGCAGTAATGGGCGAATAATCGTAGCTGAATGCCTTCTGCGTCAGTACCGACTAGGATTCTTCCATCGGCAGCCCTGAAGAGACTCCTGAATTCTGCACCCCAAGGCTGAGGCTGTCCTTTCCTATTCACAAGGGCAGGAATGTTAGCCATATTAGGCTTCTGGTGGCTCTTTCTGTGAGTCCAGCTACCTATACCGTTAAATTGGCCGTGTATTCGACCAGAAACGGGGTTGTAGAGGGCAATCCACTCTTCTAGGTCACTGAGCCTTGAATTTAACAGAAGCCACTCAGCGAGCTTCCTAGCCCCTTCTGGAGCACTAGGGGGTAAAGTGGCCAGATTCTCTTCGTCTACCTTCCAGCCGTAAATACGGTATTCCTTTAATTTTTCCTTGTCCCTGTTGCGCTCAGCGGCTATGTGGCCTTTCGTTTTGTTAATAGGCTTCCAGCCAGCTTCGTTTAAACGTTCCACGATCTGCTTTGGCGACGCAGGGTTGAATTCCTCGTATTCGAATAACGAGAAAGGCTCTTCAGGAGCGAACGCAGAAAGGTCTTTGTCATCCTTCCACCTAAAATCTTTCGAATGAAGCGTACCAGTTTTAGTCTTAACAGGATTAATAACACGGATAAGTTTAGACTTTGGAGGGAAAATCTCTCTAAAGGTATTACTTAAAGTATCTACCTTATGTTTTAATGTATCTTTAAATGTTATAGCTAAAGGTAGATTAAAGGAAAAACCATTAGTATGTAACTCTTGACACAATTGAGCAACTTTATGTTCTAACTCAATTGGTCTCTTCCATTTGTCAGACTTTAAGTATGTACCTAAGGTATTATATAGTCGCTTTGTCAAGAGGGTGTCAATGATACATCTGTCTTCTAGCTCTTGTGACCATTGACTGTAGTCTGAAAACTTACTCTTGGCCACACCAAAGCGTTCCCCCCAAGCCTCCAGACTATGCCCTCCTTCAAGGTTATAATTAACCAGTCTGGATATGATCAGAGTGTCAATAACTTTAGAAGTTGACCTATAAGAAAAGCTATGAAGACAAGGTGCGTCAAAATTAATGACGTTATGGCCAACCAAGCAACTACTGCTAGCCAGTTTATCTGCAAGTTCTTGGTTAAAAACATGGCAGTTGCGATAGACTTCAACGTCGTCATTGTCTAGATTCCTTAATACTACACACCAGATTTTCTCTGGATTATCCAGCTTTTCTGTTTCAATATCAATTACATAACTACTTATGTTACCACTCCCAATGAGAACAATAGTAATAAGATGTGTTGCATTTAGGACATTTACATTCTTCATAAGAAGAGCTTTTATCGATGAACTCTTCTTCACAAATTACACAGTAAAGAATATATCCTCCGTCTTCTGCATCATCTACGAAAGAAGCAGGTTTATCTCCTTTATTTAGCATTCTCTACTCCGTTGGTGGAAGTTGAATAGGTGGTGTATCAGTAATCTTGAACGTAATAGGATTAAAATAGACACTTCCAGCAGGGCCAGTAATTGCTGCGTGTCTGTTCTTCTCTATTACCAGATGTGTGGTATTGCGCGTGATAGGATCAGGTGACAATTTGTCGCGGGTAAGAGAAATCACTGTCCACGCTTCCTTTGAGATGTTTCTACTGCCTCTGGTTAGCCCATCATCATTTACGTGAGTGATCATCAGAAGAGCGAAGTCTAACTCCAAAGCCATCTTGCTCAGATTAGTTGCAAAGTTGTCAAGCCCGCTAGTATCAAGGTTGAAAGCGCTAGCCACACGAGAGATATGATCAAAGAAAACGATCTTGCAGCCAGCAGAAGCAACCATAAACCGTATAGCATTGAGAAAAGAAGTAGCGTCAGTGTCATTTTTACCCTGTTGGTAGAAGTTTATCCTGTTATCCTGTTTAGCTACTCTGGTGTAGATATCCATCAGAGCGTCTAAGGTGTAGTCGGAGTGTCCTTCCAGATGAACTGGTTCTTCAACCTCATAGCCAACCAGCCTGAAGGCTGCTCGCTGGGTGTCTTCTTCAAGATGAATAATACCAATAGGAAAGTCCTGAGTCTTTGCAGCATGGTATTCAATAGCTCCTAATAGCTCAGTCTTGCCAATCCCCTCAAGCGCCTTGAATAGGTAGGTTTCGCCTGTTCTAATACCATACGTCCCATCTTGGAGTTCCTTAAACGGGAACGTGCAGATAGCCTTCTTTTTAGGCGCAGAAAGAATTTTAGCAATGTCCCCGAACGATGATACAATGTTCTCAGGGTCGTGACGTTTAGCTGCCCACCACGCACGTCGATACTCCTCTGCTTGGTTATTAACTAAGTATTCGTTGGCATCTTTATACTTCGTTTTCTTAACAATGTAGACTTTATTGAAAGGAAACAACGCTGAGACAGCTTCGATAGCTCTCTTACCCGCTTCATCTTCATCAAAGTCTAAGTAAATCTTCTCGAATGCGTCTAACCATTCCTTATCCTTGCTACAGTCCTTTCCTGCTTGTGATGCTGATTGTACTGAGACGACAGGGTATTTAGACCCAAGCATTTCATAGGCAGAAAGTGCATCTTCTTCCCCCTCAGTAATTGTAACAGCGAGGGCTGATCCTGATTGGAACTTGTCTCTACCAAATAACCCGTGCCCTTTATAGTTCTCCCATGTGAACCCTTTAGGCCACTTTCTGATCTTCGTGGCATCTTCGTAAGGGTAATGTACTTCAAGTATTTCTCCATCTTCAACCACTTTCAGTTTAACGTCGTATTTTTGCAATGAGGATACGCTATGTCCTCGATATGAAATCTGTTGCATTGTGTAGTTCAAATTTGTTTCTACTCCATTATCATTCCAGAAAACCTTCCCACAACTGTAGCACTTTCCCTTATCTGAGTAGATAGCGTAGGCGTCACTAGATTTGCCGCAAGGGCAAGGTAGATGTGTTGTTTGCATTCGTCCTCTAGTGTCTCCTTTTGGTATCAGTCATTTAAAGAACCCTTCTAATATCTTTCTTATTCACCCAACCACAGAAATTACCACAAAATGGCTGGTTAATAGTACTGACCCAAACATGCTCTTTATTTAAGGAAGAGACTCTAGCGTTTTCTCCCTTTTCTAGGTACCCTCTTTTATCAGAGATTGTCGGACCGGTGTACTTTACAATGTCCCAGAGCTTTATCATATTTTCCTCAGATGATACGGGCGATGTCAATGCTGTCGTCGTAACCTTGCTCAAACGGCGGATTGTCATGTGGCATTGGTGATGCCTCTCATTTTAGGTACGTCAGGTGTTGACATTTGTGTCATTTTTCTTTCCTCTATTCTCTAAACTGAATAAATTACCGTAATAAACAGCCTCACAAACTGTGCAGACTTCTACATCTCTTATTCGATCATACATAACCTTTCGTTTTGGTGCACCTTTAGGGTCTACTACAGATGTATGAAAAGCACTTTTAGCTTCTCCATCTGAAAAATCACATATATAACAACGCATTAATTCAAATCCTCATCAGCAGAAGTATCATAGAGTAGAATTGAATTTAAATAAGATATGCTAACATCCTCCTTCCTTTTATAAGTGTTCTGCTTCCAGTTATGGTTTAAGACCAGATCGGTAAATGCAGAAGAATAAAAAGCTGCTGTGCTTCCTTCAATACCGGGAGCAGTATTACCTTCCAAGAGGTACGCAAGATTGTTCTGCTTATTATAGATAATATCTAATGCGATAAAGTCAAGGTCTCCATTAGCCATAAATGTGTTATAAAAACGATCTGCAATTTCTCTTACCTTATTAGGAATAGTAATGTTCTGAGTAGAATAAACCCAACCATTCTTCCAGTTACGAATCTGGAACCTGTTTGGAATATCCTCTTCCACGTTTTTCCTCAGTTTCTTCTGTTGCCAGAACAGAATAGGATTACCTGCAGGGCCTCTGACAATATGACACCTATATTCAGAGTGCTTCTTAACATACACAGTCCAGAGTTTACCTGTTACTGAAATGTCCTCTGCCTTGCTGCAAAGTACAATACCGTCACCGTTTGTTCCTAATAAAATCCTTCGCTCTACCAGAATAGGTGATGGAGTATCTACGTTGCCAGGATTCATACTAGTTAAGTACGTCAAAGCTTGAGATGAAGAGTAAAACACAGTAGGTGTTCTAACAACTCCAGAGACTTTCTCAAAGAAAGACCTTTTATTTGTACACCAAGACAGATTAGTCATGTTCAGACCTAGAACATTCTCTTGGTTCTGAAAACTCTCACTATACAGTGGAACATTTCCCCATTTAATAAATGTGGTATTCCTACTAGGCTTAGGGTAAGTGTTATTCAGCAGTTTTCGATACACTGAGGATGCTACGGAAATTCTGTTTGCATCAACTCCATCAGTATACATAAAGCTTCGTGCAAGATTCTTTGAAGATTCAGAAGCAATACTGTAGGTTAGAATAGTAACAGACATTAGATGTCCTCCTCTTGTTCATCAACTAGTTCACTAGAATCGTAACTACTATACCCTGTTTCTATAGGGTCTTCACTGTTGTTAGTAAACTGTATAGGTGCAAGCACACCAGCCTCCCATGAGTGTTTAACCTCTTTGATTTTCTTAGCCTCTTCAAGCTCCTTACTAAAGTCAAAAGAATCATGTAGCGCCAAGACAGGTTCAATCAGTTCGAAACCATCCCGGATTACAGATACTCTCGTAGCAGCATCCCAGTATAAACTGTACTGTTTAGCTAAATCTCCTAGAACTTCATAAGGAAACTTGTCTGCAGTCGTCTTGTTCAGGAAGAAGTCTGCCAGTTCCAAAGGGTTCTTAAACTTTAAAGAGAATCTTCGGATAGCTAGAATAGTATCAATCCAGATTTTAATCAGTTCTTTATCTAATGTACCTCCCATTAGCCTGAATTCCAGTGTACCAAACTTCTTGATACTAGCAAAGTTCAAGGCAGCATATCTATAGTCCGAACTGAACAGACTATTAGTTCGGACATTATATGTCTTGAAAACATTAGTTAGACAAGAATGAATAAAAGACGAATCGCTTAGTCTCAGACAGAAAAGATTGCCTTTCCTCTGCATACCACAGAAAGGAGTCAGGTACTCTTCCAGAATCCAGTATGTACAGGCGTAGGTAAGAACCTGAATAAAAGAAAGCTGCGTACAATCATTATGTACGTGAATACTAGTCCTGATAGAGTTGGTAGGGGAAGCTTTAACTTTTGTCAGTGGGTTCAGAAGAATAGACAGGTATCCTTCTGTATTCTTTGCGTCAAAAGGCTCAGATACATACTCAAAGCCGTAATACCTGAGGCTGTGATCTTCTGCCCATCGCCAGCCAGCTACTTCTGGAAATACGACAGCATTCTTAAACTCATTCTCTATCTCTACTCCAATTATCTCGTCTGTTTCCCTTCTGGCATCACTTGAAATGTTGAGTATCTTGCCAATAGGGTCTAGAAGTTGCAGTATATTCTTAGATGTCGTAGTAGGCTTCTTCTTAGAAAGAAACGCATCTAATAGAGAAGAGCCTGTGTCTATAAGTATCTCAGAGGGTACAGTCTGACTGGTAGATTGTACTACTGAGGATGATACGTTTATAATATTAGGCATATGTAACAGGAACCTCCGCTTGTTCCAGTTTGATCAGATTGATAGTATTCAGATAAACTGGAAGTAGTTTCACACCCTTTTCACTACAGATACCGATAGCCCTGTTTCGTTTAAACAGATATACATTTTCATCAGGACCTCTAGCGTATTTGAACACTGCAAAATCTCTGTTTAAAGCTCTTGCGTAGTATCCAAAATATGAGGCTTCTCCAGTTCTTGTAGAAACAGTCTTGAATGCATCCTTGAAAGTTGTCAGCTTTTTATTCGTCAGCATGTTATAGAAGTTGGTAGTCAAAAGAGATTCTGTATTGAAATTGTAGATATTCAACAATTCTAGTGATTGGTTTTTAGTATCTGGCAAGAGAATGTGTGTATTCTCTGCGCTTACACCTTGCTTTTGCTTTCTCCAAGTAGGTCTTGTGATAAAGACAGCATCGGATACGCTATTACCATATTTAGACCATCCTAATTGAACTGACGATACGTCAAACTTAGGATCATTAGGAGACAGACCCTCTTTGATTGAACCTTCTTTCAGAAATTTGACGCTGACCAGATTCAGCTCTTTCTGAACAGAAGTCTGTCCATAAACATAAACAAACTCTCCGTCGAATCTTACAATAGAGTTTGTCAGACGTAATGCTGTATCGTTACTAGTCAGGTATTTTTCTTCATGCTGCGACATGTTCGAGAACTCCTGAAGGTGCAAATTGGCGAATAGAAGGAATCTTGGCAGATTCTATAGCTGCTAGCTTCTGTGAGTAAGTTCGAGCGCTCTTAAAAAGAGTATTGAAGTCAAAACCTTCCAGCCAACGTTCTACGGTAGCTTTGACAGCTTCGTAAACAAACTGCATAGTCCAGTCTTGATTCAGCCAAGCGTTAGACAAAACGCGGTATTCAAGTCCGTAATCCTTAGGTCGAAAGGCTCCCGGAGCGCCGTATAAAGACTGCCTCTTGGTATCTGAATCCCATACAGTAGAGTGTTCGCCTACTGTGATGTCAAGAGCCTTCACAATCTCGCAGCAATCCTTGAAGTGCTTCTTGTTGATAGCCAGATCGTCTATAGTGTCAAACCAAGAGACATGAACATGTCCAGCACCAGTACGCATATTAGAAGCAGCGTTTGGCTTTACATTTTCCTTCCCGGAGTACGCATTAAAGTCAGGGTTACAGCCTAGCTCACGCACCGTGATAGGAAGTGAGTTCAAGTAACTCTCGGTAAAGAACACACTCGGTTGTGCCACCAAACGCAGCTTACTATTCTTAGCCATTACTGAAAGATCAAGCAGGCGTTGAACATGTCGGATGTTACGTTTGAATTCATCGAAAGATGCAGCAGGGTCAATGTTAAACTCTGCTGCTACACCATCAACCTGAATAGCTCCATGAGGAACCTTAACAGGACTCCACTTATCTCCTTTAATCAAATCATGAACAGAGACTGGGTTGTTCTTTTCATCTACTGCGAAAAGCTCAGGATCAGCGCCAATAAGGATCATTTAAGCAACCTCTCTATTTGCTACGAATTCCCAGATTTTATCTCCGTTAGGGAATCCTCTTGAATCAATCTCACCAGTACAGCACTTATCTTGACAGCTAGGGCAAAGGAACGAATCTGCTGTCAAGAAAAACATGACGTCTACATCAGCAATATCTTGTGGGTCATCACACCAGCAACATCCTTTCTGTAGTGTTTTTTCTAATTCACTCTTCAAGTCAGGTAAGGAACCACTTTGTCCAAAAGGGAGATTGTTATTTCCCTCCTTATCTTCTTCGTCATCCTTCAGTATATCAGGTAATTCAGTATCAGGGGCGAAAGGAATTACGTTTCCAGCGAACCCTTTGGCTCTATGTAACTGAATCTGTGTAAATTCCATATAGAATTTCTTATTTAAGTAAATAGAATACCTGAACTGATCTGTCAAAAATTCATCTACTCGATTACTCAAAATCTTCTTCAACAGATTCTTAGACCACCCTGCCTTTGCAAGGTCATTCTTCAATTGCGTCTTACTCTTGATACTCAGAATCCTGTTTCTCACTTCTTCTACAAACAAATTCTTATTAGCATATCGCCATAGACAACGAGCAGCAAAAGTAGCAGTAGCACAATAACCATCAAGTTCAAATACATAAGCTTCAGACCCTGTTCCTGTAAAAGAAACAGACTCTTTCCACGTATCCTGATTAGCGCTCACAAGGTTCCAAGAAACGCTCTGAATAGCGTGTGAATATTCTGGAGTCCTGTGTTCATTATATTTAGAATAGGTACTCTGCGTATTCTTCGGAAAAAAATCACTGTCCTTACCCCCACGCCAATTAGAAGTAGAAGAGTAAATCTTAGTTTCAGGCTTGATTTCCTTTAAAGTAAACCTGATCCTTTCACTTGACTTCAGATCAAGTGTGTAAAGAGTGTCCTGCTTGAAAGACATGCAGACATCTTCTCTATCCTCTTCCTTTTCATTCTTTTGAGAGTTATAGCACATATCAGGTATAACATACTTTACATCCTTTTCCTCAGATGACCAGTACAGTGTCCTACCTACATTGTGGAATGAAAGAGGTCTTGCTGAATTACGTAAGAAGTTTAG
>CAZFKS010000010.1:0-41351 GCA_964519725.1 uncultured Gammaproteobacteria bacterium
ACACCAATTAAAAGTCAGTACAGTTTGAAAGCTAATAAAGATGGAACTTGGGAGTCTAAGAGTGTAAATTTGCTTAATCCGGGTGATAAATATGTAATTGCCGTGCAAACGCGTGATTTGGCAACTAACGTGTCAAACGTAGTGACTAAAGAATATATTGTTGGCAACGATAAACCAATCTTACCACCAGAAAAACCAGAAGAGCCAGAAAAACCAAAAGATCCACCGACTGAACCTGATAAACCAAAAGATCCGCCAACTAAACCAGATAATAAACCAAGTAAGCCAGACAATAATAACGGCGATAACAATAATGGTGGTGATAATTCTGGTAATGGTGGGGGCTCAAGTAACAGTAATAGTAACGACGGTGGTGGTAGTGAACAGCCGGGCTTCTTTAGTAACATTGTGAACACCATTACTGAAACCTTTACGAATACAGTGGCGGTGGTGCGTGAGTTTATTAATAATCCAAAAGTGCAAGCAATAAATAAAAAAGTGGTGGTACCAACTGCTGCTGTGATTGCTGCAGTAAACGCTGTGCTTGGCTTTCAATTACCATATCTCATCAATTTGCTGCGGTATTTATTTAGTCAGCCAGCCATGATTTTGCGCCGGCGCAAGCAAAAAACTTGGGGTGTGGTATACAATAGCTATACTAAAGAACCAGTTGATTTGGCGACCATTCGCTTGATTGATGAAAAAACTGGCCGGGTTTTGTTATCGCAGGTAACGGATTTCCATGGCCGGTATTTCTTATCAACTAACACTGGTCAATATCGTCTAGAAGTAATTAAGCCTGGATTTACTGGATTTAGCGAGCACCTCAAGGAAAAAGACGAGGACACAAAATTTGTAAATCTGTACCATGGAGCAGCGTTTTATGCGCCACATGATCAGTTTGAAATTAATTACAATATTCCACTTGATCCAATGGTAGAAAATAAACCGGTCGCCAAAATTTTGCGGGATAATTTGCTTGAAAAAGTACAGTATGGGCTTAGTTTTGCGGGCATGGCGGCCAGTTTAATGTCTTTTGTGGTTACGCCAGGTTGGTACACCGGGATGTTTGTAGCTTTACACATTGGCTTATTTATTTTGTTCTACCGGTTTGCTCATCATAAATTGCCACCGGTTTGGGGTGTGGTGCGTGCGGTTGGTAGTAAGGAACCACTTGCTCGCGTGATTGTTCGAGTGTTTGATTCAGCGTACAATAAATTGGTAAATACTGGCGTCACGGATGGCAAGGGTCGCTACGCACTTTTGGTTGGTCCAAGTGTGTACTATGTCAGTTATGAAAAGCCTGGTTTTGAACGGAAAAAAAGTCCGGTGTTAGATTATTCTAGTAAAAAAACCGGTGGTATGGGTGGTATTATTAATCGTGATGAAATGCTAGAAAAATCATCGGGTATTTCCCCAAAAGTAGAAACTAAAGTAGAGCAGGATTTGCCTGAACCACCGAAGTCAGAGGAAAAAATTTCAGATTTGGATAAAGCTAATGATATTATTAATCAATGGAAAAATACTAATTAAATTATATGCGCATTGCAATTAATGGATTTGGTCGCATTGGCCGTCACGCGTTCAAGGTCATGCAAATGAAAAAGGGGATGGAAGTAGTAGCGATTAATGACCTGACCAGCCCAGAAGTTCTAGCTCACTTACTAAAATATGACACAGCTTACCCAGAAGTAACTTACGCAGTGAAGGCTGATGCAAAAAATTTAATTATTGCGGGTAAAAAAATTCCAGTCTTTGCGCAAAAAGACCCAAGTTTATTGCCTTGGAAAGATTTGAAAGTTGATTTGGTGCTGGAATGTACCGGCTTTTTTCGTGATGAAGAAGGAGCTAGTAAACACTTAACCGCTGGTGCAAAAAAAGTCATGATCTCAGCCCCAGCCAAAGGTGAAATTAAAACTTTTGTCCGCGGAGTAAATGATAAGGATTATAAAGGTGAAAAAATTGTGAACAATGCATCGTGTACAACTAACTGTGCGGCACCAGTGATGAAAGTTTTAGAAGATGTTTTTGGAGTTGAAAAAGCCATGCTTACCACTGTGCACTCATACACTGCTTCACAGGTTTTGCAGGATGGACCAGCTAGCAAAGATTATCGTGAAATGCGTGCCGCCGCGCAAAATATGATTCCAACTTCAACTGGTGCCGCCATTGCTGTGACCCAAGCCATTCCAAAATTGAAAAATAAATTTGATGGTTTGTCTGTGCGCGTTCCAACCATCACTGTTTCACTGACTGACATTACTGCAGTTTTGAAAAAGAAAGTAACTAAAGAGCAAATTAATGACGCTATGGTTAAAGCGGCAAAAAGTAATTTGAAGGGAATTTTATTTGTGACTGACGAGGAGCTAGTTTCATCTGATTTTATTGGCAATCCAGCTTCAGCGACAGTCGACCTCGCGCTTACAAATGTAGTTGATGGTAACCTCGTCAAAGTGGTGGCCTGGTATGATAATGAGTGGGGTTATGCTAACCGCCTGGTGGAAATGGCTGAAGTAGTGGGGAAGAAAAAATAATTATGCACAAAAAATTGGACGCCAAGCTTGTCCGAAATAAAACTGTTTTAGTACGGGTGGATTTTAATGTCCCACTCAAAAATGGCAAGGTAGTTGAAGATAGCCGGATCGAAGCATCACTGCCAACTATTAATTGGCTCTGCAAACAAAAAGCGCGGGTAGTTTTGTTAGCGCATCTGGGTCGGCCAGGTGGAAAAACAAAAAAAGAATTTTCCTTAAAACCAGTCGCCAATTTGCTGGGTAAAAAAATAAAACAGCCAGTAAAAGTGTTGGAATTGGGCAGTGGGGAAGTTGAACCAAAAAAGTATTCAGCGGCCAAGAAAGCAATTGCGGACTTAAAACCAGGCCAAGTGGTGATGCTTGAAAATACTCGCTTTTTGGCCGGTGAAGAAAGTAATGACGCAAATACAGCGCAAATTTTTGCGAGTCTGGGTGATATGTTTGTCTTTGATGGTTTTGCAGTGGCCCACCGGGCGGCGGCGTCAGTTAGTGGGATTGCTAAGTTTTTGCCAACTTATGCGGGTTTACTGATGGCCAGTGAGGTTGAAAACTTAACTAAAATCATACAGCAGCCCAAACATCCCTTTGTCGCCATTGTTGGTGGGGCGAAAATGGAAACTAAAATTCCAGTCATACAATCTTTAGTTAAAAGTGCGGATAAAATTTTGGTTGGTGGCGGGGTGACTAACACCATGTTGGCGGCGCGTGGGTATGATGTTGGTGCGTCAATTTGTGATCATAAGTTACTCAGTGTGGCCAAGAAAATCGCGGCT
Source organism: uncultured Gammaproteobacteria bacterium (assembly GCA_964519725.1). Taxonomy (GTDB): domain Bacteria; phylum Patescibacteriota; class Patescibacteriia; order Magasanikbacterales; family UBA922; genus 2-12-FULL-41-16. The sequence continues at coordinate 3,308 of CAZFKS010000010.1, forward strand.
AATAAAAAAATAATGCTGCCGGTTGATTTAGTGGTTGGGGATAAGGCTGGTCAAAATTGGCGTGTAGTTGACATTGGTAAAAAAGCCCACCAGATTTGCGCCAAAGGTGAAGCAATCCTTGATATTGGTCCAAGGACGGCGGCATTATTTGCCAATGAAATTGCGAACGCTAAGAGTGCACTCTGGAATGGGGCTGTGGGCTGGATTGAACAAAGCCCATATAATTTGGGCACTGAGGTGGTGGCAAACGCACTGGCCACAACTCGCGCCTTTACTGTGGCTGGTGGCGGCGAAACGATTGAAGTTTTGACGGCCCTAAAAATTACCAAAAAAATTAACTTTGTGTCCACTGGCGGCGGCGCGATGCTAGAATTTTTAGGTGGTGCTAAATTACCTGGTGTACAAATTTTGTTACGCACAAAATAATGTGTTATACTGGCCTCAGTAAATAATTTCTTTTTTTATGCCTGTCAAAAAATCTGTCCAAGGCTCTGACTGCGACTGCAGTGGGACTTGCGCTTGTGGCTCTCGTGTTTGGGGAAGCTACGGCATGTTTGGTAAAAAATTAATCTGCACCTTGCTTGGAATTTTGCTGGTGTATTTGATTATTTTACTTGGTACCATGATCCGCAACAATCTCCGCACTTACGCGGCGATTGGTAAAGCCGATAAAATGGAACGCACTTTGTCAGTGGAAGCTGAAGGCAAGGTGACCGTAACCCCAAACATTGCGATCACAACCATGGGCATGACGGCTGAAGGCAAGACTGTGGCTGAAGCGCAACAGAAAAATACTGATGTCATGAACAAATTGATTGATAAAGTTAAAGCACTCGGGGTTGATAAAGCCGATGTTCAGACTACTAATTACAACATTTACCCAAATTACGATTACACTGATGGCAAACAAACCATTCGTAATTACGCGGTTAATCAGAGTGTGACCATTAAAATTCGCGACCTGACCAAGGCGAACCAAGTTTTGGCTTTGGCGGGTGAAGTTGGTGCTAACAATGTGAGCGGCCTAGAATTTACGGTTGATGACCGTGATACTTACAAAGAACAGGCTCGCCAAGAAGCCCTCAAGAAAGTAGCGGCCAAGCGTGATGCTTTGGCCCGCTCACTCGGGGTAAAACTTCGCTCCATTGTGACTTACAATGAATACGAAGTGACTGGTGCCTATGGCACTGACAGTCTCAAATACGAAGGTATGGGTGGTTCGCCAGCTGTAGCCAATCCAACTGTCCAGGCTGGTTCCAATGATGTGGTGGTGCACGTGACCGTGGTGTTTGAAGTCGCGCAATAAAGTAAATTTTCAAAACACGGGCTTACCCAAGGCCCGTGTTTTTGTTATACTTTCCCTATCAATCTTTACCAAAATATGAAAAAACTGACGATTAAAAAAATCTTGGCCCAGGAAATTTTAGACTCACGGGGTAACCCGACTGTGCGGGCAACCGTGATTTTGTCTGATGGGAGTCGTGGGGTGGCCGCAGTGCCAAGCGGGGCTAGTACTGGTTCGCATGAGGCGCTCGAACTGCGTGATGGTGGGGCGCGCTACGGTGGTAAAGGGGTTTTAAAAGCGATTAAAAATATTGAGGGTCCAATTGCCAAAAAATTAGTTGGTGCCGAGGCGGGTAAGCAAAGTGAAGTTGATCTGGCCCTTTTGAAACTGGATGGAACTGATAATAAAAGTAAATTGGGTGCAAACGCAATCTTGGCCGTGTCTTTGGCGCATGCACGCGCGGCGGCTGCGAGTACTGGTGAGCCACTGTATAAATGGATTCGGAGTAATTTTAAATTGCCAGAAAAAAAATGGATTTTGCCTCAGCCAACCATGAACATTGTAAATGGTGGCCGGCACGCGAATAATGGTTTATCCATTCAAGAATTCATGATTGTGCCAATGCACAAAAAACTCAGTGAACGCGTGCGGATTGGGGCAGAAGTGTTCCATGCTTTAGCTGGATTACTTAACAAAAAGGGACTTTCAACCAGCGTTGGCGATGAAGGTGGTTTTGCGCCACCACTTGCCAATAATGAACAGGCCGTGAAATTAATTATGCAGGCCATTAAAGAAGCCGGGTATGTGGCTGGCCGAAACGTTGGCCTCGCGATGGATTTTGCATCATCAGAATTTTATCGGGCGGGCAAATATTATTTTGATAACCCACAAACCGCCTGGACCGCTGACCAAATGATTGAACTGGCCCAACTGTGGCAGCGCCGTTACCCGATTGTGTCAATTGAAGATCCACTGGCCGAAGATGATTGGCAGGCTTGGGAAAAAATTACCAAGCGACTGGGTAAGGAAATTAGTTTAGTGGGTGATGATCTGTTTGTAACCAATGTTAAGCGTATTGAAATGGGCTTAGAAAAAAAATCAGCCAACGCTGTTCTGATTAAACTCAACCAAATTGGGTCTTTATCTGAGGCAATTGCGGCTGTGTATTTGGCCAAACAAAATAAATATAAAGTGTCAGTGTCGCACCGCTCAGCGGAAACCGCTGATACGTTCATTGCTGACCTGGCCGTGGCCGTGAACGCTGAATTTATTAAAACCGGTTCACTCTCACGCTCAGAACGCGTGGAAAAATATAATCGTTTAATGGAAATTGAGGCTGAGTTAGAATAATTATGGTTACAAAAAATAAAAGCAAGGATTCATTTTTACCAATAAAACCAATAGTTTTGGTAATCTTGGATGGTTTTGGTTTGGGTAATTTAAAATTACCAGGGAATGCTGTTACGCCAAACACTGCGCCAAATATTTTTTCGTATTTAAAAAAATATCCGAGCACCAAATTAAAAGCACATGGCCGGGACGCAGGTTTGTTTCCTGGGCAAGAAGGAAATTCTGAAGCCGGGCATTTTAATATTGGGGCCGGCCGGGTAGTTAAACAAGATTTAGTACGCATTTCCGAAGCCATTAAAGACGGGACTTTTTATAAAAATGAAGCGTTTTTAGAAGCAATTCGGTTGGTTAATAAAAACCACAGCACGCTCCACATTATGGGGCTTCTCACCAATGGTCAAAGCGCACATGCCCACCCTGAACATTTATTTGCTTTGCTAGAATTAGCCCGCCGGCACAAGGTACAAAAAGTGGCCTTGCATTTGTGCACTGATGGCCGCGACTCATCACCACACTCAGCCATCATGCACTTACGCAAATTAAAAAAGTTTTTATTCCCGCACGAAACCATTGCTTCAATTACGGGTCGGTTTTATGGTATGGACCGTAATAAAATTTGGTCACGCACTGAAGCCTTTTACCGTACGGTGGTTGAGGGCAAAGGCGAAGCCCAAGCTGAAAGTGCTGAAGAGGCAATTACTGCCGGCTATAATCGCGGTGAAACTGATGAATATATTTTGCCAACTGTTATTACTAAACATGGTAAACCAATTGCAACTATTGGGGACAATGATGCCGTCATATTTTTCAACACTCGCAGTGACCGGGCGCGACAAATTACCAAAGCCTTGGTGCAACCCGATTTTAATAAACGCAACCCAGGTGCATTTAAAAGAAAACATTGGCCACACTCAATTTTATTAGTGGCCATGGCTGATTTTGGTCCTGATTTACCAGGAGTTTTGGTGGCTTTTCCTAGTCCAGATATAATTAATGGCTTGGTGCAGTCAATTGGTCATCGGTATCGACACCTGTATATTTCGGAAACCGAAAAATACGCGCACGTGACTTTTTTTATCAATGGGGGTTATCCAGCCGCCATTAATGGTGAAAATCGTGAGTTAATTTCCTCAGGCGATGTTTATTCTTACGCTGATAAGCCGGCAATGGAAAGTGCGGCGGTTGGCAAACGTGTTGTAGAGTGTGTAAGTAAAAATTTATTTGATTTTATTACGGTTAATTTTCCAAACGCTGACATGGTTGGTCATACTGGTGATTTTCGGGCGGCGTGCCAGGGTGTCAAAGCGATGGATAAAGAAGTTGCTAAAATTGTCAAAGCAGTGTTAAAGAAAAAAGGTGTGGTTTTAATTACGGCTGACCATGGAAATGCCGAAAAAATGTACAGTGGCAAAACTGGGGCCATGGAAACTGAACATAGCACGGCGCCAGTGCCATTTATTGTGGTTTGTGATAGACTACGAAAATCCAAGGTACGGACAGGTGGGCGATTAGCTGATATTGCACCGACCATTTTGACCTTACTCGGGATTCAAAAACCCAAGGAGATGACTGGTAAAAATCTATTGAACCTGAAATCCTATGGCTAAACCAAATGTACTTGTTCTTGCTATTTTAGATGGTTGGGGAGTGGCACCGGCTACAGCTGGCAATGCGATTGCCAAAGCTGATTTACCGAATTTCACTAAATTTACCAAAGAATATCCAACCATGACTTTGGCGGCTTCAGGCGCAGAAGTTGGTTTGTCATTTGGGGAAATGGGAAATTCTGAGGTTGGACATTTAAATATTGGAGCCGGGCGTGTTTACTATCAAACTTTACCGCGTATTAATAAAAGTATTTCAGACAAAAGTTTTCACGACAATAAAGCCTTTTTAGAAGCCGCAGAAGTAGTGAAAAAAAATAAATCGGCTTTGCACTTAATTGGACTGGTTAGTCCAGGTAATGTTCACGCGAGCCAAGATCATTTGTACGCGCTGCTGGAATTTGCGAAAAAACAAAAAATTAAGAACGTGTTTGTACACGCCATTTTGGATGGTCGCGACACGGGTGAAAGTACGGCTAAAGATTTTATTAAAGCCCTGCAAGGGCAAATGGATGAAATTGGGGTAGGTGAAATTGCGACTTTGTCTGGTCGTTATTATGCGATGGACCGTGATAATCGTTGGGACCGCGTGGAAAAAGCGTACCGCGCTATTGCTCTAGGTGTGGCCGATGAATATGCCAAAGATCCGCTGAAGGCGATCAAAGAAAGTTATGATCGTAAAGTGTTTGACGAAGAGTTTGTCCCAACCGTAATTGGTGAGGCTGATAAACCAGTCGCGAAAATTGAATCAGAGGATGCTGTGATTTTCTTTAATTTCCGACCTGACCGCGCCCGTCAATTAACGCAGGCGTTTGTGCTGCCAAGCTTTGATAAATTTGAGCGTGAGTATTTAAAAAAACTCACTTTTGTGACCATGACTGAATATGAAAAAGAATTGCCAGTCACGGTCGCGTTTCCACCAAATGTGGTTCATAATTGTTTGGCCGAAGTTTTGAGTAAAGAAGGTCTCAAACAATACCATGTGGCGGAAACGGAAAAATACGCGCACATTACTTTCTTTTTGAATGGTACGGTTGAAGAAGCGTTTGCTAATGAAGATCGAAAAATTATTCCATCCCCAAAAGTTGCATCGTACGACAAAGAACCAGAAATGTCAGCTGGGGCGATTGCCAAAGACGTAGTGAAAATTATTGACCAAAAAAAATACGATGTGATTTTGCTCAATTTTGCGAATGCGGATATGGTTGGTCACACCGGTGATTTAAAGGCCACTATCAAGGGTTGTGAAACTGTTGACGCCGCGCTGGGCACCATTGCTGATCATGTGCTGGCGCATAAAGGCGTGCTTATGATTACGGCCGATCATGGCAATGCTGAGGAATTACTCAACTTACAAACTAATGAGCGCGACAAAGAACACAGTACTAACCCAGTGCCGCTGATAATTATTGGTGAAGAGTATCATGGTCAAGCCGGACCATCGGGTGACCCACCAGATGGTGATTTATCGCTCCTCCAACCAGTTGGTATGCTCGCCGATGTTGCACCAACGGCGCTTAGTATTTTGGGAATTAAACAGCCCAAAGAAATGACTGGACGGGCCTTAGTATAAAAATTCCAATTAAAAAACTCCTCGTTAGTTCGGGGAGTTTTTAATTTTTAACTTGTTTCTGAATGTGAGCCACGATCGCGTCGGTTAGTTCGCGTAATTGGCGGCCATCGCTGACTGTAAATTGGGCGTGCGCTTTATTACCTTTACCACCATAGAGCGCGAGTAATTCTTCGGCACTGTGCGGCTCGCGGGCACGCAAGAGGCCATGAATAGTTGGCTTGGCTGCATCTGGATGTTCGTGCACGAGCAAAATTAATTTGGCCGCTGGGGCAGTGGTAATTAATTCATCAACAATTGCGCCCAGCTCCTGTTCTTTAGCACCACTGCGCGCAAAATCTTCGCGCGTAATAGTTGACCACACTAAACCACTAGCTTCATCAAATTGTAAGTGTGACAGGGCTGAACCCCACAACCGGAACGTGGCAATTGATTTGGTTTGGTACAAGTGTTTAATAATTGCGCCGCGGTCTGCACCAAGGTGGACCAGGTCACTGGCAGCCGCCAGGGTGTCAGGTTTGATGTGCCCATCGCGGAAACTATTGGTGCCCGCAATCATGCCAGTTAAAATTGCTTCAGCAATTTCTGGCACCAGATCAGTGGCATAGACTTCTTTCATTACTGAATACAACACTTCAGCTGTGGTACTCTTGGTCACATCCACGATGTTTACTTGGCCAAAATGTTCATTGCTTGGTTCATGATCAATGTTTACAATTGGCGTTTTGAAGAAAAATTCGGTGTTGTTTTGGTACAATTTTCCGAGTGAATTTAGGTCAGGGGTATTTACCGCAATAATCAGATCATAAGTAAAATCTGATTGAGCCGTGCGGATCGCGTCGCGACTAAGGGCGCCGTGTTCAGGAGTAATAAAAATTCGGAGCTCTTTGTCTTTAGAATCATAACTAAGCTCTTTAATTCCGGTTTCAGCTATATCCACGTGAATGACAAATTTTTGCAAATGGCCCAAACTGTTTTTGAAATCATGGGTACTGCCCACAAAACGGAACTGGTGGGGAATAGCGCAATCTTCAATCACCACGTCGGCCCGTTTGCCTAGGCGTTTCAAAAGCAGCGCCAAAGCCGCGGCGCTACCAATCGCGTCGCCGCTAGCCGTGGTTTTACTGGTAATTAGGATATGATTTTTATCACTAATTAGCTGCTTGAATTGTTCAGCCAGTTTTAAAGCCATATTTAAATGACTAGCCATCTTATCAGGAAAACGCCCTTCTGTCAAACCTGGGGCCTGTGGGTAATTTTGGCTTATTTTAGCCTTTTTTTAAAAATACCATTTTCTTGCATTTTTCTCCAGATTTAAGTAACATTAGCTTACTTAAGCCTATTTATGCTCGACAAAGCCTACGAACCAAAAAAATACGAAGATGATATTTATCAGCGCTGGGAAAACAGTGGTTTTTTTAACCCTGATGTTTGTGTGGAAAAGGGTGTAACTAGTGAGAAAGCTGAGCCATTTTCGATTGTTTTGCCACCGCCAAATGTGACCGGAACTTTGCATATGGGTCATGCGGCCATGCTCGCGATTGAGGACATGATGGTGCGGTATCACCGGATGAAAGGCGACCTCACGCTTTGGGTGCCTGGTACTGACCACGCAGCAGTAGCAACTGAATCAAAAGTTGAGGGTTTATTAATTAAAGACGAGGGTTTCACTAAACCAAAAGAAGAGTTGGGTCGTGAAAAATTTTTGGAACGCGTGAAAAAATTTGCGCAAGATTCGCATGACACCATTGTTAACCAATCTAAAAAAATGGGTTCATCTTTGGATTGGTCACGCGAAGCGTACACACTTGATGATGAACGCAATTTGGCCGTGCGTACGGTTTTTAAAGACATGTATGACGCGGGCCTAATTTACCGCGGCTATCGGGTGGTTAATTGGTCAGTAAAAGGCCAATCAACTTGTAGTGATGATGAACTGGTTCATGTTGAGCGCCCAGGAAAATTATACTACTTCAAATATTCTAAGGATTTTCCAATTTCGATTGCCACTACTCGCCCAGAAACTAAGTTAGGAGACACAGCGGTTGCAGTTCATCCAGAAGGTCAGTGGAAAAATTTTATCGGTCAGGAATTTACAGTGGCAGATTTTGGTCAAAAAGGTCATGAGCTTAAAATTAAGATTATTGGCGATGCTAATGTTGATGATTCTTTTGGCGCTGGTGCGCTTGGCGTTACGACCGCGCATAGCCCAATTGACTTTGAAATGTATCTCCGCCAAAAAGCCCTTGGCAATGACATTGGCCTCATTCAAGTAATTGGTGAAGATGGAAAAATGACCATAAATGCTGGTTCAGATTATGCTGGGCTGACAGTTGAAGAAGCGCGTACAAAAGTTGTTCAATGGTTGAAAGATGAGGGTCTTCTGGAAAAAGAAGAGGACACCATTCAAAATGTTGGCACATCAGATCGTTTCAAAGATGTTGTCGAGCCACTTCCAAAAACTCAGTGGTTTATTGATGTTAATAAAAAAGTACCAGGCCGCGGAATTTTTGCTGGACGTGAATTGTCACTCAAAGAAATGATGCAAGAAGTAGTGCGAGAAAATAAAATTGAAATTGTTCCAGACCGTTTTAACAAAACTTATTTCCACTGGATTGATAATTTGCGCGACTGGTGTATTTCTCGTCAAATTTGGTTTGGACACCAAATTCCGGTTTGGTATAAAGGCAATGAGATTTATTGTGATATTGAGGCACCAAAAGGTGAGGGTTGGACCCAAGATCCTGATACGCTTGATACTTGGTTTTCTTCTGGACTCTGGACCTTCTCAACTTTGGGTTGGCCTGCAAATACTGAAGATTTTAAACGATTTCACCCAACCTCAGTTTTGGAAACAGGTTATGATATTTTGTTTTTCTGGGTCGCGCGCATGATCCTCATGACCACTTACACTCTTGGTGAAGTGCCATTTAAAACTGTGTATTTGCATGGTTTGGTGCGTGATGAACAGGGAAGAAAGATGAGTAAATCGCTCGGTAATATCATTGACCCGCTCGACATGATCAATAAATATGGGACTGATGCCACTCGTTTGTCTTTACTTCTTGGTAACACTCCGGGTAATGACATGAAATTGTCTGAAGAAAAAATTGCTGGCTTTAGAAATTTCACTAATAAATTGTGGAATATTTCACGGTTCATGTTAATGAATATTGAAAAACCAGAAATTAATTCTTCAAAACCAATTCCTAAAACATTAGCTGACGAATGGGTTTTGTATCAATTAGATTATACAGCACATGCAGTTGAAAATAGTATTAAGTATAATCAATTTTCTGGAGCTGGAGATTTTTTACGTATCTTCACCTGGGATTTATTAGCTGATTGGTATTTAGAAATAGCCAAAGTTGAGGGAGAAAAATCTCAAATTTTAAATTACATTTTAAACACGTTGTTGAAACTTTGGCACCCCTACATGCCATTTGTGACTGAGACTATTTGGAGAGAGGTATATGGCGAAGACGCGATTTTGATGGTTGAGAAATGGCCAGAGGTAAAAAATTTTGAATCTAGAGACGATTATTTCCAGGGATTTAACGATGTTCGTTCAACAATCAATTTAATTCGTAATGTACGAGCTGAATTTAAAATTGAGCCGGCTAAAAAAGTAGTAGCAACAGTTAAGGCTAAAAATCAGAAGCTATTTGAAGAAAATTCAAGTGTTATCGTTTCTTTATCTCGATTAGAGAATTTGGTTTTTGATAGTAATTATCAAAAAACTGAGACGTCGGTTGGATTTGTGGTTGGTGAAACCGAAGTTTACGTTGAATTGTCTGGATTAGTAAATAAAGACAAAGAAAAAGTTCGTCTAGAAAAAGAAATTGCAACTGTCGCCCCATACGTAGAATCAATGAAGAAAAAATTGAGTAATACTGAGTTTGTAAATAATGCGCCACCTGCAGTTATTGATGGGGAACGGAAGAAATTAGCTGATGCGGAAGCAAAATTAACTGCGCTCACTGCGCAATTATCTGCCTTATAAATATGCGCCGCTTTTTGCTTGCCCTCACTTTACTCTTAACCGGTTTTGGTTGTAATTCAAATTCTATGGATGTCCCAGCCCTCTCGACTTTGCCTAAACCCAATGAAAGTAGTAGTACCACCATGTTAATTGGTTATGGCTACACTGGCGGATTTGGTAGTATGCCAGTTTTAAATGACAGGGGTGAAATTCAAACCATTGATAATACTCCGGTTTACTTTGATGAGTCATACCAAAAACAAGTCGCGGCCAAATTACCTGACTGTTATGCGGGCACACCACTTATTACTGTCCGCGCTGAAGTAAAAGTAGAGGAGCGGCACGAAGCTAACACTTCGCTCCCAAACGCACCAGAGGAAAAATATTTTGTGGCCGTGGTGAAAAATTTAGAATCAATTGAAGTTTCAACTCAACCATGTAATGAATAATATGTCTGTCTCTACTAATACAGAACAAATTAAAGAACTTTTGACTCGGGGTGTGGCCAATATTTACCCAACCCCAGAATTTTTGGAAAAAGAATTAAAGTCTGGCCGACAATTAACTTTGTACACTGGCTATGATCCAACTGCGCCAACACTGCACATTGGCAATGGAATTACCCTTTTGAAATTACGCCAGTTTCAAGATTTGGGGCACAAAGTGATCATGCTGATTGGTGATTTCACAGCCATGATTGGTGATCCAACTGATAAATCGGCCGCCCGCACTCGTCTAACGCGCGAGCAAGTTTTGGAAAACTGTAAAAAGTATCAGGAACAAGTGAGTGGGATTTTAAATTTCAGTGGAGAAAATCCAGCTGAAGTAAAATATAATAGTGATTGGCTCGCCAAAATGAATTTTGCTGATGTGGTTGAATTATCATCACATTTTACGGTGCAACAAATTTTGGAGCGCGACATGTTTGAAAAACGAATGGCTGAAGAAAAACCAATTTTCTTACACGAATTTTTGTACCCACTCATGCAAGGTTATGATTCTGTGGCCATGGACGTTGATGGTGAAGTTGGTGGTAATGATCAAACTTTTAACATGCTCGCGGGCCGCACGCTCATGAAAGAAATGAAACGCAAAGAAAAATTTGTCCTCACCATGAAAATTTTGGCTGATGAGAATGGTAAGAAAATGGGCAAGAGTGAAGGCAACATGGTGGCTTTCTCTGACTCACCAGAAGATATGTTTGGTAAAGTAATGACTTGGGGTGATGGAGTAATTCGTTCTTCATTTGAACTTTGCACTACGGTGCCAATGGTGGAAATTGAAGAAATTACCAAGGCCGCTAATCCACGCGATGCGAAATTAAAATTAGCGTACGCAGTGACAGAAACATTTATGGGTAAAGACGCGGCTGAACAAGGCCAAGCTTATTTTGCCAAAACCATTCAAAATAAAGAACGCCCAGACGAAATTCCTGAATTAAAACCAAGTGTTTACGATATTGTTACGGTTTTGGTGGAGGCGGGTTTTGTAAAAAGTAAATCCGAAGCCAAGCGCGAAATTGACGGTGGTGGTGTAAAAATTAATGATACCAAAGTTGAAGATTACGAAGCCGCGGTAAAAGCTGGCGATGTGATTCAAAAAGGCAAACGGTTTTTTGTGACTGTAAAATAATATGCTCCGAGAGGTAAAAGCCGAATTAATTGAACTTCTTAAAAACGCCGGAATTACTGGTGAAATTGAGTTAAGCGCCCCACCAAAAACTGACATGGGTGATTTGGCGTTTCCCTGTTTTGGACTCGCCAAAGCCAGTGGTCAAAATCCAGCGGCTGTGGCAACTGACCTGGCCACCAAACTTCAAAGTATTAGTTCGCCATTGGTCACAGAGGTGAAAAGTTTTGGCCCATATGTGAATTTTTTCTTAAACACCAGCCATTTGGCGGAGATGGTGATTGGTGGAATTTCGGCGCAAGCGGAAAAATACGGCAATCTCAATCAAGGACAAGGTAAAAAAGTAATGATCGAATATCCGTCCCAAAACACGCACAAAGAATTTCACATTGGGCATTTGCGCAATGTTTGTATTGGTAATACGCTGGTTAAATTATTTGCGGCCGCAGGTTATGACGTCAAACCAGTGAATTATATTAATGATTTTGGTTCGCACGTGGCCAAGTGTTTGTGGGGGATTGAGCACTTTCATGCCGGTGAAGAACCAACTGAAAACCAACAAAAATGGCTTGGTGAGGTGTATGTAGAAGCGAGTAACTATTTGAAAGATAATCCAGACGTGCAAGCAGAAATTGATGCGATTCAATTAAAACTCGAAGCGCACGACGAAACTATTTGGCCAGTCTTTGAGCGCACGCGCGATTGGAGTTTACAGGGTTTTGCGGCGATTCATAAAGAACTTGGTTGTGACCACACCATTACTTTTTTGGAAAGTGACGTGAAAGAGCGTGGTCAGGAATTAGTTGATGAATTAATGAAAAAGGGTATTGCCAAAGAAGGTGAGCGCGGTGCAATTATTATTGACCTGTCGGCTGACAATTTAGACATTGCCCTAATCCGTAAAGCTACGGGTGCGGGTGTGTACATGACTAGTGACCTAGCGCTCGCGGAAAAGAAATTTGGTGCGCATGATATCACAGAAAGTATTAATTTAACGGGTATTGAGCAAAATTTCTACTTCAAGCAATTATTCTGGGTGCTGCAATTAAATGGTTTTGACCACAAAATGACCCACATTGGGTACGGTTTGGTTAATTTGCCAAGTGGCAAAATGTCTGGCCGTAAAGGGAATGTAATTTTGTACGAAGATTTGCGTGATGATATTTGTGAGTACATGGAAACTGAGGTAACCAAGCGCCACCCAGATTGGAGTGAGGATAAAATTGACAGTGTGGCCGCGACTTTGACCCAGGCGATTCTGAAATTTACCATGCAAAAGCATGAAGCCGCCAAAACCATCATTTTTAATTTTGATGAAGCGGTTAGTTTTGAGGGTTTTAGTGCGCCCTATCTGCTCTACACTGTGGCCCGCATCAATAGTATTTTGCGCAAAGTGGCAGTAAAAACTGAGTCAGTTAAAGCCTTAACTGAACCCGAAGAAAAAGCCTTGGTTCTAAAGTTAGCCGCATTCCCAGAAGCAGTTGAACGCGCCCTGGCTGATTATAATCCGTCAGTTCTGACTAATTATACTTTTGAATTAGCTCAAAGTTTCAGCACCTTTTATCACCAGCATTCGATTCTTGAAGCAGGTAATGAAGACCTCAAACAAGCGCGTCTAAAACTTGCTGATACAACGCGCCAAGTAATTACCCAAGCGCTCAAACTTCTGACCATTGATACGGTTGAAGAAATGTAATTAAAAGAGAGATAATTATCTCTCTTTTTTAATTTTGTGGTATACTCGAACCACTATGTTTGCTTCGGCCACATTATTTGTCATTTTGATTGCGAGTTTGTTTGTGTTTGTGCTCGGTTGTGTGCTGTGGTTTTGGCTTCCAGAAGATCGACAAAAAACCTTGATGGTGGTGGACGCGTTTATCTTTTCCGTGTGGCTGCTGATCTTTTTGTTATTGACTAGTGTTTTTGAAAAAAATTCCGCCGGTTTTGGTCCCTGGTTATTTGGTGGTTTATTTTTAGCTTTAACCGCCGCGGTAATTGGGGTGGCGCGCGTGGTACATGCAGAAATGGTTAAGCATGAAGGTGTACTTCGCCTAGCCACTTCACTTAAGCATGATAAAGAAGTACTACAAATTTTAGACCAACAAAAAACTGAGTTTTTATCCCTCGCTTCACACCAGCTCCGCACTCCACTGTCAATTCTTAAGGGGTACATTGAATTAATCGGGGACGGCAGTTATGGCAAAGTCAATCCAAAAATAAAAAAAGTACTCAAGAACATGGACATTAGTAATGAGCGCTTAATTCACTTGGTGGATGAATTTTTATGTAGCACCCGCATGGATCAGGGTGAACCAACGTACACCCTGAAACGTGGTTCAATTAGTGAGGTAATTGCGGGGGTGGTCGCTGAACTTCGTGAACGCGCTGAAGAAAAGAAATTAAAATTAGTCTGGCGCCGCAGTGATATTCCAACCACGCGCTTTGATGCGGAAAAAATTCGCCACGTCATCTATAATTTAGTTGATAACGCCATTAAATACAGTGACCGCGGCACTGTGCGCGTGAGTACAAAAATTACTCGCGGCCAAATTTTAGTAGAAGTGACTGACCAGGGGATTGGTTTTAACCCAACTGAAACTGAACATTTTTTTGAAAAATTTTACCGCGGTCGCAATGCCCGTGAGTCCCGCGCTAATGGCACTGGACTGGGTCTGTATGTTTGCCGTCGTTTTGCCGAAGGCCATAATGGCACCGTCGGTGCGACCAGCCCAGGCGAGGGCAAAGGTAGCACCTTTTGGCTCTCCCTCCCGATCAAGAACCACTAATTGCAGCCTGGAAAAATTTACAGTATAATTACCCTAGAATTTAATCTATCTCTCTTACTTTTATGTTCCCAAAATCCCCAGATTTTAGTGCCACAACTCATGACCCAATGGCCCGGGCTAGTAGTCCAGACGAAGTGGAAACCGTGGTTGGTCCGTCAGTGGTGGTCGAGGGGGATTTTGCGTCAGAAGGTAATATTTTGGTCAAAGGCACAGTGTCTGGTAGTGTTAAAACCGCCCGTCTTCTGACCGTTGAGCCAGGCGCTAAAATTATGGCCAATGTCCGTGCTGGGGACGCCGTAATTGCGGGTGAAGTGCGTGGTAATGTAAAAGTTGACCAACAATTAGAATTAACTGCCTCAGCCCGGGTGCTCGGTGATGTTCAGTGTGAAGTGTTGGTGGTCGCCGGTGGCGCGCTTTTACAAGGAAAAGTCGCTATGAAAGGCCTAGAAGGCGCAGAAAATAATGACCGCCGCCGCACAACCAAAGGCACTAAACGTGACGAAGATCAGAGCGAAATGGGGGCCTAGAACAGCCTTATGTATGTTTATCTGTATGATCAGTTTCTTAAAGAGAAGCGCTTTTCCGAAGCGCTTAAACTGATTGAAACACGATTGACAGATTACGGCATCGCTGGTAGAATAATACGGCTTCAACATTTTACTTCCCCAGAAACCATCATTGCCGAGGCAGTCCGCAAGGGCGCTAAAACCATTGTAGTGGTGGGGAATGACATTACCTTTGCCAAGGTTTTGTCCCGCGGCGCAGCCTATCCGGTGACCTATGGATTTATTCCTATTGGTCCAGAAAATAGTATTGCCAGTGTTCTCGGAATTCCGGTGAACGCTGAAGCGGCCGATGTGTTGGCGCGGCGTCGAAAAGTTTTTCTCGATGCTGGCTGGTTTAATAACCGGTTCTTTATTTCTCAACTACATATTCCACCGCACCCAATTACGGTTGAGTATGATGAGCGGTTTAAAGTCTCTAGTGCCACGGCCAAAATGGAACTAGTGGTGTGTAATCTACAACCATACTACTGGCAACGTCAGGGCCGGGAAATGATTGTGCACCCACAAGACGGTAAACTAGAAGCGTTCGTCCGGCCAGTCGTTAAGAGTGGTTGGTTCAAACGTGAAGAATTTGAAGATCCAAGTATTTTTCCATTTGAAGAAATGGTGGTAGAAAGTAAAACTCCATTTCTAGTTGAAGCTGATGGCAAAACCTCCAAAGAAAGTAAAATCACGATCAAACTTTCGCGGAGTCAAATTGAAATGATCGTGGGTAAAGAGCGCAAATTTTAAAAAGCGCGGGTGGCGAAATTGGTAGACGCACTACCTTGAGGTGGTAGCACCCGAAAGGGTATGGAAGTTCGAGTCTTCTCCCGCGCACAAAAAATCCGGCAATTGTCGGATTTTTATTTTACAGTAATTTATCTTTGGTAAATAAAACTACGGGTTTCCCAACCGCTTCGTCCGCCACTTCATCATAATCATGCAGGGCATTCATAACGCGATCGTACGAATAACGCCGGGTGGTTTCGGCTGGATCATTCACAATAAATTCTTGTTTGGTGTCGTCAAAGCCAATAATTACAAGGACATGATATGAGGCGTTTAATTGGCGTGGTTTTTGGCTGAGCAAATACTGATCAAGCATGGCAATAACTGGCCGCTTTTTGCGGAGTTGATCTTTAATTTCATCCAAAGTTGGGTAGGTTTTAATTTCAGTATCAAAATTAGCTTTGGCCGCGACTAAGAGTCCAATTTCTTCAGCCGTGGTATCAAAGTTTTTTCCAAAATTTTCATTTTCCCAAGCAAACATGGCCTGCATAGTTTGTTTGGCTTCACTAATTTTTATCTCAGTGTTTTCGTAAAACGCATTAACCATTAAAACACTTGCTTCTTCACACGCATTGGCCCAGGGATTAATCCAAACCCCATCTGGTACTTGTGATAAATAGGGGACAGGTAATTCTAAAGTGTTAACACGTACTTTGGTTTCAGTGCGGTACATGTAGGCGCCGGCACTAGCCGCAATTAGTAAAATGCCCGCAGTGGCAAATAAAGTAATATTTTTATTCATATTGTATTTAAAAAAGCCTCTAGTTCCATAATAGCACGTTTACAAAATAACAAAACCCCTCAGAGAGGGGTTTTGTGCTTTTTGTTCGTAAGCCGAATTTTGTCTAGGACGATCATTTATCTCGATCGCACATTGCTGTGCGACTCAAACGAGCTAACTTTTCGAATCCCGACAAGTCGGGAAACGCTGCTCTTTCTCCAGGTAGGGGTTGCCGCTGCACCGCATCACTGCGGGCACAGTATGATTGCTTTTGCCTCGAGAGTAAAAACACTCATACACTTTTCACCTTTCATTCCGACTTGTCGGAACTAGTATTGTCTCTGTGGCCCTGTCCCGTAAGCCGTTTCGCAACGACTCAGGTGGATGTTATCCACTACCGTTTTCTCCTGATAACAGGATTGGAGTTCGGACTTTCCTACCCAATCCCTTGCGGAATTAGATCGATCATCTTCCCAAAAAGCTCACGAATTATAGCCTAAATAGGCCAAAAAGTCAAGATTGACCCAAGGTCCAAATTTAGTTACTATATAAGGGAATATGAAACGCTCAGAAATCATCCTAATGTTTATCCAAGTGCCCTTGGATTTTTTGCTTTTACTCTTGGCTGGGCTGTCCGCATATTACCTGCGTTTTTCCGAAATTGTCGTGAAATTGCGCCCAGTTTTATTTTCAATTCCGGTTAGTAATTTTTTACACCTCCTCATGGCTGTAGCCGCGGGCTGGGTAGTAATTTTCGCCCTGGCTGGTTTGTACCGACCTGACCCAAACCGAAAGTTATTACCAGATTTAACCGCTGTGGTTTTGGCGTCGTCAGCCGGACTCGCGGTTGTCGCCGTGATTTTGCTGTTTGGCCAGGCAGTGTTTGACTCACGTTTTTTGGTCCTGGTTAGTTGGCTCTTGGCGATTATCTATGTTGGTCTTGGCCGCATTGTGATGCGCGGGGTTAAAGGAATTTTGTATCGCCACGGCATTGGCTTGCGCCGTGTAGCCATTATTGGCGCAGGTGAAACCGCAATGGCGCTCAAACAAATTTTAGTAAAGCGCCCAGAATTAGGGTATAAAGTTTTAGCTGAATTTGAAAAGGTCAGTGAATTTTTAGCTAAGCCACCAGCCCGTTTGGATGAATTATTATTTTTACCACTTCAACCAAAACCATCCGATGCCCTACAATTACTAGATTTTTGTAATGCTGAACACGTGGTTCTCAAATATTCCGCTGATTTGTTTGCTACCTACGCTGCGACCAAACGCGTGCAGCCACTAGCTGGTGTGCCAATGGTAGAATTGGCCCGCACCCCGCTGGATGGTTGGGGCCGAGTGTTAAAACGGTTGTTTGATATTATTATTAGTGCGCTCGCCATTATAATTTTGTCACCGTTCATGTTAATGATTGCACTCATTATTTTAATTGAAACTGGCTCGCCAATTTTATATAAAAATGAACGCGTGGGTATTCGTGGGCACAAATTTTTCACTTTGAAATTCCGGTCCATGTACCAAAAAGACTCAACTGGTGCGCAGTTTGGAGCAGCGGGAATGGAAGCCGAAAAACGCGAAGCGGAATTAATTAAAAAACAAAATTCCAAAGAAGGTCCGATTTATAAAATTAAAAATGATCCGCGCGTCACGCCGTTTGGTGGCTTTCTCCGTCGCACTAGCCTGGATGAATTACCACAATTCTTCAATGTTTTAGGGGGTTCCATGAGTTTGGTTGGACCACGTCCGCACCAGCCGCGCGAAGTTAATCAGTATGCAGCGGAACACAAACGTGTGCTCATTATTAAACCGGGAATTACTGGCCTATCGCAAATTTCTGGGCGCAGTGATTTAACCTTTGCGGATGAAATTCGGCTCGATGCGTTTTACATTGAGCACTGGGGTTTGTTACTTGATTTGATTATTCTGGTTAAAACACCGTTTATTTTGTTTAAAAAACGCAAAGCCTTGTGAAGATTGCTTTAGTCCACGACTACCTGTCACAAGACGGCGGTGCGGAGCGCGTGCTTCGGGCTTTTCATGAATTGTGGCCAGACGCGCCAATCTTTGTTCTGTTCAATCGGCCTGGCAGCGTGGAAGGTTTTCTCGGTGCTGATATTCACGAATCATTTATTCGTTTTTTACCATTTGGCCGCACTAAATTTCAGTGGTATTTGCCCTGGATGCCACTGGCGACTGAGCGTTATAATTTGCATGATTTTGATGTGGTATTGTCATCAACCAGCGCCTTTGCTAAAGGGGTAATTACGCGGCCAGACACCGTACATATTTCGTACTGCCACACCCCAACGCGATATTTGTGGACTGATACGCACGAGTATATTGCTGACCTGCCTTATAATCCAGTGGTCAAAGCCGTGTTACCTCGGCTCATCCATCACTTGCGCTTGTGGGATAAAATGAGTGTTGATCGGGTAGATTTTTTTATCGCCAATTCCGCTACGGTTCATGACCGCATTAAAAAATATTATCGTCGCGACAGCGATATTATTTATCCGCCGGTAGCCTTTAATAATTTTTCAGTTGCGGAAAAAATTGGTGATTATTTTGTGAGTGGTGGCCGCTTAGTACCATATAAAAAATTTGATTTACTGGTGCGTACTTTTAACCGGTTAGGTTGGCCACTTAAAATTTTTGGGAGTGGGCCATCCTTAAATTATTTGAAAAAAATTGCTAAACCAAATATTGAATTTGTGGGTCGTGTCACTGAAGCGCAAAAAGCTGATTTACTAGCACACGCCAAAGCGTTTTTAAATCCTCAAGTTGAAGATTTTGGGATTACTATGATTGAGGCCATGGCGGCGGGCCGGCCAGTGATTGCCTATGGGGTTGGTGGAGCCACTGAAACTGTAATTCCAAATAAAACTGGGGTTTTATTTGCTGAACAAAAATGGGATTCACTGTACCAAGTCCTCCGCGACTTTGATGCCACCGCGTGGAACGCAACTGAAATCCGCACTTGGGCCGAGCGGTTTAGCGTTGATCGGTTTAAAGACCGAATTAAAAAGTACGTCACGGAAAAGTACACAGCCAAACAAGAGGCCAAAGCCCAGTGTAAATTAGAAGCCCGTTAATATGAACCTGGCGATTGATGTGCGGCCGCTGCAAAGTGGGGTCCGGACCGGGGTGGGTGAGTATGCGTACGAACTGCTCTCAGCAGTTTTTTCATTATATCCGGAGCACACTTATTTTTTGTGTTCCAGTGGGCTGAAGCCGTTTGAGCTGCCAGCTAATTGGCATAAGCCAAATATTATTCCCTTACATTTGGGTGTACCAAATAAAATGTTAAATGCTTCAATCGCTTTATTTAATTGGCCCAAATTATCTGACTGGCCGCTGCTATTGAACAAACAAATTAATTTTGACGCCGTTTATTTTCCGAATTTAAATTTTATTGCGCCTGAGCCAAAGTTTAAAACGATTATTACAGTTCATGATGTTACCTTTAAAGTTTTTCCACAGTATTTTTCTTTGCATCAGCGCCTGTGGCATAAATTAATTAAACCACATCAAATCATAAATAAAATTGTGCATATTACTGCGCCCTCACAATCTACTAAAAATGATTTGCAAACAATTTTTAAAATTCCTTCTCAAAAAATTACGGTCGTGTATCCAGGTCAATGTTCTGAGTGGTCAAATTCACTAGACAGGCAAAATTATGTGAAAGAAAAATATCAATTACCACCTGAGTTTATTTTGTGTTTAGCTACGATTGAGCCACGCAAAAATATTAGCGGTTTGGTGCGCGCGTTTGCGCTGTGGCAAAAGCAAGGTGCGTCAAATGTAGAATTAATTATTGCTGGTGCGCCGGGCTGGAATAATAAAAAAATATTTTCCTTAATTAACCAAACACCCAAAGTGCGATTTATTGGTTATGTCCCCGAAAGTGAAAAGCCCGCGCTGTATGCGCTTGCCAAAATATTTGCGTATCCAAGTTTTTACGAGGGTTTTGGTTTGCCAGTGTTAGATGCGCTACGCAGTGGTACGCCGGTGATTGCAAGTAACCGTTCGGCTTTGCCTGAAGTAGTAGGGAAGTCAGGTTATTTAGTGGACCCAAACCGTGTGAGTGACTTGGTAAATGCGCTTACTCTCTTACAAGATCAAAATATTCGTGACCAGTTTTCTAAAATTGGTTTAGCGCGCGCCAGTGAATTTTCTTGGGAAAAATCCGCACATGAGTTTATAAAAATTTTGCAATAAAAAAAGCGGCCTAAGCCGTTTAGATTGAGTGCACCGCGCTCCGCCAGAAACTTCCTGGCAGAACGCGGTGTTGACGCGCGACCGGTGGACCCGGCTCGACGTCAGTCGGCGAGCGACATGCCCCGCTCAGGGCGAGTCTGTCCGTCACGGAACGGGTGGCTCTTCTCCAGCTGGTGCCTCAGCAGCGCTTCCTGCGCCGCTTTGATGCTCCCGCCGGTCTTGGCCATCACTCCGCGAACGCGGAGCGCGTTCCCGGCCCACTGGCCTTCGCTGTCGAGATCCTTCATATGAACCTTAGCCATAGGTCTCGTCCCCCAGGCGCAAGCAAGCGCCATCTCCAGAATGGAGAAGATGATAAATAAAAAAACGCCTCTTGTCAAGGCGTTTCAGTTAATTACAAGCTCTTTAAATTAGTTTGTTGGCCGCCGCCCCGCTCGGATGATCTCCGGGCGGGACGGACAGCTCAGTGGTGGCGTTCGACGTGCAACTGCCGGGTCTGCTTGATCCGTCCGCCCACGCGGTGGTGAACGGTGACAGACACCACCCGTTTGATTGGGCGGCGAGACCTCGGACGATCTTTCCATCGGCGCTTCGAATCTTGCATCGTTCCCCCTCTCCAGGCGCGTCAATGCGCCATTACGAATTGGGAGGAGAGTATTATTTTTTGTAATTTTTGTCAACCAAAAAACCGAATCACTCCGGTTTTTCTTTTATTCCACCCACTCTTTTTTCAGTTCACTGAACCGGTCTTCTTTGATCGCGGTCCGAATTTCTTTCATTAAGGTCAAGAAAAAATGTAAGTTGTGGAGGGTTGCCAAGCGGTAGGCAAGTAGTTCCTCACTGCGGAACAAATGGTGCAAATACGCGCGCGAATGATTGGCGCAAGTAAAACATTTGCATTCCGGGTCAATCGGTCCAGCATCAGTCCGGAACTGCGCATTATTAATATTAATTTTATAACTCGCATTAATTTTTCGGTGCACATACAGCGAACCATTGCGCGCCACGCGGGTTGGAGCCACGCAATCAAACATATCAATCCCGCGTTCAACTACCGCAAACAGATCAGCCGGTGAATAACCTAAGCCCATGGTGTAGCGCGGCTTATCCGCTGGAATATGTGGTAAAACCCAATCAATAATATCTTTGGTCGCGGCCATATTGTAGCCAACTGACTCACCGCCAATCGCAATGCCATCAAAATCTTGGCTCGCAATAAATTTGGCTGATTCTTCGCGTAGTTCCTGGTGATTTGCACCTTGAATAATTCCAAATAAAAATTTTTGGTAAGCATCACTTGGCTTTAATTTTTTATGCGCTTCTAGTGACCGCACGGCCCAACGGTGTGTTCGTTCCATGGCTGCTTTGGTGTAATCTTTGTCGGCCGCATCTGGTGTACATTCGTCAAAAGCCATAATAATATCCGCGCCAATTTTGTGCTGCGTTTCAATGGCTGACTCTGGTGTAAAACGGTGACTTGAACCATCCAGGTGGGAACGAAACGTCACGCCATCTTCATCAATCGAAACTAATTTGCCTTGGTCATTTGGGGTGCGACTTTCGGCCTGTTCTTTTTGTGCGCCCAAACTAAACACTTGAAAACCGCCACTATCCGTCAAAATTGGGCGGTCCCAATTCATAAATTTATGTAAACCACCAAATTCCGCAATTAAATCTTCGCCAGGCCGCAAGTGTAGGTGGTACGTATTTCCCAAAATAATTTGCGCTTCTAAATCATGGAGGTCAAGCTGGTCCAAACTTTTTACTGTGCCTTGAGTCCCAACCGGCATAAAAACCGGGGTCTCAATGTCACCGTGATCAGTGTGGATTAGCCCAGCGCGGGCCTTGGTCTCATCATCCTCCTTAATTACAGTAAAAAATTTATTCATAGGAACACTAGAATAGCACAAAACTGACCAAATATCAATCCTTTATTTTTCCTTCTGACCATGGTACTATCCAGCTATGAAAGCCACTAAAAAAACCGCATTTTCCCTGGTAATTGCTCTAGCCGCAGCGGCCTTATTTTTTGGCACGGTTTGGTTGTGGTATGACCTGTGGCAGACTAGTAAAATGAAAGCAGATGTTACTAAAAGTGTGTTTATTCCGCGCTCTGGTTTTAAGTCGAGTGAGCCAGTTAAAACAGATGGAAAAAATGAAATCCCAACTTCAACTGAGGCTGTGCCACCAACCGAAACTGAGCCGCGCGTGGCCGTGTCGCCACTCACCGGTACTTTGATTTTGGGTGAAGCTGACAAAAATTTAGACGTGCCTTACACTTCACAAGCCCCAGAACGAAATTGGGATGAGCCGTGGCAAAATGCGTGTGAAGAGGCGGCTGTACTAATGCTCGACGCGTATGTCAAAGGTTATGGCCTAAGTCCATTGTCAGCCAAAGACGAAATTTTGCGTATGGTGGCCTGGGAAAAAGAACGTAATTGGTTTACTAGTATTGAGAGTAAAAAAGTTGCACAATTATTTACTGATTATTTTGGTTACAAGAAAAAAGTTTCAGTCATTGAAAATCCAACCGCAGAACAAATTAAAAAATTTATTGACGCGGGCAAACCAGTGCTGGCCTTGGCTGATGGAAAAACTTTACCAAACAAATATTATTCAAACGGTGGGCCAGATTATCACGCGTTTATTATTCGCGGTTACACTGATGATAAATTTATCACCAATGATCCTGGGGTAAATCGCGGGGCGAATTTTATTTTTCCAATTAAAGATGTCATGGCTTCACTTCATGATTGGAATGGCGGGGACGTAAAAACCGGCACCCCACTAATTATTGTGATTGAATAATGTGATTGATTACGCCAAAGAATTAAATCCAGAACAGCTGGCTGTCGTTGAAAATGGCAATGGCCCGTGTTTGGTTTTGGCCGGCGCTGGTTCTGGTAAAACGCGCACCATTACTTACCGCGTGGCGCATTTGTTAGAACAGGGGGTGCGACCAGATGAAATTTTGCTTGTGACTTTTACCAATAAAGCCGCCCGCGAAATGGTCCACCGCGTGGAAAGTTTGCCAATGGAAGTGCAAGACAAAGTGCGTTTGCCATGGAGCGGAACTTTTCACCACATCGCGTTTCGACTCCTGAAACATTATGGCGCGCTGATTGGGTACCAAAATAATTTTACGGTGCTCGATACTGAAGACAGTAAAGATATTTTAAAATTAAGTGCCAAAGTTGAAGGCGTTGACCGCACGGAAAAACGTTTTCCTTCACCAGCGGTCATTCAATCGCTGATTAGTTATTCGCGGAATGCGAGTAGAAGTTTGGTTGAAGTTTTGGAAGAACGCTATCCCAAGTGGGCAGATTTGGCTGATGTTATTGGCCGCATTGCGGCAGATTATTCGCGCCGAAAAATTGCGGCCAATGCCATGGATTTTGATGATCTTCTCACCAATTTGTATCGGCTTCTCGCGGCTCATGATAATGTTCGCCAAAAATTAGCCGAACAATTTAAATATGTTTTAGTGGATGAATACCAGGACACTAATAAAATTCAGGCTTTAATTATTCAAGCCTTATCGTCAGTGCACAATAATGTTCTGGTGGTCGGTGACGATGCCCAAAGTATTTATTCTTTCCGCGCCGCTGATATTCAAAATATTTTGGACTTTGAAGCCCATTATCCGGGTGCGAAAATTTTTAAACTCGAAACTAATTATCGTTCCACGCCAGACATTCTCGATGTGGCCAATGAAGTAATTGCGAATAATACTAAACAATATAAAAAAGAATTAAAAAGTATTAAAGATCGGTTTACCAAACCAGAAGTGCGCGCGTTTTTGGACCAAGCCGAAGAAGGAGAATTTGTGGCGCAAAGAATTTTAGAGTTACGTGATGAAGGTGTGGCTTTATCAAATATGGCTGTATTGTTTCGCGCTGCCTTTCACTCACAAGCAGTGGAACTTGAATTAAATAAACGCAATATTCCGTACGAATATCGCGGTGGCATTCGCTTTTTTGAACGCGCCCATGTCAAAGACGCACTGGCTTTCTTGCGCATTTATTCTAATCAAAAAGATACCATTGCCTGGTCGCGTGTGCTGGCCATGCAAACTGGAATTGGTCCGGCGGCCGCAGAAAAAATTATTCAAATGATCCTTCCACTTGAAGAACGCCTGAATGATTATCACCTGGATGTGGTGAGCCAATCACTTCCAGCCCGCGCCCGCGTTGGTTGGAATGATTTTGGGGTAATTTGGAATCGCTTGGTGCGTGATGTTGAAACTGAAGCGGGACCAAGTGAATTATTGTTTGCAGTTTTAGATTCTAAATACATGGAATATTTAGAAGCCGAATATCCAGATTTTCGTGAGCGCCGTGATGACCTAGAACAATTAGCTAATTTAGCTGAGCGTGAAACTGATTTGGCTAAATTTTTGGCTGAGTCAGTTTTGCAAGAACAATTTGCCAAACCAGGTGCTACTACCGATGATGAAAAATTAATCCTCTCGACTATTCACCAGGCCAAAGGGTTGGAGTGGGAAGCAGTTTTTATTTTAAATGTTTCGGCCGGACAATTTCCGCACGAGCGTTCGCTGAATGAAGACGGGGGATTAGAAGAAGAGCGTCGTTTGTTTTACGTGGCCGTCACCCGCGCCAAAAAACATTTACATCTTTCGTATCCGCTCACTGGGAATTTGCACAGTTATTTGCAGGGTCCATCACCGTTTTTGTCCGAAGTTAATCGTGACCTGTTGGAATTTGTCGATGTTGGTAACAATAGTTTAGTTTTTTCTGACCCTAGTACGGCTGGCGACGACATCACGTACGTAGCTGACGAAGACACGGCTTTTCGTCGTCCCACCAAAACTAGACCAATTAGTTTTTTGAAAAATTTGGAAGATTTGTAAAATAAAAACACCCCGCGTTGGGGTGTTTTTTTCATCCGCTTCCCTAAATATTTAGCGAGTAAATACTTAGGGAACGGCGGATGATTGAACAACCAGCTCCAGGTCAGGGCCGACAGCGGCCCGACGCCAGGAGCGGCGAACCGCCGTAGAGTGTTAACATCAGCACATGTGGCGCTCTAGATGAGTCCTAAGATCGACTGGGGTGTACGGTTGGGTGAGGTAGAAAGATCCGCCCGAATCGAGAGCGAGCTTTCGCTGTGTCGGTTCTTTTCCTATAAAACCGACAGGAACAGGATTACCCATACTGCGTAGCCTTGATATAAGTTCCGCACCAGTAACGCTTGGCAGGTTCCAGTCACAGATGACCAGGTCCGGTCCAAAAGTAGTGATGGCGTCGAAATCGAATTTCTCACTCATCATTATCTCCGGGACTTTCCTGAGGCTAGTTGCCCGGAGCGTGGCGGTTAGAACTTGGGCGATATTTCCGATGATGAGTATCTTCATGATGCGTCCTTGCCCTGTTAAGGGAGGTTGTTCGAGAGTCAGTTTATCTAAAAGGATAAAATAGGTCAACGGAGATTGTAAAAACTGTGATCAGAAACAAAAAATACCGCGAACGGTATTTTTTGTTTCTCACTAATTTCAATTTTTTAAAATTAATGTGTTGGGTCCCGTGTCTGCTCAGAAGAACAGACACGGGGTTATGGTGGGTGGGGCGAACTAGTCGCCCCGTTAACCCGCGGGACTCAGCCTAGAAGGCCGAGCCCCACAGACGACCGTTCCGGTCGACGAAGTAGGTCTCCTTCCACGTTCCGCCATCACCGGTACGCCAGACGGCGTCGATCACTCGACAGCCATTCGGACGAACCGTCTCAGCCTTGATGACGTTCGACGGAAGGGTAACCTTCTCTCCGTCCCGGTTCTCGATCACCAGTGCTTTCCCCACTGGTTGTTCTCCTTTCAGCCACCAGGAAGCGGCAAATCAATATACCCCAAAAATCCCATTTTGTCAATCCTTGACATTTCCGGTTTTTTCTATATAATTAAGAAAATTTTTCGTTAATTAACTAATTTATTCCTATGCGTTTTGACGGCCTTTTCGAAAAAACCATTGTGATTGTTAAACCAGACGGAGTTCAACGCGGTTTGGTGGGTGAAGTATTAAAGCGCCTGGAAATGAAAGGCCTTAAGCTTGTTGGCCTTAAAATGGCTTATCTTAGCGAAGCTAAGCTCCGCGAGCACTATGCTCACCACGTGGAAAAGCCTTTTTATCCTGGCCTCGAAAACTTCATGAAATCTAGTCCTGTAGTAATTATCTGCGCCGAAGGTAAAGACGCGGCCGCCGCGGTTCGCACGATTGCTGGTGTGACCAATGCTGGTAAGGCTGATGGCGGTACTCTTCGCGGTGACCTAGCCATGGGGATGTGCAATGTAGTTCACTGCTCAGACTCAGCTGAATCTGCCCAGGACGAAGTTAAACGCTTCTTCACTGAAGAAGAAATCTTTGACTACAGCAAGACTGAATACCTCCATGTTTACATGGAAGATGAACGCAAATAAGCAATAAATCCAGCCTCAAAAACACTCTGCCTGTAAAAGCAGAGTGTTTTATTTTGGGAGTTATCCACATCTGGCTTGACCGGTTTCAAATCTTTGGGTAACCTTAATTTCAATATGTTGCAAAACAACCTCAACATTCTCAACATTAAGTGCCTCAACCTCGTGGCGCGTGACTTTATGTATGTCAAGGTAAACGGGGTGAATCACTTTGGTGGTGAAAATGAATGTTGCGGAGGAAGTTGCGGAGGCAACTGCTAAACATCAGAAAAAAGTGAATCACCCCGAAGACCTCGGGGTGATTTTTTTGAGAATAGTTCTTTCAACTTTAGGCAACAGAGACAACACCAATCGGTGGATTGAGTACGAAATTCGTAACCAGTCTACCGGTTGGTGTCTGCGAGGGGTTCGCATAGACACGCAGCCGGCGTTTCCGGGGCATTCGCCCCACTGGTTTCGGAGTCCCACATGTCGACCCCTGCACCCGCCGTCACCTCGTCGAGCAACAACCACGCTGGCGGATCGGAGGTTCCCCTCCGCTCCAATCCGCAGTCTGACATTCGACTGCGCCGCCCGCCCGTGGGCTCGCCCGACTGGGTGGCCTTCAAGGAGCGCCTCGCGCTCCAGGCCAAGTACGGCAGCAGCCCGAACGAGCGCTAAGACGCTCGGGGGGTGTGCATGAAGTCTCCGTTGCCCTCCCTCCATTAAACATTTTCGTGTTTAGTGGAGGGGGAATATTCTTGCTCGCTTAGATTTGATTTACGTCGAATGTAAGCGGTCGGGAAGCCCAACGCTCTGTGGAGGGCACCAGTCTGAGAAACTGGTGGGCAAAGGGTTCGACTCCCCTCGACCGAACCAACACTGTTAAGTGTAAAATTTGGGGCTTCGGCCTCAGACTTTCCTTAACCCGGAAAACCAAACTGTCCCGCTGGCCAACAAAGCCGCGGGACTGACACCTTTGTTCACAATTCAATTGCGGAAAAAGATGTCAGAAAATAGATTCATAAGTATGAAAAACCCGGCCCAAACATTTTGCTTTTATTTTTACTTTACCTCATAGGTCGGGATTTTTGATTTATTTAAAATCAGAATCCCGGCCCGGGGTTCTTTTATTTTGTGTCGAGAAAATTTTTTATCCTAAAGAATTTTCTGGGCGCACAATTTCCCGCCCTGGAGGACCCCATGAACGTCGACCCGTTCGACATGTCAATCCACACAGAACCGAACGCGGAGAAACCCATCCGCAAGGTGAGCGATGACCCAGAGGAGCAGGCGGCCTACGAAGAGGCAGTGCTCAGCTCTCGCGAGGCGCTCGCTCGCCGACAGGAAGTGGATTGATGAACCCGGGTGGCCCCACGTCGCAATTCGCGGCGTCGGGGCCTCCGGGACAACAAAATATTGACACCGGTCAATGTTTTTTTTATAATTAATTCAGATCCTGTAGACAGCAAATCTCATTCTACAAAATCATTATCAGGGGAAGCCTATATTGTCCTGCTCCGTGGAGTTGGATTGCGGCCACCCACCTATTTTATTAGGGATGATGATTATGCTGTCCACCGGGATCCGAAAGGTCCCGTATTGCGGGATTTTTTGTATCATGACTATGAATTTAAACGTAATTCCGCCATCAGCCACACTAGCAATTAATGCGCTCGCCAGCCAGAAAAAATTGGCCGGGGAGCGAGTTTTTAATTTGAGTGCGGGTGAGCCAATGATTGCGCCACACGCAGTGGTGATCAAAGCCGCAACTGATGCCATGGCTAGTGGAAAAACTTTATACACCCCAAGTTTGGGAATTCCAGAATTACGCACGGCCGCGAGTGAATGGATGAATAAAAATTATGATGCAAATTTTGCGCTAGAAAATACCGCCATTACTAACGGTGGAAAATTTGGTTTGTACGCGCTCTGTCGCACCTTGTTAAATCCGGGTGATGAAGCAATTGTGATTGCGCCTTATTGGACATCATATCCCAGCTTAATTGAAACAACGGGTGCCAAAACTGTGGTGATTCAAACCGAAGTAAAAAATAATTGGAAGGTTTCATCAGCAGATTTGCAAGCGGCAATTACCAATAAAACTCGGGCAATATTTTTTAATAATGCCGGCAATCCAACCGGGACTTTGTATTCGGCCGCAGAAGTAAAAGAATTAATTGCTGTCGCCGCCGCGAAAAATATTTGGTTTATTTCTGATGAAGTGTACAGCGGTTTAACCTATGAGCAAGAATTTTGTTCAGCCGCGTCATTTGCTGAATTTCGTGACCAGGTAATTGTAATTCAAAGTGTGTCTAAACATTTTGCCATGACTGGTTGGCGCGTGGGAATTTTATTTGGGAATAAAGAAATTGTGAGTGTGGTTGGTGATTGGCAGAGCCAAATTACTAGCGGCACCGCGACAGTTAGCCAGTACGCCGCGCTGGCAGCTTTCCAAAATAGCGCGTCGGTTAATGTTGTGGTCAAAACCGAAATGCGCGCGCGCCGTGATTGTTTAGTGAAAAATTTGCAAACAAAAATTAATCCTAGGATTACGGCCCCAGCCGCTGGTTTGTATGTGTTTGTTTCGCTGAAAGAATTGGGAGTAGGGGAAAGTGATGATGTGAAATTTTGTGATGAATTATTACGTGCGGCCAATATTGCGACTGTGCCTGGGGCGGCGTTTGGTGCGCCAGGATTTGTGCGCTTGTCGTTTGGGGCAACTACAGCGGAATTAGAAGCCGCGGTAATTGCGCTGGAAAATTATTTGAAAAAATAGCGGGCTGTAGCGCAGTTGGTAGCGCGTATGCATGGGGTGCATGAGGCCGCGGGTTCGAGTCCCGCCAGTCCGACCAACAAAAAAGCCCTTGAGCAGAGTCGAAGGGCTTTTTATTTTTTTTGAAGCGATTAAGCGGCTTTGGCAACTTTAGTTTGACGTGGTGCTTTACTCAAAGTCTTGATACACCGAGTGCAGAGGAAAATGCCATTAACTTTTTGCAAGTTAATTTTTTGGCGGCGTAAAGTTTTGATGTTTGAGTGACTTCGGGTCGCTGATTTTTGTGAGCGCTTGAAGCACAATTCGCAGTTGAGTGACATAAAAAAGTGGTCAAAGGAAATACTTGTAAGTGGCGCTATTATAGGGTATATTGAAAGGGTTGTCAAGGGGGATTAGACCAGAACTATGGATTTTTTGTCACTTATCTTATATTTCTTAGTCATTGTTCCGTCAGCCATTTTTCACGAATACATGCACGGTTGGACCGCTGAGCAGCTGGGTGACCCAACCGCTCGGTACGCTGGCCGGCTGACTTTGAACCCGATTTCGCACATTGATTGGTTTGGGACTATTCTCATGCCAATTTTGTTGTACTTTAGCTCAGGCGGGAATTTCCTGTTTGCCTATGCTAAACCCGTGCCTTATAACCCCTATAACCTCCGGAACCAGCGCTGGGGACCGGTTTTAGTAGGGCTGGCTGGGCCACTGGCTAATTTGGCCATTGCCTTGGTGTTTGCTGGGCTGTCCAAGATTTTGCCAGTGTCTGAGCTGTTATTTGGCTTTTTGCAGATTATTATTGTGTCCAATCTTTCACTCATGGTTTTTAATTTAATTCCAATTCCACCCCTCGACGGGTCAAAAATTTTGTACGCGGTTTGGCCCCTGCATTCCCGGGCTTTTTTGGAGACTTTGGAACGGTACGGGTTTATTGTACTGATGGTCTTTGTCTTTTATTTCTCGTCGGTTCTGACCCCAATTGTAGCCTGGATCTACCGGTTGATCACCTAGGAAAGGCTTGACAAAAACCTGACTCTAAGGTACACTCGTCCTATCTTAATCACCTGGTTAAGAACCTTGAACGGAGTACCTGAGTCTAAAATGTATTCATAGACTGCAGGGAAGTGCTAGACCGCTGGTCGCACCGTTCGGCAAAACCCTCAAGTTTTTCCGAACCCGTTTTCACGGGCTTTTTTATTTAATGTTTTGGCTATGCCAACAATGAACCAAATCTTGCGCAAGGGACGCACTTCTCTAAAGCGCAAGTCAAAGTCTCCAGCTTTGCAGTTTACTTATGACTCATTACACCGCGTGCGCACTGACCTGCGTCGTGGCGCTCCATTTAAACGTGGCGTATGTACCAAGGTGTACACCACCACCCCAAAGAAACCTAACTCTGCGTTACGTAAAGTCGCCAAGGTTCGTCTTTCCAATGGTAGTGAAATTATTGCTTACATTCCTGGTGAAGGTCACAACCTCCAAGAACACTCAATTGTGCTGATTCGTGGTGGTAAAGTAAAAGACTTGCCTGGTGTTCGTTACCACATTGTGCGTGGTGTTTACGATACTCAAGGTGTTGCTAACCGCAAGCGCAGTCGTTCAATCTACGGCGCCAAGAAAGCCAAGGCTAAGAAATAATTGAACTAATAACGAAAGAATATGTCACGTGGAAAATCAGCCCCAAAACGCGCCATTTTACCTGATCCAAAATATAACAGTGTGCTTGTTGCCAAGTTCACTAACTTTTTGATGGAACGTGGTAAAAAAACAACTGCGCAAAATATTGTTTACAACACTTTGAATTTAGTTTCAGAAAAGAAACAAGGCGATGCGCTCGAATTATTTGAAAAAGTAATGGAAGCCGCTCGTCCACAAGTTGAAGTTCGCTCACGCCGTGTTGGTGGCGCTAACTACCAAGTGCCAACCCCAGTGTCTGGTGGTCGTCAAAACGCCCTCGCTTTCCGCTGGATTATTACGGCTGCTCGCGGTCGCAAGGGTCGCAGCATGGAAGAAAAATTAACCGCTGAATTCTTGGATATTTTAGAAGGTCTTGGTGGTACGATTAAAAAGAAAGAAGACGTACACCGCATGGCCGAAGCTAACAAAGCTTTTGCTCACTTCGCTCGCTTCAACCGCTAAATTTTTACCAATTAATCTTCTTTACATATGCCCCGAGAATATTCTCTGGACAAAACCCGTAATATCGGGATCATGGCCCACATTGACGCTGGTAAAACAACCACTACTGAACGGGTGTTGTTTTACACTGGTCGCAAACACAAAATTGGTGAAGTGCACGAAGGGGCCGCGGAAATGGACTGGATGGAACAAGAAAAAGAACGTGGTATTACCATTACTTCAGCCGCAACCACTTGTTTCTGGAAAAATCACCGCATTAACATTATTGATACTCCAGGTCACGTAGACTTTACTGTAGAAGTTGAACGCTCACTGCGCGTACTTGATGGTGCTGTCGCTTTGTTTGACTCATCACAGGGTGTAGAACCACAATCAGAAACTGTGTGGCGCCAAGCTGATAAATACCGCGTACCTCGCATTTGTTTTTCTAACAAAATGGACAAGCTCGGCGCGGATTTTTACATGACTTTGAATTCAATCAAAACTCGCTTGTCAAAAAAGGCAGTAGCGATTCAATTGCCAATTGGCGCTGAATCTTCATTTTCAGCGATCATTGACCTCATTGAAATGAAAGCCTTCAAATTTGAAGGTGATCATGGCATGAACATTATTCCGTTTGATATTCCAGCGGAAATGATGGACGATGTGAAAAAATATCGCACTGAACTTTTGGAAAAAGTCGCTGAAGCTAGTGACGAGCTCATGAACAAATATTTGAATGGTCAAGAATTTAGTGTTGAAGAAATTCGCTCTGCCATTCGCGCTTTGGTTTTGAAAGATGAAATTTATCCAGTGATGTGTGGCTCAGCGCTTGGTAATAAGGGTGTGCAGCTCATGCTTGATGCCGTGACTTACTACCTCCCAGCGCCATCTGACGTGGCTAACATCATGGCCACTGATCCGCATGATGAAGAAAAGAAAATTGAAGTGCACGCAGTTGATAGTGAACCATTTGTTGGTTTGGCTTTCAAAATTGCGACTGACCCATTTGTGGGTAAGCTGGCGTTCTTCCGGGTGTATTCTGGTGTTTTGACCGCTGGTTCATACGTGGTAAACACTCGCACTGGTGCCAAAGAACGTATTGGTCGCTTGGTCCGGATGCACGCTAACTCACGTGAAGATGTGACCGAAGTGTATGCTGGTGAAATTGCGGCCGCAATTGGTCTCAAGAACACGATCACTGGTGATACCATCTGTGATGAAAAACGTGAAGTAGTTTTGGAAAGTATTACGTTCCCAGAACCAGTTATTCACATTGCGATTGAACCTAAGACCAAAGCTGACCAAGAAAAGATGGGTCTCGCGATGCAAAAATTGGCTGAAGAAGATCCAACTTTCCGCATTCACACTGATGAAGAAACCCTCCAAACCATTATTTCTGGGATGGGCGAACTTCACCTGGAAATTATCGTTGACCGCATGAAACGTGAGTTTGGTGTGGAAGCAAACATTGGTGCGCCACAAGTTGCGTACAAAGAAACCATTCGCCAAAGTGCTGAAGCTGAAGGTAAATACGTTAAGCAATCTGGTGGTAAGGGTCAATATGGTCACTGCTGGATCCGCCTGGAACCAATGGAAGAAGGTAAGGGCTTTGAATTTGTTGATGAAGTTAAGGGTGGTACTGTGCCACGCGAATTTATTGCTCCAATTCAAAAAGGTATTAAAGAAGCAATGGATCGTGGTGTGGTAGCTGGTTACCCAATGGTAGACATTCGCGCGACAGTGTTTGATGGTTCATACCACGAAGTTGACTCTTCTGAGCTTGCCTTTAAAATGGCTGGTTCAATGGCCTTCCAAGAAGGTTGTCGCAAAGCCCAAGCCGTTATCCTGGAACCAATTATGGCGGTCGAAGTCACTACCCCAGAAGAATACATGGGTGATGTAATTGGTGATCTCTCGGCTAAACGTGGTCAAATCCAAGAAATGACCGATCGCAGTAATGCGAAAGTGGTCAAAGCCATGGTGCCACTGGCAAGTATGTTTGGTTATGCGACTGCGCTCCGTTCAATGTCACAAGGCCGCGCTGCTTATGCCATGGAATTCCACCACTACGCTGAATGTCCAAAAAACATTGAAGCGGAAATTGTGGCTGGTAAAAAATAATTGCTTAAAAACAATATAAGGTCCCCCGCAAAAGCGGGGGATTTTTTTATCCACAGCAGATTAGTGTTTACCCACTAACGTGCTACAATGAGTACATTATTTATTCATTTCCGTAATTGGAAATTTAACAATCTATGAAAACTCTACGTTTTCAAGTTTTGACTGGGTTGGTGGCTGCTTTCATGGTAGCGACTTTATTGCCTGGTCAGGCTTTAGGGGCGACTTGCCCTGATGTTTCAGGTAAGGTGGTGAAAGTTAAAAGTTCTTACTGGTTGGTCAAAGATGGCCAACGTTATGAATTTGTGGACAGTGTGGCAGCCCAAACTTGGGATCGAACCCCAGTAACAGTAAAGGCAGAATGTGTGGCTGATTTTCCAGTTGTAGGGACAATTAACTATCGTCCAGGGTCACGGTTAGTTAAATTTGTTGGTAGTGCAACTTTGTATGCGATTGGCCCAAACCAAATGTTACACCCGATTGAAAAATCTGTGGCCAAACAATGGTATGGAGCTGGTTATCCATCTTTTGTTCGGACTTTAGCAAAAGATAAATTTTCTCAGTTTACGGTCGGTGAAGCGGTGACTGCTGATCGTCTTAATGATGGTGCTCTTGTTAAACAAGTTGGTAAAACACAGGTTTACTATGTAAAAGATGGTCAATTGGTGAAAGTAGAAGGTAAACTTCGCTCTGTTTTGACTGGTAAAGTTTTGGTTTTACCTGCCAAAGTATTTGCTAAATTAACTATCTCTTCGAATATTGTTAAATCAACTGATTTAACGGCTGATCCGGTGACTGCTGTTGTTCCGGTAACGGAAAGTGCGACACAAGTGGTTGTTCCAGGAAAAAACGAAAGTTCTGATATATCTGATAAGAAGGAATCAGAGAAAAACGAAACTGAAAAGAAGGAGACTGAAAAAACTGATGAAAAATTTTCTGGCGCAAATTACACTGGTCCATTCCCAGCCCCAGAAGGTTTGGTTTTAGAAGGTTTTATTGGTTCAGCAAAATATTTTGAACCAACCGGATCAGGTGTTTACCAATTTGTACCAAAAACAGATGGTGCTCGTTCAATTAATTGTCTTGATTCTACTCGAACAGTATATAAATCAAAAGGTAAGAATTACGATGCTGGGTTTAAATCAGGTATTAATTATGGAATTAAAGATGGCGATAACATCTTTGTAAAATACGATGACACCCCGCGTGGAGCTGGTAATGTAGGTAATCAATATTTTAACCAAGGGTTTAGAGTTGGTTATAAACATGGATTTGAAGTAGGAGATGATTTTGGTGTGTATTATGACTGCCGCACCACAGCCTATAAACCAGGTGATTATGATGCTGATGGTTGGAGAAAAACAACCGGATTTGAAAAGGCTAAAAATCTAACTGCAGTATATTTCCCAGGCGAAGTCGGTGGTTATGCCGGTGTCGGAAAAACTTCTGGCGAAGCATATGCTTGGACATTAAATACTCAGACCGAAGGACAAAGAATTCAAGATACTAAATTGAACAAAGATAAACCTGTGGTAAATTTATCCCGGGTTGAAGTTATGGAATCAGTTCCAGAAGGCGCAGAAGTTTCAATGACTATGGAACAAGTAGCACAAATGTCTTATGACGCTGCGCTAAAATATACCAGTACTAAATATAATCGCATTTGTACTTTAACTGAGCCAACTATTGAATCTAAGACTTACGGATCAAATACTTTTGCACTTTTGACATTTGTACAAGTCTGTAAGCCAGAAGCTAAACAAGAGGCGAGTTGGAAATTACAGGCCTATGCTTTTGCAAAAGGAAAAACAAGTGGTCATGTTTTCACCACTACTTTCATTGATCCGTTTAATTTAAAGAAAGTTGGTGTTGACGAGTTTGATTTGACTAAATTACCAAGCAATGATTTTATTGCTCAATTCTTAACCAAACTTCAAATTAACTAACTTACAGGAAAAAAAATCCCCCGTTCCTGCGGGGGATTTTTAATTTGAAAAAAAATAGTTTTTGTGGCAAACTTGAACTGTAATTAATTTAATTTTATGCCATTTTTCATTCCAGTAAATTTAGACGCCGCCTATCCACTTAACCAAAAAGGTGAATTAGCCGAAGATCAAAAACAAGCCCTTGTTAGAGCTTTCAAAGCACGGTCGCTTGTTGGTGTAATTTTATTTTGGACAGATTTATTTTTAGGCACTCTATTTATTGGTGTAATTGCGACTGGTGATTGGAACACACAGTTTGCTTTACAAATGATCTTTACAGTCATGGCCTTGTCTAGCTTGGCTACCATAATTTTTGGACTTAAAGTTCGCAGCCAATCAAAGCAATTAATTAAAATGGTCCCTACTTTAATGGTGCGTAAAATTCACGGTGTCCCAACTAAATATAATGCTGGCGTGGCCTATGAGTTGGGCGGGGCCACTCACACTTTACCGCTCCGAGTTGGTAATGTAAAAATTGACGGCGTAATGTACGGAGTGTTGCCAGGGAAATTATACGGTGAAATTGTTGACCAAAAAGCCGCGGATTTTTACGTCATTGACGCCGCCACAATTGGCTACAAAAAATTCATGATTGTAAATGCGTCCAATTAATTATGCAATTTAATGTTGTCACGATTTTCCCAAAAATAATTACTGATTACTGCGGTGAAAGTATTTTGGGCCGGGCGCAGAAAAATAAAATTATTAGTGTGAACGCGGTGCAGCTACGTGATTTTACGATTGATAAACATAAAACCGTTGATGATACGCCCTATGGCGGGGGAGCTGGTATGGTGATGAAACCAGATATTATTTTTGCGGCGCTTAAGAAATTAGATGCCCTACCATTTAAAGCTCAGGACGGTTTAACTAAAGTGAAAAAAGTTTTATCTGGTTCAATTGCTAAAAAGAAACGAACTGTGCTCTTATCACCACGCGGTCGGCAGTTTAACCAAAAAATTGCTCTAGAGTGGAGCAAGTTAAAAGAAATTACCTTTGTGTGCGGCCGATATGAGGGTGTTGATCAACGGGTGGCTGACCATTTGGTAGATGAAGAAATATCTATTGGTTCATACGTATTAGCGGGTGGGGAGCTGGGCGCGCTAACAATTATTGAAGCAGTGTCCCGCTTATT
Organism: uncultured Gammaproteobacteria bacterium; assembly: GCA_964519725.1. Lineage (GTDB taxonomy): Bacteria > Patescibacteriota > Patescibacteriia > Magasanikbacterales > UBA922 > 2-12-FULL-41-16. The sequence goes on from CAZFKS010000010.1 coordinate 40,331, forward strand.
ACCAGGAGTTTTGGGTAATCCAGAGTCATTAACTGAAGAAACATTTAATTCCTTGGAAACTGATGATGCTGAGTATCCACAGTACACTCGCCCAGTAGATTTTAGGGGACATAAAGTACCAGATATTTTGCTCTCTGGAGACCATAAAAAGATCGCAATTTGGCGTAAAAAAAGCACTGGGAAGCAAAACAAATAGTTATCCCCAGTTTATCCGCTATTACTTCTCTTGACAGTCCCTAGGGAAAGGGGTACAATTGCCGAGCACTTAAATTCCCTACAACTAAAAGTTCGTCTAAGTCCTTCACCTGAGGATACTGGCCGAAAAAAGAGTAACCCTTGTGGTTCCTCTTTTCTTTTTCTAAGGGGTTAAGCAGTCCGTTACAAGTAAAGCAATTACGATAAGGTTCACATTATAAATGTGACAAGAATACCAAGAATCGTCTATCCAAATTCATAATCAAATCTTTTGCTTTGAGTAGCAAAAGTATTCTCTTAAATCCCTCGGGATTTTTTTGAGAGTTTGATTCTGGCTCAGGACGAATGTTGGCGGCGTGTCTAAGGCATGCAAGTCGAGGGATCGGTTGTAGCAATACAATACGGACCGGCAGACGGGAGAGTAACACATTGGTAACTTACCTCTAAGACGGGCATAGCCCACCGAAAGGTGGATTAATACCCGATGGTCATGCGGGGACATAAGTCATTCGCATGTAAAGATTTATCGCTTAGAGCAAGGCCTATGATCTATCAGCTAGTTGGTGAGGTAATGGCTCACCAAGGCTACGACGGATAGGGGACGTGAGAGCGTGATCCCCCTCACTGGGACTGAGAACTGCCCAGACATCTACGGATGGCTGCAGTCGAGAATCTTCCGCAATGGACGAAAGTCTGACGGAGCGACGCCGCGTGGAGGATGACGTTCTTCGGAATGTAAACTCCTTTTGCCAGGGAAAAAGTTTATTGATTGTACCTGGAGAATAAGAGGTTGCTAAACTCGTGCCAGCAGCAGCGGTAATACGAG
>CAZFKS010000011.1:0-33505 GCA_964519725.1 uncultured Gammaproteobacteria bacterium
CAGTGATCGCGTTTTACAATCCCAATGGTTATGCCGTGGATTTTGGTGCCTTGTCACAGTCACTTGGAGAAAAAGCTAGTGTAGACAGTCGGGCAACAATTAATTTGAGCACTAAAGTTTTGAACATTCAAAAAACCGAGGCTGGTTACACAGTAAAAACCAATCAGGGTGAATTTAGTAGTCGGGTTTTAATTGTTGATGCTGACGCGTATAGCTTGAGCTTTGCCAAAAAATTAGGCTATGGAAAAAACTTTTCCTTAATTCCAGTGGCTGGCACTTTTTACTTTAGTCCCAAAAAATTAAGTAGTAAGGTTTATACTTTTCAAGACCAGCGCATGCCGTTTGCCGCTGTCCATGGTGATCCAGATTTAACTAGGCCAGATTTAGTGCGTTGGGGTCCAACCGCACGTTTTTTTCCTGTGCTTGAAAGTCGCAATTACCGCAGTATGCTCGCCTACTTTGGTTCGTCTGGTTTGCAGCGCATCAATACCTGGATTAGTTTTGCGGTAATTTTATTAGAACCAGTGCGGTGTTTGTATCTACTAAAAAATTTACTGTACGAAATTCCAGTGATTGGTAAATATTTGTTTTTAAAACAAGTACGGAAAATTGTACCAACTTTACAGGCCAAAGATTTAACTCGTGCCAAAGGGTATGGCGGAATGCGCTTACAGCGGGTTGATACCACGACCCACGAACTATTACTTGGTGAAGGCAAAATTATTGGTGACAACTGTATTTTCAACATGACTCCGTCCCCTGGCGCTAGTGTTTGTTTGTATAATGCGAAGCGTGATGCTGAACAAATCATGACTTTTTTTGGGAGTGAATTTAATTTTGACCAAGCACGCTTTGAGGCTGAATTCGGTACTTAATACCAATTTGACCTGGTTCAATTCCGTGTTATGATATAAATAATCGTATCTTCAATATGCCCGAAGGAATTTCCCCTCAAGGATTTGCGCGACTTAGTAAAGAAGTAAATTTAGTGGTTAAAAAATACAATTGGTTTGGCCAATACGGTTTTGAGTGGCTGATTTTGGCATTTCGCCTCAGTGCTTTTGCTTTGACTCTGTGGGTAATGGCCCAAGGCACACTGTGGTTTTTCGTTTTTTTTCCACTACTTTCTTATTTATTTTTTGGAATTGCCATCACGGGCATGCACCAAAGTCGACACAATGGGTATACCAAATCACCGCTGGCCAATAAAATTAACAGTTATATTTTTGGGGATTTCTGGAGTGGTGAAAGTAGTGAGTGGTGGTACGCACACCATGTGCAAGATCATCATGTGTACACAAATATTTATGGGAAAGACGAGGAATATTTCAGTTTTCCGTGGATAAATCGGTATGTGTACTTATTTATCGCACCTTATTTAGCGGTTCCACTTTTAGTTACCGGAAGTATTAAATTTTTGTGGCAACGCGGTAAAATTGGTAGTTTTGTGTGGTATTTAATCTTAATGGTCAGTGGTTTTTATTTTCACGTCTGGTTATTTCATTTAATTCTTGGTAATTGGGGTTGGTCAATTTTTGCTGTCTACATGCTTCGGAGTTTATATACCCCCGTATTTTTACACCTCGCCTTATTCAATCACATTGGGCTGGAGCGGCTAATGGAAAAAATTCCGTGGTTGCCCCACCAATCCAAAACTACGCGCAATGTAAAACCGAATCTGTTTTTGGTGGGCATGGGCGGCAATGCCTTTGTGCACCGGCACATTGAGCACCACCTCTTTCCTAGCCTGCCCAACCGGATGCTGAATAAAATTATGCCCCTGGCGCGTGAGGCACTGGCGCGTGAAGGCTATGTATACATTGAAGATAGTTACAGTCGGTGTTTATACATGTGTATCAAACATTACCGCGAATTGTTCATTAAAGGCCCGCCGCCACTCACTTTCAAATAATTTATAATCCGCGCGCTAAAGTAAAGCCGCGGATTTTTTTATTATGTAAAGCAGTGGCCGCTGCTGCCATGGTACTGCCAGTGGTAAAAACATCGTCGACTAAAATAATGGTTTTGTCTTTTACTAAGTTTGGTTTGGTACAGGTAAAGGCGCGCTCTACATTCAAAATTCGCTCCTTCCGGTTTAATTTAGCTTGTTGTTTAGTGGCCTTGGTACGCTTTAAAACATTGGTTAAAACTGGTTTATCAAGTGTCTCTGCCAAACCCTTGGCAATAATTTCCGCTTGATTAAAACCACGTTCAGCCTGGCGCTGGGCGTGGAGTGGAATAGGAATAATTATGTCAGCATTTTTGAGGTGATGTAAAAATGAGGCGCGCTGCAACCAAGTATTAATTTGAATAATGGCTGAACTGGAATACCCGTATTTTAATTGTTCAATCAGCTCACCTGGAATTGATTTTGGCTCGTATTTAGTGAGGGAAATTAAATTAAAAAGTGGGGTTTTGTTCTGGCACTCACTACAAACCCCTCCCGCAACATTAGGTTTTTTACAAACCAAACATAGCCACACCCCACTTGGTTTTTGCAGTTCAGAATTTTGTAAGCAATTCTCACACAAAAACACATCACTCGTTCCACAACCAAAACAAGACTCAGGAAAAATCCGGTCTAAAAGTTCGCGCCAAAAAAATTGTGCCCCCTCCTTTAACATAGTTATTATTCCCAGTACAGACCATCAATGAGCCAGTCATTACCAGATTTTACTAGAGTCACTCGGCCTTTGCGCTGTTTTACTTCTTTACTAGTTGCCCCCACGGCCCCGTCTTTTTTAGTTTCAATAGTTTGCTGCACTTCAATGTGCACAGTTGCGTTAGTAACGGTTTTATCACTGATTTTACTAGCTAAAACTTCAGTTACTTGTCCCACATAATCACGACTGGCCTCAGTCATTTGTTTTTTGAGCCAAGTTTGCATTGAAGGGGTTGTCAAAACCAATGAGTCTTCAATATTTTGGTTTGGATTTTGGGTGGAATTACTGCCAAACCGCTCCACAAAGATTTTCGCTTGCTGCTTAATGTAAATATCTTCTGAATAGGTTGGTAAGGTATTTACTGGCGCAGTGTCAGTCCCCTGAGCTGGAGTAGTGACAGTTACGGTTGAACTAGTTACGGGACCAGTCGTATTAGTGGTCGTATTTGTGGTTGGTTTTTTACCATACAGTAAGTACAGCAAAATTGCGAGCACAATGGCTAGTACCACACTCACAATAATGAACACGCGTTGTCGTAAAGTAATCATAAAATTCATTAGCCGGCTTCGGCTTCAAATTGTTTTTTAGCTTTTTCAATTTCTAATAATTGTTTTGGGTCTGAGGTAATCAGCTGATCTTCAGTGTAAGACGCCACGACTTTAATAGCCGCGTGTTTATTACCCGCAAAGAAAATCCCCTCACCCACAGCGCCTTCCAGGAGCAAATATTTTTCCCCTTCAGTGAGCATAAACACCCGTTGAATCATATCCACTGAGGCTGGTGATTGGCGGAGCAAGAGCTGCAAGGCTGAGTTGGTCACTATGGCCTGGCCATATGGTGAGCGCAAAAAGTCATTCACATCTTGAGTAATGGTTGTGACACCTAGGTAATATTTACGGCAACGCTTAACCAACGCGTAAATAAATTTGGCTGAGTCCTCATGACTCATCAGCCACCAGGCTTCGTCAATAATCAAAATACGGCGTTTTTGTTCCGAGCGTACCAAATTCCAAATGTAATTTACCAGAGTATAAATCGCCATTGGGCGAAGCTCGTCTTCCAAATCACGCACACTGAAAATTACCAATTGATTATTTACATTTACATTAGTCGGCGCATTAAATAAGCCAGAGAAAGTACCATCTGTATATTTACGGAGCTTGAGGGATAAATTTTCTGCACCAGTCATACCATCCAAAACATCAAGTAAATCCTGCATGATTGGCGGCTCAACCAAGGTCAAATCACTAGTTGGGGTAATATCTTTTTTGGCATAAGTTTCAAGCAGTGCGCGATCGAGCGTTGAGTCTTCGGCCGGAGTAATAGTCCCAAACATGATGCGGAGCAAACCTTTAATGGTAATTACTGCGCTACGAATAATATCTTCAGTGGAAATTTGCTGACCCACTGGTTTTGGCAAATCAAACGGATTAACTTTACTTTCTGAGGCGAGTGAAATATTAATGTAGGTTCCGCCAACCGCTTCAGCCAAATGCTCATATTCCATTTCTGGGTCAATCACAATCACCTCTGTCCCCATCATCAGACTGCGCAAAACCTCAAGTTTTACGGCGTAAGATTTACCAGCACCAGAGGTCGCAAATACCACCATGTTGGCATTTTGCAGTGAGAAACGATCAAACAAAATCAAACTATTATTGTGCCGATTGATTCCGTACAAAATTCCGTCATCACTTGAAAGTTCCGAAGAAATAAAGGGAAATGACGCCGCGATTGGCGATGAATTCATGTTGAATGAAATAGTCAACTCATCAATTCCAAGTGGCAAGGTTGAAGTAAAACCCTGTTCAGCCTGATACAAAACTGTTTTACTGTAAATTAATTTTGAACCAAAAATATTTTGGATATCTTCAGTAACTTTATCGAGCTCTTTTTTATCCTGGCTGTAAATAGTCACGTAAAACGCAAATTGGAAAAAATGCTCAACCCCTTGAGTCAAATCATCGCGTAGCTGTTCAATGTCACGGAGCGCAGTTTCGCGCAACGGATCGCGAGCCGCGCCTTTTTCTGCATCCGCAGAAAGTTGGGCTTCAAGCGCACCAACTTTTTTCTTAAGTTGTTTTAAAATTATTTCTGAATTGACTGGGTAAAAGAACATGGACAAATCCATGGTCAAGTTCAAGTTTAAAATCGGCGCACTCCACCCAATCGACATGTAGCGCGGATACGTAATCACGTACAAAGTGCGCAAAAAAGTTGTACCCAGCTGCACAAAATTAGACTGCACTGACAATGCGGCCGGAGCAATCAAATCTCGGATCGCCACTGTTCCCTCGCGGTAAATCCGTTCTTCTTCAAGCGAAATCAGCTCGTCCTGGAGCTTTTTCTTTTCCGCGTTTTCGGCTTTGGCGCGCAAGGATTGATCCTTGGTTGTGATTGGCTTAAAGGCCATATTAATTTATTTCTTCAATTTGAATATTTCCCAGTGGTCCAAGAGTTTCTGCAAACGCCACGTCTGGATTATACGTTGAATAGTACAACTCAATTAATGCCTGAGTATCAAGCGGCACCACGGTTAAACCCATTCCACTTAACCCGCTCTCAATGTGACGGAGGCGTAAATCCAGCTCAGCTTTACGGTTTTGAAAACGTTCGTCTTTGAGGCGAATAGTGAGGCCAGGCTTGAGCGCTTCTTTAAACCGCGCCCAAAAACCTTTCCGACGGTTATTAAGCGGATCAAACGGTACCACAACATAATAACGCTTGGTCATAATTTGACCAATATCAACCAAATCTTCCACAAAAGCCCGGTAATCCGCGGTTTGGACACGAAGCAGCTCATTTACTTGTGCGCGTTCAATGTCACGCAATTTTTCCAGATACGGCTTAATTTGTAATTTGCGCGATTGCACCACAATTTGCACTGGAAAATCCAAAGAATTTAAAAACCCAACGTAGGCCGAAATAATTGCGTTTTGTTCGTCTTCAGATTTAAGTGCAAAATTTAAACTGGACACCAAAAGAACTGACCGCAAAGTTCCGTCTTTTAAAATCACCACTCCGTCTTTAATTTCCGCAATTGGCAAGTGTGCCTGAGTTGACGGGCGTTTGGCTTTGGGTTTTTTCATTCGTTCTTCAGCCATATTAATCTTCTGGTCGGTAAAAACCACCCGTGTTTACTTGTAAAGCTAAGTCGCGAATCCGCTCGCGTTTAGGTGGCGCTTGTTCGACTACTTTGGCCGGCGCCGCGCCCATCCCTAATTTCCGTAAATAATTTAATTCTTCTTTGGTATAACTTTTTTGCCACACCCGCAGTGATGGTTTGCGAAGAGTCTGGATAATGTTGAGCAAAAAATAATGAAAATTTTGACCATTAATTTTTACAAACGCTAGAATTAAGGAAAAGCCACCGACAAAAACCGTGGTAAAAATAAATAAACTTAAATCACCAAATCGATAAGCTAAAAATACGGCTGTTCCAGATACTAAAAGAATCAAAAATTGCCGTGTCGTGATCGGCCCAAAGATTTTATCTTCGACTTCAATAAATTGCGGGACAACAAACTGTTGCATTTAAGTATTATACAGCAAGTGACTGATTAATTTCAACGATCGCTGACACATCAGCCGCGGAAATTTCGGTTTGCGGATTGCGGCCATGCTTTTGTGACCAATCACTTAGACGTTCACCAGCGTTAAGCGCATCAACCACTAATTTTTGGTACATGGTCAAAAGTGGTGAGGCATACCAACCCGTACGTGCATCTTGGTATAAAAAGTATGATTCGTTTTTTAAACTAATAAATTTTGCAATCATTAGATCTTTAGCTTTTTCTGGGGTTGCGGCCAAACGACGCCAATCAGTCAGGTTAAAATTTTTCATTTCCTCAACCGGCCCCATGACTTCTAGAGCGCGGTGGGCTGGGGCGGGCGGCTCAACATCACGCATCGGCAGGCGTTGCCCCAGGGGTTGAAGAGTCTTGGCTGGTTTTGGGGGCATGACCTCAGCTGGAGGCATGGCCTGAGCCTTGGGTTTGGTCACCATTTTAGGAGTACCTGGAAGAGCAGCCAAAGCGGCCTTGAGACGCTCAGTCTCGGCTAGACTGAGTCCTAGGCCTCCCTGAGGGCCTGGGAGCGTGGCATAGGCCAAAACCTGGTCCAGGGTGCGGATGCCCTTATATAAGGAAGATGTCAGGGAATGAAAGCGGTCCAAGAGCTCAGGCGCCAGGTTAATTTCAGCGGTCTTAGCTGCAGCCAGAGCCGAATCTTCGTATGATACGTGGGCTACCAAGTCTGGGTGTTTGACCTCATGCGGCTCTAATTCTTCGTGCAAAAGATGTGGTTCACTTGGCGCAGTTGAAGTTGAAAAAGTAGTGGGAATTAATGGTTCAACTGGCGCAGCCGGAAGTTCATTAACACTGAGCAGTTTTTTTACTTCGGCCATTGGGTCACTTAATTTTACCCCATTAGCGACCATTGCATCTTCTGGCACTGGAATTTTAAAAGTCGATTTTGCTGGTGTCACCGACGCCGCTGGCGCAGTTTCTGGTGCTTCAGGTTTACTTGCTGCCGAAGTTTGGGCTGACATTTTTTTAACCTCAGACAAAGGCAACCGCACCGTAGTCCCATCGGCCTTTTTAACGACAATTAATGGGTCAGCCATATTATTTAAGAGTGTTAGTTTGAATCCGGTAGACAGTGTTCAGACTTTCGCGAAGCCAGGAGCGGAATAATTGTCCACTCGCAGTGTTTGGGTACCATTTATTCAAATATTGTTCTTGGGCCAGAGTTGAAATTTGCTCCCGCGAAATAACCGTAATAAATTCTTTCATGATGTCACTGAATTTTTTGGTGGTAAGCAAATCAATGTCAGCTGGAACTAATTCTAATGATGCAAGCAGTGGTTGGAAAATTGTATTTACCTCTGCACCAGTGACAATTTCGTAAGAAAATCCTAACCAATCCTTCACTGGCACTCCGCTAGCTACAGCGCGATAAAAATATCGTTGCAAAATATACTGTCTGTCTTTGACTGACAAAGCTGGGAAAAATTGCCACGCCGCATGGATAAACAAACTAATCATAAACGCTTCGATCCATTCATACTCAGTCGCTAAGTCATAATTATCTTGAGCCAGAAATTTCATGATAAATGGTAAGTAAGCTTGATCACCATTTAAAATAATGTAACTTAAAGTGACGAGCACCAAAGTTTCGTGAAATTTTACGTCTCCTCCACTTAAAACTGCATTTAATTCTTCTGGTGAATATGGTTTAGCATCTTCAATCTGTCCCATGGCCGCGGCCACGTATAAAAGTTGTGCCCCAAGCTCGTCAAGTTCAGCTTCGTTAGCGCCGCGCAGATTATTAGCCACTTTTTCCAAAAGTGGTGTATCAATAAAGCCTATTAGGTGTGTTACCAAAACATCATCCAAACTTTTGGACGTAATATCTGACATGGGCTGTAAAATCAAAGCCGCGTACCCAACTAAAGTCGCCAATTTACTATCAGAATTGAGGTCAATTTGACTAGTGTCAGCAAAAAATTTCTCCAAACTATTTAGATTGGCAGTAACATTACTTTCACAGTGGAGTAAATATGGTTTTTCCATATTAGATATCTGACCAAATAAATTTACCCTCAGCTTCAGCAAAATAAAATATTTCGGCCGCTTCCGGATGACCTTGCGCGGCCAAACTTCCAGTTAGATTTAGGATTGCTTCAAAATCAGTTTCAGCGGAAAACTTATTTTTGACAATTTTAAGTAAATTTTTGACTGTGGCTGTGTCTTTATCTTTCGCCCACTCTGCGATTTCTTCATGATCTTGAATCCAATCATGTAGGTCACTAGTTTGCTCCAAACGGTGCAAGTAAAATGCGATCGGGTCAAATTCTGCTTTATCAGTTTTAGCATGAAGACAAATAGAGTAATTAATATACTTCCAAATTGTTTCAGTCACGAGACCGTGGTACAAAGTCAAAATTATCCAAAAGGCTTCTGCTAATACATCATCCAGGGTCTCAGTTTTTTTCAGTGACTCTAGATAATCAGTTGGATCTGCAGCTAACCCTGCATCACGATATTTTTGCACAATTACACTCACGGTTTCAGTTTCAGTGAGTAAGGTGGGGTTGTTTTCAATCGCTTTAGCAAATAATCCAGCATCTTGACTAAGAATTTCCAAATTACAGAACCGGGCAAAGTGTCGTTCAACTCGAGAAATAATTGGTAAATTCCAAATTGCAGCCAAAGTTAATATGCGGCTACCAAGTACAAATATTTGCCGGACTGATGGTAAATAGGTAAAGTGAGCAAAAGCCAAAAAAGCATAGATCCGCTCCACAAATAACTGATCGTCATCGCTAAAATCAGAAAATACCAAGGTTTGATCAGACCAAATTTCCAGTGAATTTAAGATTTCATTTACCACCCCATCATAATTTTCTTGTACCTGAAAAACAGTTCTAACTAAATTTAGTTTAATCTGATTAGTATTCAATTCAAAATCCTGAACCGCACCCCAAGAACGACTATCATAATCTACGGCCTTATCCTCACAGGCCAACGCAAAAGCTTGTTGCTCTTGGGGCAGACTGTTTGGTAAGAATAAAATTGATAATTCGTCAATTGAGTACATAAGTTAATAATTAGCCAGAGCCCTCGGTGGTTTCTTGTTTATTAGCTCGCTGTGCTGCTCCAGAAGGAGGGATATAACGGTTAACCTGACGTACCGGAGTCCCGAATGCGCCCCGATTATACATTCCAATCAGAGTATTAATATTGTTAACATGTACATCTCTGACTTTACCAGAACTATCTTTCATGGCCAACACCATATTCATTTTTCCGCTATTTAGAGCATCATTCTGATCTACCCCACTCTGACTGGCCATACCCATCAAAAAATCACGTGGATTAGCAATCAACTGAGGAGCAAAAACATGTTGCACAGCATCAGACGCAGTTAAATAACGTTGTTCATCGTCAGAAGCATTGGTCATTTGGGCGGCATTACGTCGTTTAAGATTTTTTAAACGAGCTGAAGTCCGGCCGTCATTTTTAGTACCATTTACCAAGAAGGCACCACTAGCAATGGCCGTATTGTCCTTTGAAAGAGTACCATCTTCATTGTAAGACGCGGCCTTAAATCCATCTTTAGCAATATATTCGGTTCGATCTTCCATCGCCCCAATTGATGAGGCCTGGTTATCATACCGTACATTAGTACCACGGCGGTCATTAGCATTTTGTACACCGTTTCTAATAATACGCAGATCGTTAATGCGATAATTGGTGGCAATTCCATCATCTTCATCAATATCCGCGACCGCGTGGGTATGAAGACGCACACGTTTCCCAACTTCCATTTTGTTGACATCAGCGTACACATAATTGCGTGCGGCTTTTGCACCCATCATAATATACATTCCTCTACCACCACCAACATCATGGTATTGTGAGTGACCACCATTTTCTGGATGGTTACCATTAATAGCCGCGTCACGGAGGTTACCGAGCAACTGCAGTTGTGCTTGGTTATCTTCATTAGTTTTCAAATAGTCATCAACTCGTTTCTCTACTTCAACTTTTGATCCGGCCAGGACTTGATCAACATTGGCATTATTGGCTTTAAATTTTGCAATCTCTTCTTGAGAAAAACCACCACTCTTCCACTTACTAAAAAACTCATCAATTCCCATGTTCAATTCACTGGTGGCAGTGTCCAACATGTCCCCAACCACAGCGTGTACTTTTGCAAATTTTGTATCTAGGCCAGTGGCAAATAGTGATTGAACTTCGTTAATCTTTTTAATATCAAATACCGAGTCTTTCCAACCAAAAGCTTCTTCCGCCATTCCTTTCAATTCATTATCACCCATGATTGCCGGGATTGCATCATCCACCCAACCATTATTAAAGGCGTGTTTGAAAAGTCCTGCCAAGGTCGCTTTGTCTGCTTCTTCTACGTCCCCACCAGCCTTGCGAATAGCATGCATAGCCTTCAAACTATCACGCATACTGGCGACAGTCATTTCATAAGTCATTTGGGAAAATTGCTTTTCAAAATTCTCGACCAATTCAGTAATTGCATCACTTGGCACAACAATTCCACGTTTGTTGAAAACCTCCATTTGTTCAACCTCACCGAGCAGATTTTTTTGGCGCATGGTCAAAACCCGGGATGATTCTCCCTCTTTGGCTTTGGCTTTGGCAAAAGCCCAAGACCGGTTAGAGGTATTGGTCTTGATCTCTTCAATTTGTTTCTCAATTTTTTTCCGTTCTTCTTTTACAGCATTATCACCTTCATTAATTTCCTCCATTTTTTTCTTGGCTACGGTTAAGGCCTCTTGGTTCTGAGTATATCTAGTTTGCTTTTCCCCCTCGGTAAGCAATTTTAAATCAGCGACAGCTGATTCACGGGCCGCATCGTCAGTGGCCGCATCAATTTTTTCCTGAATTTTGCGGCGCTCAAATTCAAAAGCTCGGACTTCTCTAGCCAATGAGCTAATTTCTTCTAATTGCTTTTTGGCTTCGGCAGTTTGTGATTGTAAAGTCTTTTTTCTTTGTTCTAATTTGGCAATATTAGTGTTAGCCGTAATTCCCGCCTGCATTTCTTGTTCCATTACTGAGTCAGTTTTAATTTTTTCTTCAGACGAAACAGTGTCAGAAACAATTTTGGTGATTGCCTGAGATTTTAAGAAATCACTATATAGTTTGGCGGCTTTTTCGGCTTCAGTTGGTCCTTTCTTTTTTTCATGTCCATGGTCATCATGCTCATGATCACCGCCATGTCCATGCCCGTGATCTAAATGTAAAGCCCGCCCTTCCATGACCCGTAGTTTTGCCTCGGCTTCTAATTGTTTAATAACATTATCACTGTTTCCAATTTGGGCGTGTAATACTGCCTCTTCTTCAAACTCATGCTGACCGTGTTCACCACGCGTGTATGCTTCTTCAATGGCTTTTTCCACTCGTTCTACTTTAATACCTTCGGTGTGGCCCATTTTTTCTGCAGCGATTCGCCGCGCAATCGGGTTACCGCTTTTCTCCATTTTCTCCCAGAGCGCTTGTGAAGCCACATCAACATCATACTGCTTAAGGAAAGCTGCCTCTTTTTTCTCTTCCTCAGAATATTCACTGGCTTTTTTGTGGCTCAAGTGCTCTTTGACTTTACCAATATCCTTGAGAACATGAAGTTCCAATTTCTCATCTTCATCCAATTCTGGATTACTACTCTTAGCTGTTAAGCTGACAAACCGGTTCTGAGCCGCTTGCAACTTAACCATTTGTGCTTTTTCTTCTTGAGATAAAGCCGTGGCGCGTTTTTCGTCCAATTCAGCAATCCGGCCATTGAGGCCAGCGTATTCACGCTCTTCGGCTTCAGTAAAGGTGTCAGCATCTTTATTACGCAATTCTGCTAAACGTTCTTTTCGAGACTGAAGAGTTTGCACTCGTTCTTCTTCCTCTTGATTACGACGTTTTTTACCCATCAAACCACTTAACTGCTTTTCATCAGCTTTTTCCGCGATTTTTAATTTTTCTAACTCATCTCTTTCAACCTGGGTCAACTGTCTTTCTTTTCTGGCTTCTAACTCAGCGAAACGATCAGTCTGAGCCTGAAGACGGGCATACTCAGCTTCTTCTTCAGTGCTTAAACTACCCTTTCTATGTAACTCAGCTAGTTGTTTAACCCGTTCTTCAGCCCCGGGTTTAAGTTCAGCTAATTCGGCTTTTTCTGCGTCAGACAATTGGTTCTGCTTCTTTTTATTTAATTCTTCGTAGCGCTGATTTTTCTTCTTATCAATTTCCTTTAGCTTGTTCATGTCATCACTAAATTTACCAAAGGAATTTTGAACAATACTGGACAGCATGGTTTCTTCGGTTTTATGGAAGTCAGCGTCTTCAGCTTTTAAGTTAAGCTCTGCTTTGAGCTTGGCGTTTATTAAGTCTTTTTCTTTACGTGGACTACGCTGGACCATGCGGTTCTTAGCAATAGCGGCCAAATTTTTAATTTGGGCGTCTTTGCTTTCTTTAGCAATTTCATGACTGGCAATTTGCTCAGCAATAGTATCATTTTTATTCTGGAACCGTGATTCTAAATTTAATGACCCTGCAAATGGAACAACCGTCGCGACTAAATTTCGAATTGTACCCTCCTTACCTTCAGTCTTATAACGTTTATTTCCCAAAACAATCTCCCGACCTTCAGCTTTAAATTGACCTGATTTAGCACTAGAGCGTTCTTCCATGGCCTCGAGCATACCCATTTCTAAACGATCTAGATCTTTGTTAATTTCTTTTTTACCAAAGAACCCAGATTTTAGTAAATAATCTGGCTGAGCTTCAATACTTTTATCAATCATTTCTTGGCGTCTTTCCGCACTATTTTCCACTTTCTCTAAGGCCTTGCGGCTTTGAGTGAGTTTTTTCTGGCTATTATAAAGACTTTTCTGGAACCAACTACGGAACACTGGCTGGCCATTTTTATCAAGGGCAAAATCAGTCAATCCTTTCTGCGCTTCACGCTGATAAGTGCCATCATCATTTTTTATTAATTTCCAACCACGCTGTTTATCAGCTTCAGACAAATCCAGATTACCTTCTTCATCTTTTTCAAGTCGATCAGCTGAAATTACGTCTCTATCGCCCTTCTTATACATTTTTAACATTGGACCAGCATTGCGGTAGTCTTTTAACCCAGCATATTGCTTTTTAAACCAATTGCCGGTCATTTCCACTTTATTAGCTAAAGTTAAATCATATGCTGCACTACCAATTCCCTTTGCCGCGGTTTTTGCCAAATCAGCCGCCTTGCCACCAGCCCACCGAGCGGCAGCATAACCACTGGCATATTTAGCGACACTCTTACTGAAATCCACGGCCGAACTAATTGCCCCAGCACCTTCAACCCCAGTTTCTTGAGTCGCTTTAATCCCATACATCATGAACACAAACGCCAAGAAAAAGTTGGCCATGTTTTCCCATGAACTAACCAGAGCAATTGAAGCTTGCCCCTCAAAGCCAGTTTGGTTAAGCTTGTTAGCCGGAGAAATACCCGTATTTTGGATTTGCTGCGCAATATTTCCTAACCCCAGTGTGGCAAACGATAACCACAAGAAGAACACCATGATTGGGGCCACGATGACGTATTTAGAAAATTCACTCCACCATTTTTCAGCATAACTTTTTGTCTTGGGCAAAACCCCGAGCACAAACGCCAGTGGTGACATAATAATCAAACCCCAAAGCGCTACCACTCGAACCATCATGACGACCAAATATGAACCCATCGCAGCGGCGGCCATGAGGGCAAACAGCATGGCCAACACTGACGCACCGAAGAGCTCCAATTCGATACTACCAGTATCACCAGTCGCCAGCTTGGTCACCTGATCAAGCTTGAGCATGTTGATCACATTACCACCAGCCGTGGCGGAAATTGCATTTAAAAAAGTAATAGTAAAAACATGCGCCACGTCAATAATGAGCTGGGCAATTAAATTACTAAAATTAATTACAATCGCGGACAAAATTAACTTTACCAAATTCTTTTTCCATTCATATTCTTCTAGGCCCAAAATCGTTCCAAACGCAATCACCAGCAGCGCAATTACAAAGAACATGTTGGCCAAATCACGCACCATGATCCACCCCAGCTGCACCACATCAACATCAATAAAATTATTGTAACTCGCGAGCATGATAAAAAACCGCAAAAAGAAAATCGTCAGTTGCAGGGCGATATTGGCAATCGTTAGCATGATCCAAGACAAGGCCGAAACAAACCAACCAGCTTCACCCGTTGGCTTACTATCAATCGCCAAAGTTGGGTGGACAATAAAAGCAACCCCAACTAGTACGAGAAAAGCAAAAAATACCAACGCCGGTCGTTTGGTTTTCAGTTTTTGGAGTGCTGTCTGCAGTCGTCCGAGCATGGAACGGAGATGCGAGCCCATGTATTTTTCAGTGAAACCTTATGGAGCCAAGTATAGCACAATTTTCCCTAAAAAGCATTTAAAAACCGCTCTATCCACAAGCGGTTATTGGGTGAATCAATTTAGGAAAATTTTTAGGCGCGTTTTTGCAGTTTAGCCACGTAAAAACCTTCAACCGTGTGGTCTGGTTTGATGCGCAGAGCTTGATTTAGCCCAGTCGGTAAGTCTTTTCCTTTCCAGACTGTGATCGCTGGCAATATTTTTGGTAATTCCTGAGTAATTTTTACTAGTTCAGCATCAGAAAAACGTTCTAAAAGTCGCAGAACTTGGAGCTCATTCTCTTCTGGCGCAAAGGTGCAGGTAGAATAAACCAAAGTACCACCAGGTTTGAGTGCACCCCAGGCACCAAGGAGCAATGATCGTTGTTTGAAAGCCATTTCTTTAATTTTTCGCTCGCTCCAGTACCCAAAAGTGTCTGGATCATTGGCTACAAACCGAGCTTCCGCACTGCAGGGTGCATCAAGCAGGATTTTATCAAAATATTCTGGGAATTCCCGGGCCAGATCACCGCCATGTTCAAGTCGCAAGGTAAACTTCCAGTCTTCAGTTTGGTTTTTTTCTGTTCCATCCCCTACCCCCAGGAGCTCCATGTTGTGTTTGAGCTTAAAAAATCGAACTTTATTATTGTCATTAGCCACTAGCTCACCCTTGCGCCCCATCATGGCCGCAATTTGTGAAGTTTTACTACCTGGCGCAGCCGTCAGGTCCAAAACCTTTTCGCCTGGCTTTGGATCTAAAATTAACGGTGGGACCATACTGGCCAAGCTTTGAATATAAATTTTACCCAGGGTATAGGCTTCGGTTTCAGTCAGCTCGCGTTTACTTTTATTTTTTAAAATAAAAGCGTCCTCGTACCACGGCACGCGTTCCAAACTAAAACCCAAGGTTTTTAGTTCGTCAATCACTTCTTTGCCACTTTTAATCCGATTAATCCGAACTGTGGTCGGCCGCTCCACAAACGAAGCCCGCACCTCAGCTGCCACGCCAGGCGAAAACATCAAATCCAAACGCTCCGGAAATTTATCCGGCAAGTATGTAGAATAATTTTTTTTACCTTTTTTATTCTTTGACATACATAAAATTTGAAAAAATATTTAAACGAGTTCTGAGTGTGAATTTGCCTGAAAAAATAAATCAAAAGTTATCGGCAAATTCACTCAGACGAGTGAAAAATGTTTTTTCAAATTTTTAACATTAGGGACGCATCCGGTTAAGCATGCGTGGGAAAGCAATGGTTTCGCGGATATGGTGCACACCAGTAATCCAGCGGATGGTGCGTTCGAGACCAATTCCAAAACCAGCGTGCGGCACAGACCCAAATTTACGAGTGTTTAAATACCACTCGTACTCAGCTTTTGGATAATTGCGTGACACAATTTCATTCATGAGCACATCATAACTTTCTTCACGCTGTGAACCACCAATAATTTCCCGGCCTTCTTCTGGGGCAATTAAGTCAGCGCAACGAGCACGTTTTACCCCATCTTCATCAGTGTAAGACTTCATGTAAAACGCTTTCACCGCAAATGGATAATCTTCAATAAAAACTGGGATTTGGAATTTGTTACCCAAATAAATTTCTTCTTCAGTGGTCATATCATCAAGTGGGTCAACCGTTAGACCTTCAGCCGCAAGCATCTTTTTTACTTCGCGGTGTTTAAAGCGCAAGAATGGTTCATTTACCACGCGCTGTAATAGCGTAGTATCACGTTCTAAAATTTTTAATTCTTCCGTACAATTTTCCAAAACATCTTTGACAATCCGTTTTACCATTTTTTCTTCAGTATCCATGTTGGCTACTTGATCAGCAAATGCGGCTTCAGCGTCCATCATCCAAAGTTCTGACAAGTGGTGGCGAGTTTTACTCTTTTCCGCGCGGAAAACTGGCCCAAAATCATAGACTTTACCAAGCGCCATAATTCCGGCCTCACTGTACAGTTGACCAGATTGGGTCAAATACATTGGTTCACCGTAATAATCTAGTTGGAATAATTGAGTGGTATCTTCACAAGAAGTTGGTTGCAAAATTGGCGTATCAAACCGCACAAAACCTTCTTCACGGAAAAAATTCGCAATCGAGAAAAAGACTTGGTCACGAATACGCATCACAGCCCATGGTGTTTTGGCGCGCAAATACAAGTCGCGATTATCAAATAAAAATTCTGGACCATGATCTTTGAGGGCAATTGGATATTCTGGGGAAATTTGGAGCACTTCAACACTAGTCACTTGTAGTTCAAAAACATTTTCCTTTTTTGGGTGTTTAGAGACCAAACCAGTTACTTTGAGTGATGATTCTTGGGTTAATTTTTGGACATTTTCCCACATGTCAGCTGACACGCTTTCCTTAGAAACCACCGCTTGAATAAAGCCAGAACCATCACGGACTTCCAAAAATGCAATCGAACCAGATGAACGAATATTATAAAGCCAGCCCTGGAGGGTTACTTCTTGGCCAACGCTTTGCGCAATTTTACTGATCATAACAACTGACATAAAAATCAGGGAAAATTTATTTGAATACTTTTTGTATCCTAATCTAAAATATCGAAAAAATCAAGCCCTCCCCCAATCACGGAGCGGTAGCTCAACTTGGTACCGCAAAAACTCAAACACCAATCGGTGCAAAGTTTTTTCCTCAGTTTCAGTTAAATTAAATTTGGCCGCAATTTTCCAATCTTCAGACATCAGAGCTTGAAGACCACTTAATTCAGTGAGCCCAAGATCCACCACTTGTTCGCCAGCCTGTACTTTTATTTTTCGGTCAAGTGCACAAATTAATCCTCCACCAGCGTAATACAAACCGGGTTTTTCGGTTGGATTTAACAAAGCCTCTTTGTAAATATCGCGCTGATCACGCCCACACACCACACACGCCTCAAGTTCTGGTTTAAAACCCAAACAAACTAATAATCCCAGCACGAGCGCATCTAACATGCGCGTGGCGGCAGTGGTGGTTTTTTCTAAATACTCTAGCCAGCGCCGCAAAAACCGAAAAAAGTTTTTATCAGGTACACCCACTGGTGTCACGCGCTCAATTAAAGATAAAGCGTACGCAGCGGCCCGACTTTTTTCCAAATTCAACCGAAACCCCGGAAAATAATCAATGGCCTGAGTTTTAGCAATATGATTAATTTCCCGCCCTGGAATTAAAGCACATTCAATTACCCCACCCGGTTCAAAGTGAGCTGATTGTTTGCTAACAATTTTTTTACTACTGCGCGCCAGGGCCTCTACTTTTCCTTTTTCAAAGGTATACAAAGAAATTATTTCATCAAATTCCCTCACCTGACGCCGGCTAAGGACGATGGCTAACATAACTTTCGAGTAAGAGCATAGCGGCTTTTTCATCCCGGCTTGCACCATCCGCACCCAACCGGTCAGCGGCGCGCGAAGAGAAACGTTCATCAACCAAATGCACGGGTAATTTTATTTCTTGCTTTAATTTTTCACTGAATTTTTTCACCACTTCAGTCCACTCATTATCTTTACCATCCACAAAAATCGGTAAGCCAATTACTACTTCATTAATTCCCTCGGCACTGACAATTTTTTTAATTTCCGCCAATACTTTTACTTCACCTTTATTTTCAATTACGCCAAACGGCAAAATCACATCAAGCCCAGCTTGGAGCCAAGCTAAGCCAATTCGTTTGGTACCAAAATCAATTCCTAAAATATTCATACTTCACTTGGCCGGCGCGTCACAACTTCTGCCCCAGTTTCGGTAATAATAATTGTGTGTTCAAAGTGTGCGCTCAAATTTTTATCAGCCGTAAAAATCGTCCAGCCATCCCGCGCAATGTCCACACGGTGCGTGCCCAGCGTAATCATTGGCTCAATCGCAATCACCACGCCTGGTTGTAAAATCCATTTTTCTGAATGTTTATCATAATAATTTGGCACGCTTGGTTCTTCATGCACAGCGTGACCAACTCCATGACCCGTTAAATCTTCCACAATGCCATATTCACCTTGGCTGAGTACAAAATCTTCAATCGCGCGACCAATGTCAGCCACAGATTTGCCTGGTTTTGCTGCGGCAATTCCCTTTTCCATGGCTTGGCGGGTGACTTCCATTAATTTTAAACTTTTCTCTGGCACTTTTCCGACCGCAATGGTCAAAGCGGTGTCAGTAAAAAATCCTGATTTGGCAGTTTTATTTTTTGCGCCCAAATACTGGGGCGCTGGGGCTGGATATTCCATCCCAATATCAAGCGTCACCAAATCACCAGCTTTAATTATCTTTTCTTTAGTCGGAATTCCATGCACCACTTCTTCATTAATTGAAAAACAAATTGTTCCTGGAAATGGTGGGTCAGACCGACGACTGCGATAACCCTTAAAAGCTGGCACACCACCAACCTCGCGGATTAATCGTTCCGCCTCCGCATCAATTTCAAAACCAGAAACTCCAGGTTTCACCATTGGCACCAATTTTTCCAAAATCTCACCCATTAATTTTCCACCCTCACGAATTTTTTCTAGTTCCTGAGGTTTTTTAATATACATATTAAGCTGCTAAAATTCCGCGCACTTCTAAATCAACCACCGCAATATCGCGACTACCGTCAACTTGAATTAAACGACCCGTGGCCGCGTAATAATCAGCCACTGGACGCACTTTGGCATTCCCTTGTTCGGCAATCCGTTTCAAAATCGTCTCTTCATTGTCGTCAGCGCGCACCATTAGTTCACCGCCACAATCTGGGCAAGCCGCGAGTTTTTCGTTTTCTGGTGAATACGGCATAATGTGTCCACAAGCTTTGCACACGCGGCGCTTGGTCAAACGTGCCAAGCTTAGCTCATCTGACATGGTCAATTCTAGAGCCATAACTTCGTCACCCCAACCCTTTTCGGAAAAAAATTGATCATACGCTTCAGCTTGCGTCACTGATCGAATCGCACCATCAAGCACTACGGTTTTACCCGCTGAAACATGCTTCTCAATTTCAGCAAACGCTAATTTATAAATCAGGTCATCAGCTACCAACCGTCCGGCTTTCATCTCAGCTAATTTTTGCTTATCAGCTGGGTCAGCACTGGCATCAGCTTCAAGCGCACGGAGCAAATCACCGGTAGAAATTTGAATCATGCCTAAATCCCGGGCCAAAAGCCGGGCCTGAGTTCCCTTGCCACTCCCTGGCACCCCCAATAAAACAATAATTTTTTTACTCATACCTTACCTAAGTGTTGTTCAAATTGCGTCATGACTTCATGCAAGTCATTTTCACTAATTTTGTGTTCTAATTTATTATGGTGCAGAATAGTAAACACATCGCGCAATGATAATTTACCATCATGTTCGTGACGTTTGGCCAAGATTGCATCTTCAATTAAATGTTCCTGACCAGTTGATAAATCAGGGGCACGGAAGCGGGAGATAAAATTTTTTACTTCGACTTCGGAAATTGCGTGCCGTTCAATTGAATATTTCTCTTCTGGTGAGTCAAAGAAAAAGCCCATATTTATTCAGTTATATCCTGATCTTAACACATTTATCCCAATTATAAAAGCCCTTTAGTAAGGGCTTTTATGGAAGTTTAAACCCGGTCGTATTCGTACATGGTCAGCTGCGCATTGATTTGTTTGGTTGTTTCAATGGCTACTGACACCACAATGAGGAGACTGGTACCACCAATGGCAAGCTGAGTACCAGTTAAATGTTGTACTAAGAGTGGCAGAATCGCAATCGCACCAAGGAATAGAGCACCTGGGAACAAAAGCAAACTCATGGTTTTACCAATGTATTCACTGGTTTCATGACCAGGCCGAATTCCTGGAATAAAGGCACCTTGGCGCTGCAAATTTTCCGCCATTTTTTGTGGTTGGAAAATAATCGCTGTGTAGAAGTAAGTAAAACCAACTACCAACAAGAAATAAAGCACCGCGTAAGTCCAACTGGTTTGACTAAGTACCCGAGTCACAAATTGCGCTAGTTGTGCACTGCGGCCAGTCCCATTCACAAAGAATTGAGCTACTAACGTTGGGAAAATAATCAGTGAAATGGCAAAGATAATTGGAATTACCCCAGCCATGTTTAGACGTAGCGGTAAAGTACTTTTAGCCCCACCAAAATTACGGTTACCCCGAATTTGGCGCGCATAATTGACTGGAATATTACGTTGGCCTTCACTAATTACTACTACGCCTACAATGGTCACAATGGCCAAAGCCAAGTAGAGTAAATAAGTGTAAAGTTCAGCACCTGTGTAGTTCACGGCCAAATTTTGCAAAGTCGTTGGCAGTGACGCCACGATACCAGCAAAAATCAGGAGTGACACACCATTACCAATTTTGCGTTCAGTAATTAATTCACCAATCCACATTAGGAACACTGTGCCAGCGGTCACAGTTAACATGATTGAAACCATTTTAAATGGAGTCAGGTCAGTAATAATTCCGTACTGGGCACTCGATAAGAGTTTGATCATGCTGTACGCTTGCAAAAAGGCCAATGGCACAGTTGCGAGCCGAGTGTACATGTTAATTTTTTGTTGGCCAGACTCACCTTCTTTAGATAATTCCTCAAGACTAGGCACCACCATGGTGAGGAGCTGGAAGATAATTGAAGCCGTAATATAAGGACCAACCCCCATGAGCACAATGGAGAAATTTTGCATGGTACCACCAGAAAAAAGATTCAAGAGGCCCAAAATTTGGTTTCCTTCTAAGAAACGACGTAAATTTTCCGTATCAACGCCCGGAACAGGAATGTGGGCAGCGATGCGAAAAACCACCAGCATGGCAATAACAAATAACAAGTTATTGCGGACTGCTGGAGTTTTCCAGATCCGCCGGAGTTTTTCCATCATAAGGATGAAGTTAAATTTTAGGAAACAAGACTACCACCAGCTTTTTCAATCGCGGCAGCAGCAGTTTTTGAAGCCACGCAGGCTTTGACAGTAATTGCTTTATCAAGCGTACCAGTTGAGACAATTTTTACTGGAAGGTCAGCTTTGCGAACTAAACCACGAGATGCTAACCAGGCTGGTGTCACAACCTGATTGGCAGTTACAACCGCGTTCAAAGCTTTCAAAGTAACAGTTTGAGCCACTGGTTTAAAACTCTTGAAACCACGTGATTTTGGGGCTTTCAAAATTTCACGACGCAAGCCTTTCAATTTCAAACCACCGCGACCACCAGAGCGAGATTTTTGACCTTTAATACCTCGGCCACCAGTTGTACCTTTTTGTGAACTATTACCACGACCAACGCGTTTACGTGGACTGGTTGTACGATTAGTTCGAAGTGTGTGTGGAGCTAATGACATACAAATTATTTAGTGGTTTTTAGCCGCTGGTGCTTTTTTGCGAGCTACTGGTTTAACTACTTTTGGTGCTTCAGTTGTCTGCTCATCATTTTCAGCCATTGGTAATTCTTTAGCTTCAATTTCAACTGGATGAACTACTGGTTTAGCTTTAATTTTAAAGCGTGATAGCGCTTCAAAAACAGCTTTAACGTTTACAATTTTGTTATTTGTCTTACCAAGCATTTTCGCTGAAGCGTTTGGTACGCCAGCTAATTCAAGCACGTTGCGCACAACTGAACCAGCAATAATACCAGAACCACGAGGAGCTGGTTTAAGCATGATTTTAGCGGCTTTGAATTTAGCTTCAACCCGGTGCGGAATAGTATCACGCACGAGTGGAATTGTAATCATGTGCTTCTTAGCGTTGTTCACGGCTTTGTTTACCGCAAATTGCACGTCTTTACCTTTTTGCAAACCGTAGCCAACCCGGCCCTTGCGATCACCGATCAAAACACAGGCGCGGAAACTAAGTTGCTTACCACCTTTGGTAACACGAGTAACCCGAGCTAGGTCAACAATAAATTGATCAAACTCTGGTTTTTCTTTTGGTGGACGGGCCTTACGATCACCGCCACGGCCGCCCTGACCACGTTGCTGGCCTGGACGTTTGTTGTTGTTTTCAAGACTTTTTTCCATAGCAGAAATTAAAAGTTTAGACCGGCAGCGCGGGCACCTTCGGCCACAGCTTTAACGCGACCTTGGTAGCGGAAACCAGCGCGGTCAAACACCACAGTGGTAATACCAAGACCTTTAGCCGCTTCAGCGACACGCTGACCAAGCACAAAGGCAACCGCTGTTTTACCAGCCATACCTTCGACTTTACGGTCTTCAGACTTAACATTTTTACTGTGAGCACTAGCTAAAGTGACTCCGCGGTTATCATCAATTAATTGAACAAACATCTCAGCATTGCTCCGAAAAACATTGAGCCGAGGTCGCTCCGCCGTACCACTAACGCGCGCGCGAACGCGTGCCTGTCGGCTTTGTCGTCTTGCTTGTGGCGTACGTGCCCGTTTCATATAAGTAATATTATAAAATCAATTATGCGCCTTTAGAAGCGGTCTTACCAGCTTTGCGGCGAATAGTTTCAGTAGTGTATTTAATCCCCTTACCTTTGTATGGTTCAGGCTTGCGTACTGCGCGAAGTTTAGCCGCAGTGTTACCAAGCACTTCTTTATCAAAACCAACTAAAGTAATTTGATTTTTTTCAACACTAGCAGTGATACCAGCTGGCATTGGGAAAATAACTGGGTGTGAGTAACCAACTTCAAGTTTCAAATCTTTACCTTGCATGGCCACGCGGTAACCTACCCCGTTAATTTCCAATTCTTTTTTAAAACCTTGAGTCACACCAGCAATCATGTTTTTAATGTGTGCGCCCCAAGTACCCCAGAGTGAGCGTTCAGATTTTTCCTCTGGATTTTTAACACTAGCGGTTACGGTTCCATCAGCCACAGTCACAGTCACCACTTTGTTAAGGTGGCGTTTAAGTTCACCTTTTGGTCCTTTTACTACCAAAACACCATTGTCAGTTGAGACAGTTACTCCGGCTGGGATTGTAATAACTTGTTTACCAATTCTTGACATATGGTTTCGTTAGTAAATTGAACAAATAACTTCACCACCCACACCAAGTTTCTTGGCTTCAGCCGCAGTCATGAGGCCTTGTGAAGTTGAAACAATCGCCAAACCAAAACCGTTGAGTACAGTTGGTAATTCAGTGGCTGGGCGGTACATCCGGTGTCCAGGTTTACTTAAGCGAGTGATTTCTTGAATCGCTGCTTTACCGGCAGTGTATTTTAATTTTACAACTAATTGCGCTTTCGCGTCATTAGTTTTTTCAGCGGCCATAACATAACCTTCACGCACTAAAAGTTCAGCAATAGCGTGTTTAAGTTTTGAGAATGGCATTACTACCTCTGGCTTGCGGGCGCGTTGTGCGTTCCGAATCCGGGTAAGCATGTCGGCAATAGTATCGGTCATCATAGTGATTTCGGTAAGCAAATAAACTACCAGCTGGACTTACGAACACCAGGGACTAACCCTTTGTTCGCTAATTCCCGGAAGCAAATGCGGCATAATTTAAACTTGCGAATATAACCGCGCTTGCGACCACATTTCCAGCAGCGGCGTACAACGCGAGTGCTGAATTTTGGTTTACGAGCTGATTGAGCGATTTGTGCTTGAGTTGCCATAGATATTCATTATTTCTTGCGGAATGGAAAACCCATTTCTGTTAAGAGCGCACGACCTTGCTCTTTATTTTTAGCCGTTGTACATACAGTAATTTCTACACCATGGATAGCATCACCCATGTCAGCTCCAGTAATTTCAGGGAAGGCCAAATGTTCTTTGAAGCCGAGAGTGTAATTACCAAGCTGATCAAAACTGTTTGGGTTAAGACCACGGAAATCACGCACACGTGGTAAAGTGAGCATGATCAAACGATCTAAAAATTCGTACATGCGTTGACCGCGGAGCGTTACTGACGCACCAATCACCTGTCCTTCGCGGATCTTAAAGTTAGAAATAGATTTCTTTGATTTATTGCGCACGGGTTTTTGGCCAGTGATCAAAGTCAAAGTCTTTTCTACATTATCAATGTATTTTTCTTCTTTAGCGTGGCGACCAAAACCAACATTAAGAACTACCTTAGTTACCTTTGGCGTTTGCATGACAGTTTTGAGACCAAGCTTTTCTTTCAAAGCTGGGGCCATTTTTTCAGTGTAAGTTTTTTGGAGTCGTGAAGGCATATCCGTTTACTTAGGAAAGAGCTTCCCCACTTTTCTTACCGATCCGGACTTTGGTTTTTCCATCCAAACGGTAATTAACGCGGGTTGGCTTGTTAGACTTCGAATCGAGCACCATGACTTTTGAGGCAGGCATTGGCGCTGGCAATTCAATTGTTTGACCTTTGTCTTCATTGCGGCGTGAGCGCATGTGCTTTTTAAGCTTGTTCACACCTTCAATTACCACATAAGCCAAGTTGTTCTTGCCAACGAGAACCTGAACGACCTTCCCGGTTTTGTTCCGGTCCTTGCCAGCAAGCACTTTAACCATGTCACCTTTTTTAATCTTCATATGTTTACAAAACTTCAGGAGCCAAAGAAATAATCTTTTGGAAACCTTTAGAGCGGAGTTCGCGTGCCACTGGTCCAAAGATACGAGTTCCTTTTGGTTCTTTGTTTTTGGTATCAATAATCACAGCCGCATTTTCGTCAAAGCGAATATAAGTACCGTCTTTGCGGCGCATTTCTTTGCGTTGGCGAACAATCACAGCTTGCACCACTTCACCTTTTTTAACAGTACCACGTGGGGCAGCTTCTTTAACTGAACAAGTAATTACATCGCCAGTAATGGCAAAGCGTTTTTGAAAACCGCCTTTAACGCGAATACACATGAGTACTTTGGCACCCGTGTTATCAGCGACTTTGAGCATGCTTCGGTGTTGAATCATAGGCGTGGTTTAAGCTTTGGTTACTGAAACTAAGCGCCAGCGTTTAGTTTTACTAAGTGGTCGGCACTCTTCAAAATTCACAGTATCACCAACCTTGGCGGTGTTTTTTTCATCATGCACCAAATACTTAGCAGTACTTTTGTACTGTTTGCGGTATTTAGGATCAGTGATAATGCGAGTAACTTCAACAGCAATGGTTTTAGCCGCTGAAACTTTTACCACAGTACCAATGAACCGGCGGTGGTGAACTACTGCTTTAGTAGCTTCCTTTTTGGCAGGCGCTGCCTTTGGAGCAGTCGTCTTTTTGGCTTTAGTAGTTGTCATAATTAAGCAGCTTTAGGGCTAGACTGTTTAGCAGCAATGGCGGCTGATAATTCAGCCACTTTGGCGCGAAGGGCCCGCACGCGGTGCACTTCACGGAGCTGACCTTCTGCTGCTTTGAACCGCACCTCGCGAAGTTCTTCACGAGTTTCAGCCAATTCTTTGTTAAGTTCAGCTAGTGGTTTGTTGAGTAATTCTGATTTCATATTAACCACGTTTTACAAATTTAGCAGTGAGCGGAAGCTTGTGACTTGATTCAAGCAGTGCTTCACGCGCTTGTGCTTCAGTAATACCTTCCATTTCAAACAGGACAGTGCCTGGTTTAACGGTGCTTACATAGTGATCAGGTGAACCCTTACCACCACCCATCGGTACTTCATTACCTTTTTTGGTAACTGGACGATCTGGGAAAACGCGAATCCAAATTTTACCACCGCGCTTTACGTAACGAGTCAAAACGCGACGAGCCGCTTCAATTTGGCGAGAAGTGACCCAAGCGTGATCCATGGCTTTAAGACCAAAACTGCCAAAGGCAACAGTCGTTGTCCGACTCGCCACACCAATGTTGCGGCGGCGAGGCTTGTGCCATTTCCGGTGTTTTACTTTTTTAGGTAACAACATACGAATGAAATTAAGCAGTTTTCTTAGTTGAACTAGCAGTCTGGTTCACGTTGGCCAATTTATCAATGCGTTCAAATGACTCACCTTGGTAAATCCACACTTTCACCCCAATTGAACCTTGTAAGGTTTGGGCAGTCACGTGAGTGTAATCAACATTACTGCGGAGAGTGATAAGTGGAATTTTACCTTGGGCCATTTTTTCTTGACGCGCAATTTCCACACCATTCAAACGACCAGAGAGTGAAATTTTCACCCCTTGCGCACCAGCTTTCATCACGCGTTCCATGGCTTGTTTGATCACGCGGCGGAATGGTAAACGGCCTTCCAAATCTTTAGCAATTCCTTCAGCCACAATTTGAGCTGAGAGTGATGGGTTACCAACTTCTTGGATATTTAATTTAACCTTAAGACGCATTTTGAGGAATTGACGTTCAATGTCTTTGCGCATGACGTCAAGGCCTTGACCACCGCGACCAATAATTACGCCAGGCTTACCAGCGAAAATAGTCACAGTGAGGTTTTTCGCACTGCGTTCAATGTACACAGAGTCAATCTGCGCATCTTTGGCTTTTTTAGCCACGTATTCACGAATCAAAATATCTTCGCGGAGCGTGTCAGCGTAGTTCTCTTTAACTACCCAGCGGGAAGTCCAAGGGAACAAAACTGGCATGCGGTGAATTTTTGGATGTACTTTATGTCCCATATTATTTAGTGTCTTCTGAGGCAGCATTAACGGCTGCTTCACCAGTCAGGGTCAAAGTAATTTGAGAACTCCGCTTGCGGATTGGAGTGGCCCGGCCCATGGCGCGTGGCATCCAGCGGTGCAAGGTTTGACCAGCATCAACCACCACATTTGAAATTACCAGTGTTTGCACATCAAGCTTGTGGTTGTGTGTGGCATTAGCCATGGCTGAACGCAGGAGTTTTAAAATTGGGCGTGAAGCGTGCTTAGTTGAAAATTCTAATTGCAAAGCCGCTTCAGTGGCTTTCATCCCTTTGATGAGGTCGGTCAAAAGACGAACCTTACGTGGGGTCATTCGGAGATTGTTAAGTTTGGCTGTTGTTTGCATCATACCGAATCATTATTTCTTTTTGGCTGGAGCAGCGGCAGCTGGAGCTGCAGAAGCAGCGGCAGCTTTACCAATGTCCTTAGCCATCTTACCACCGTGACCAATGAATTTGCGGGTTGGTGAAAATTCACCAAGCTTGTGACCAACCATGTTTTCTTCCACAAATACTGGAATAAAATTCTTACCATTGTGAACCTCAAAAGTCATGGCCACCATTTCTGGGGTAATAGTTGAAGACCGTGACCAAGTTTTAATGGCTTTGCGGTCATTAGTTTCCTTGGCTTTGGTGACCTTGGCCAAGAGTTTTGGGTCTGTAAAAGGCCCTTTTTTCAAACTTCGTGACATAATTATTTCTTCTTACGGTTGCGGCGCTCCAAAATTAATTTGTCGCTAGCCTTAGTGCGGCGAGTCTTAATACCCAAGGCTTTTTTACCCCATGGAGTTTTAGGACCACCTTTGAGACCGATTGGGTTACGACCCTCACCACCACCGTGTGGGTGATCAACTGGGTTCATCACTTTACCACGTACCACTGGTCTCCAGCCCTTAAGGCGCATACGACCAGCTTTACCAAGACGAACTAATTTGTGGTCAGTGTTACCAACTTGACCGACTGAAGCCAAACATTCTTTCAACACCATGCGTACTTCACCAGATGGCATTTTCAGTTGCGCGTAACGACCTTCAACCGTTTGGAGTTGAGCACCAACTCCAGCTCCGCGCACCATTTGGCCGCCTTTGCCTGGAGTAAGTTCAATGTTGTAAACAAACAAACCAGTTGGAATAAATTCCAGTGGCATGCGGTTACCAACATTTGATTCAATCGCTTTGTTTGATGACATAATTTTGTCACCAACTTTCATGCCTTGTGGTACGATCACATAAGCTTTGGCTTCGTTAGCATATTCAACATAAGCCACGCGTGCGCCACGGTTTGGATCGTATTCAATAGTTTTAATGGTACCAGTAACATCAAAATTTACTTGTTTGAAATCAACGTCGCGGTACAAGCGTTTAACTCCGCCGCCACGGTGACGAACAGTAATAATACCTTGGTTGTTGCGGCCTGAATTTTTCTTCAGTACGCGCACCAATGACTTAACTGGCTTGCGACTAGTCAGGTCAGAAAAATCTGGCGCTGAAGCTTGGCGGCGGCCGTTAGTGGTTGGTTTGTATAGTTTGACTGACATATTCGGATAAATTCAGACTAGACACCAGTGTGAATAGAAATGGTCTTACCTTCTGGTAAAGTCACAATGGCTTTTTTCCAAGTCTTGCGGCGACCAAGTGACATACCAAACCGAGCAATTTTACCTTCAGTTACCAAGGTACGAACAGAGGCTGGTTTAACACCATACACTTGTTCAACCGCGCGGATGATTTCAGTTTTAGTAGCTTTAATATTAACGGCAAAAGTGTATTGACCACGTTTTTCACCACGAGCACTCTTTTCACTGAGTAATGGACGAACCAAAACACGGTAAGCAGCGCCTGGGCCAGTTTTTTTAGCACCAGTGGTTTCAGTTACAGCTTTGGTTTCCTTAGTTGTTTTCTTTAGAGCGGCCATATGATTACTTTAAACGTTTTTCAAGACCACGAACTGCGGCTTCACTAGCCACCACTGCGTAGTGTTGTAATAAGTCAACTACAGTCACATCACTCGCGCGCATTACATCAACCTTAATAAGGTTAGCAGCCGCTTTCATCACTAACTCATCTTTGCCATTAGTCAAAATCAGAAGTGAGCGACCAGCGTTTGGTAAAGCCGCGCGAAGCTTACTCAAATTCTTAGTTTTAGCTTCGGTTGGAAATTCACTAACTACTGACAAGCGACCTTCAGCCAGTTTGTCTGACAAACACATGCGCACTGCTTGCACTTTCATTTTTTGATTGATCTTTTGAGTGTAATTGCGGTCAGAGAGTGGACCAAAAGTCACACCACCACCCTTCCAAATTGGAGAGCGGATAGAACCGTGACGAGCACGACCAGTCCCTTTTTGTTTCCATGGTTTTTTACCACCACCACGAACTTCACTGCGATCTTTGGTGTCAGCCCATGGTTCACGAGCGTTAGCAGTTTGGGCCACAAATACTTGGTGCACTAAAGCAATTTTTGGAGCCACTTCAAATACAGCTGGAGCTAATTCGACTGTTCCTTGTTCGGCACCACTTGAGTTGAATAATTTTACTTTTGCCATATGGATTACTTGGTTTCTTCAGCGGTTACTTCAACCGGTGCTTCCACTGCTTCGACTGGAGCAGCTACTTCTTCCGCTGGCATTGATTCGGCTGGGGCTACTTCAACTACGTCTGCTTTTGGCGCAGTCATAGAGTGATCAACCGTAACTTCACCAATATCAGTACTTACGAGCACCAAACCATTGCGGGCACCTGGAATTGCACCTTTAATCCAAAGTTCGTTATCTTCAGCTTTTACCACTACAATTTCTAAATTCTTGACGGTAATTTGCGCATCACCCATGTGACCACCCATGCGCATACCTTTGAAAACGCGTTGTACACCACCTGCACCAATAGAACCAGGCATACGGAGGTTATCCTTATGACCGTGAGTGGCTGGACCACCAGCAAAACCATGGCGTTTAACAACACCTTGGAAGCCGCGACCCTTAGAAGTGCCTACAACTGAAACTTTATCACCAACTGCAAACGTGGTGGCAGTAAAAACATCACCGCGTTTTAAAGTTGAGGCTTCAGTGGCTGGAACTTCACGCAAAAACCGAACAGTTACGCCCGGTTCCCAGTTTAATGCTTCAACATGTCCTTGAGCTGGTTTAGATAAGCGGAAAGTTTTTTGCTTATCAAAACCAAACTGAACGGCATTTACTCCGTCATGTTCTTTTGTCTTAACTTGCGTTACAACGCATGGTCCGGCTTGGACACGAGTGACTGGAACAACAGTACCGTTGTCGAGAAACACCTGTGTCATGCCAATTTTTTTGCCAAGAATGAATTTCATAGCAGGGCCTTTAGCTTTTCTAATTTCAGGTTATAAAAAACTAGAAGGAAAGTCAGAGGAGCCAGGGGGCTCTTGCTTTTACCTTCTAGCCAAGTCGTTAGACGATATTTTGGCTTAATTTAGCTGAATTTTATCAATTTTTCACCTATGACTGAGCTTGGCTGCTTCAGATGTTTTCCACGTAGGATCTTATCTGCGTTAGCTAAGGTCAGTGAACAATTTCTGTAATCAGTCGCTAGTGTACTCTATTTCTGTATCTTTGTCAAGGCCAAAACCTAGAGCATTTTGACTTCCAAATCCACACCACTTGGGAGGTTCAAGTTCATGAGCGCATCCATGGCTTTTGGGGTTGGGTTCAAGATATCAATGAGACGCTTATGAGTACGCATTTCGTACTGTTCTTGAGCAGTCTTATTGATAAACGTTGACCGGTTCACACTAAGCTTTTGGATGTGTGTTGGGAGTGGTACTGGACCAACCACGGTTACACTGTTACGTTCAGCAGTGTCCATGATAGTTTTGGTTGCAATATCAATGATCTTGTGGTCGTAGGCTTTGATCTTGATCCGCATTTTCGGCCCACCAGTTTGTTCAGTTGTTTCTGTTTTTACTTTGGCTGTCATAAATAAAGTGCATTAAAGAGCAGAAGCCCTCCCCGATTTCTCAGGGAGGGCTTGCTATTATTAGGCAATAATTTTTGTTACTACACCAGCACCTACAGTGCGGCCACCTTCGCGGATCGCGAAGCGCATCTTTTCTTCGATACCAACTGGAACAATAAGTTTGATCTTAAGGTTCGCAGTGTCACCAGGCATGATCATTTCAGTGCCAGCTGGCAAAGTAATGTCACCGGTTACATCAGTGGTACGAATGTAGAATTGAGGTTTGTAGCCATTAAAGAATGGCTTGTGGCGTCCACCTTCTTCTTTAGTCAAAGCGTAAACTTCAGCTTCGAATTCAGTGTGGGCCTTGATTGAACCAGTTTTAGCCAAAACCATACCACGCATTACTTCGTCTTTCTTAGTACCGCGGAGTAAGATACCAGCGTTATCACCGGCCATACCTTCTTGAAGAGATTTGTTGAACATTTCAACACCAGTCACAGTGGTCTTCATGGTATCAGTTTGCATACCAACGATTTCGATTTCATCACCAACTTTAACACGACCACGTTCAATACGACCAGTTACTACGGTACCACGACCTTCAATTGAGAAGACGTCTTCAACTGGCATGAAGAATGGTTTATCAAGATCACGTTCTGGAGTTGGGATATATTCATCCAAAGTCTTGAGAAGATCAAGAATTGGCTTTGAAGCCGCTTCGTCTGATGGATTTTCAAGAGCTTTAAGTGAAGAACCGCGTACTACTGGAGTAGTGTCGCCAGGGAAGTTGTACTTCTTGAGGAGATCACGAACTTCTTCTTCAACGAGGTCGATAAGTTCTGGATCAGAAACTTGATCAACTTTGTTGAGGTAAACAACAATGTAAGGTACACCTACTTGGCGAGCCAAGAGAATGTGTTCACGAGTCTGAGGCATTGGACCATCAGCGGCTGATACTACGAGGATCGCACCGTCCATTTGAGCGGCACCGGTAATCATGTTCTTTACGTAGTCAGCGTGACCTGGACAGTCAACGTGAGCGTAGTGACGATTAGCGGTTTCGTATTCAACGTGAGCGGTTGAAATGGTAATACCACGAGCTTTGGATTCAGGGGCCTTATCAAGGTCTCCTACTTCCTTAAGATCAGCGGACATGCCATGAGCGGCCGCTACCTTCAAAATGGCCGCCGTGGTGGTGGTTTTACCGTGGTCAACGTGACCAATGGTACCAACATTCACGTGTGGCTTGGTTCTTTGAAATTCTGCCATACGAATGACTATATCGCACCTGCGCGGGGTGTCCCAGCAGAGTTTTGTTAACCAGCGATACTAGAAAAAATAAATAAATTGCTCGCCAAACTTGATAAAACAAGTTAACAGAGCAGTTTTTTGCTAAATTGCCCCGTGATTATATCGAAACTACCCGTCTTCGTCAAGAGCCCCTGGTGGGGATAGTGTGGGTATAACTAGCCTAATGGCTCTTCCAGAAAAACTGGATCATCATTTAGTGGCTCAGGTTCAGCGTATTCGACAGTTTCTTCCTGAATTAGGGGCTTAATCCCCTGTTCTCCAAGTGGCTCATAACTTACTTTACCCAAACTACTACCCGCCAACACATCACCCAGCTTATGCCACTTTTCTTCTGGTTCAGGTTCAACCGTAACTGGAATCGTAATTGGCTGAACTGGTTTTTTAACTGGTTCTGGTGGCAGTTCTAGCTCAACTACTGGTTCTTGTGGAGCTTCGATTGCAGCAGCTGCTTTGGCTAATTCATCTCGGCGCCACTCAGCAATTTGTTCATTTAATTTTTGGAGCAGAGCCTCATCTTCAGCGCGAGTTGAATCAATAAAGTGTTCAGATTCAGTTTTTGGTTCAGCCTTTACTTCCGCTGGTGTAGCCGGTAATTGCGGTTTTGGTTCTGGCTTATTATTTGTACTTGGATTGCCTAGTAAACCTTCAAAATCATCAATACCAAGCACGACAAAATGATCACCTTCAGTTTTATCAAACACGACCAGTCGACTATTACTCTTTTTAGCTAAAGAAAAAATGCGATCAAAATTTGTATTCATAAAATGATTGATTTGTGTTTCTATACTATCAGTTTAGAGCAATCAGTCAAGGTGGATAAGGCTGACATTTTTTCTAAAAAACAAAAAATCTCCCACGGAAAAAGTGGGAGATTTTTTTTAAAGCTGTTCACGATATAAATGTGACAAGAAACCAATGCCCCGAAGGGCGCGAATCATCCAATAGTTGTTCTTAAAGTGTAATTCCGTTACCGGAAATTAACTCCAGAAAGGAGGTGATCCATCCCCAGCTTCCGCTAGGGATGCCTTGTTACGACTTCACCCTGATCATTGACCCTGCCTTAGTCCCCGTAAGGAGCCTTTGGGCATTGCCAACTTTCGTGGTGTGACGGGCGGTGAGTACAAGACCCGAGAACGTATTCAACGCGCCGTGGCTGATGCGCGTTTACTAGTAAATCCAGCTTCATGTGGGCGAGTTGCAGCCCAC
>CAZFKS010000012.1:0-20799 GCA_964519725.1 uncultured Gammaproteobacteria bacterium
GCATCATGGTGTTCATGGTGGTAAAATTGTTATTTCTGATTGGGTAAATGCTGAACAGAAAAATATTGGAAAAACCAATGAAACCTCATTAGCAATTCAAGTTGAACGGGAAGTTGAATCTAAGTATAAGAAACAGTTAAAAACTGGACACACTGATAATTTATCTAAAATTGATGAAATAGAATATCAGGAGCCAATGCGAGCCAAAAAATATGTAGATTATAAAGACAAAATAGATTTAACAAAGGGAACATGGGGACTTCAGATTAAGTTTAATGGTGTTCGATGTACAATTACTAAAGATTGTGCAAAATCTAGAACTGGTGAAACATGGATGACTATTCCACATATTAACGCATCTCTTATTCCATTCTTTGAAAAACATCCAGATGCAGTATTAGACGGAGAATTATTTAATTATGATTTAAGAGAAAATCTTAACGAATTAATTTCTACTGTACGTAAAACAAAAAATATAACGGATGAAATTCTAAAAACGAGTGAACAAATTGTTAAATTTTATATTTATGACGGACATGATTTTGCCGGTTTAGATCAAACAGAAGATTATGAAGTCAGAAAGAAATGGATTGATGATAATATCAAAGGATATAAATATATAGAACATGTGGAAACGTTCCGGGTAACATCTCAATCTGAACTGGATGAAAAATATGCATCATTTATTGATGAAGGACATGAAGGTGGAATATTACGCAACTTAAAATCTGAGTATCAATACAAGAGAACAAAAGATTTATTGAAGATTAAACCGGAAGATGATGCAGAAGGTGTGATTATCGACATTACAGAAGGAACTGGACAACGAGCGATCATTAGGCTACGTTGGGAAGGTAAAGAATTTAATTCGACCTTAAAGGGCGGATTAAAATACGGTAAGAAAATGTTACTTGAGAAAGATAAATGGATTAACAAAAAAGTCACATTTTTGTACAACGCACTTACAGGATTGGGAGTTCCTAATTATGCGAGAGTTGATTACAATAATTGTGATGTAATTGATAAATAATTATATGAATACTAGATTAGATGCTGTATTGGAATTTGCAACAAACGCACATAAAGGTCAATTTAGAAAAAATAAAACATTGACCGGAGAAAAATTGGAGTATATTACACATCCAATTCACGTTGCAGATCTTGCAGAAAAAGAATTCTATTATTGGAAATTTGAATATGATAGCTTAAGAACGGTTACACAAGAACAAAAGGATTCTGTCAAAGATATTGTTGAATTAATCAAAGCAACGGCATTCTTACATGATGTGATTGAAGATACAAAATACAGAGAAGAAGATTTGCAAGAAATGCTTGATAAAGCTGGTTATGACATTGTTGAAAACAATAAAATCAGAACAGCTGTGTTTAAATTAACTAGGGTATCAAAAAATACTGATATTATTAGATATTTAGATGATATTTTGGGATCACATATTGCTATATTTGTTAAATTTGCAGATTTAAAACATAATATGTCTGATTTGGAACCGGGCAATCTTTACGACAAATATAGATTGTGTGAAGCATATCTACTCAAACATTTGGATACAGCGTCTATAAAAGATTTATGAACACAAGTCCTACATGGATTGTAGAAAATTTCTCTAATGGTGATGACGTAAAGCAATTAGTCAATGCCATTAGAGAATTACAATATCCACTCATATACATGGATCGCAAGACTGGATTTGAATACCAAAATATAAATATAGAAAATCAAAAAGTCATATTTATGGGAAGCATAAATATGGCTTGTTTGGTTAAAAAACATTTATCTACATGTTCACCTGTTATATTTGGTGAAGACGAAGATTTTCTATGTAGTTCTTATTACCCAAATCATTTGAAATATTTATTCAATGATAAACATCAATTCTTAACCCTAAAAGAATTAAAAGAAACAAAATGGGACATTTATGCTAAATTTGGAAAAGAAGCACTAATATTCATTCGACCAGATTCCGGCGATAAAACTTTCACTGGACAATTATTAGATTTACAGGATTTTGATAAATTTGGAGAAGATAATGTTAGATATAATGTTAGTGATGATACTATTGTTGTTGTTAGTACGCCAAAGAATATTATCGGAGAATGGAGATTTATAGTATCCAGAGAGAAAATAATTAGTTATAGTTTGTATGTATATCAAAAACAAAGAACCCATGTATATGGTGCTCCAAGACAAGCAATTGATCTTGTGAATGATATAATCAAAAACGGCAAACTTCCAGCAGATATATGTGCAGTTGATATTGCTCAAGATTCTGATTTAAATTGTTGGTTATTGGAATTTAATTCATTTAATTCTTGCGGGCTATACGCCAATAAAAAACATGATATTGTTAAAGAAGTCTCTAATTTAGTATGTCAATATCAAACATAAACATATTCATGGGACATGAATAGAATTTTAGATATTACTACCTTCATAGTATGAAAATTGAACCCCTAGAACATGAATTTATAGGCTCGCTGTATGTACTCACATATGTTAAAACTGAGAATGATACCATAATTTGGAACTTTTTCAATATCAATAACAATATTAATATAGATGAAATCTTAGATTCAATATATACTGTTTTAATCTAATATGAAAATACAAGTAGATCACGATTTGTGTATATCTATATTACACGATACTAACCAAGTCCCGTCTTCAGAAGAATTGAAAATTTGGGAAAATACTATACTTTATATAAATTTATCCATTGAACAAATTATCATGACTTTGAATATTACATATAATATTATATAAAAATGAATTTTACTATTACTCATCTTTCTGGATATTGTACTATTGAAAATCATGATTGCAATATAATTTCGTGGTCTGATAGAATAGATATATATATAGGAAATTCTTTTCATGACGCCGGTTCATTTATTGAATTACTAGAAATGATTAACGAAAATATACTTTAAAAAATATGAAGATTAGATATACGCATCGCAATTTTGTATCGAGTCCGTGGTTTGAATATTCTAATCTAGAAATATCATATTTGGATAGAATGAACATGCCTTCCATATTGATATCTCAAATTATATTATATATAAACATACACGATTTTATTGAATTTTTCTAAACCAAGAATATGAAATTTATAACAGATTCAAAACGCCTTATATTAGGTCCAATTGTCGATTATGACTGTTATAAAAATCTATCGAGGTCGGATGTTGAGAAATTGTATAATTCTACATATTTATATATGATAGATAATTTGAATACTTCATTTTTAGATATTAGGGGCGTCATAGTATGAAAATAAATTATAGTAGACACTTTCACGGTAAAATATCATTAGCAGCCTTATTAAATAATATAGTACATGATACTTATTCATCCATAATTTTGGATAGTAATGTGTTTGTAGAGCATGATGATAGAATTTTAATCCATAGAATAGTAGGACAAAATATATCACTGTACGTGTGGGATATTCTGACGGTAAACAATCTAATTGATATATAAATACATTTTTGTGTAATTTACATTAAAATAATGTTAGAAAACATGATTATAAACATACACTCATTAGTTGAAGAACCGGGCTTTGCAGTCTTTAATAATTGTTGTTCATATACAATAGAGTCAATATGGGAATGTTTTTTTGATATAAATACAGTCTATGAGTTTGGCGATGATTTGTATGTTATGATGTTTTATATTTCTGAATTGTGATATTATCAGTTTTCAAAAAATTTGACAACATAATGTGTATGTGGTAGATTCGTACAATGACATTAAATCAAAATACATATAATGTGCATGAGTTCATGCAAACAATGACCGTTGAGGAAATTAAACACTATTGCACTAACTGTGCAATAGATCAATATGCTGCCATGATTCATGTTCATGGTGATTATAATCTGAGTACACTTGTAAGAAATGCCAATTTCTTTGGATTTAAAGGTGTATTCTATGTTGGCGGAAAGCGTGATTGGGATCGCCGTGGTTCAGTTGGAACACATAATTATACCCCAATGACACATTATAAATCAGAACAAGATTTTATTGATGCTTGTAAGCAACTTGGATTACGTATCGTTGCTGTAGAAAACAATATTCCGAAATATGTGTCTAAGACCAAGAATTTCATTCCAACTTATACTCCTGTCAAAAATTCTATTTATGTATTTGGAGAAGAACAAGCTGGATTAAGTGATCTAATTTTAGATAATGTGGACGAAATTCTTACATTACCGGCATACGGTAGTGTACGATCTATTAATGTAGGATCTACATCCGCAATAATTTTATATACTATTAGACACAATTATGCTAAATCAGATTGAATTAATATTATATTAATATTTTATGAATTTAGGTAAATCTTTAAGTCTTCAATTATATTATCGATTACATAGTCAATTATATAATCAATTACGTGATCAAGTAAATATTCAATTAGATATTCAATTACATAATCAATTACGTAATCAATTAATTATAAATTATGAATTTAGGTAACTCTTTGTTGAGAAATCAATTATTTAATCAAGTACATAGTCAATTATATAGTCAATTAAATGATCAATTATATAATCAACTAGATAATCAATCATAATTTATGAATTTAGATAAATCTTTAAGAATTGAAATGACTGGTACACATGTTCAATTAAATCTTCAATTGCGCGATTAATTATATAATAAATTCTATATTCAATAGAAAAATTAAAACACTTGACTTTATAATGTTAGTAGACTACCGTTACTAACGTAGAATGGAATTTTTAGGATCATTAAGTATTTCTAAAAAAAGAATAGTAAAAAAAATACTGAATAATATATGAAATTAAAATTTTTAGGAGTGGGAGGAGCATTTGCTCCAATTTCAGTTGGAAATTCAAACATGTTAATAACATCTGATTCTGGTAAAGAATTTTTAATAGATTGTGGAACAAGTTTTCAATATATTTATAACGGAGAGTTAAACAAACCAGCGACTGATTTAGATGCTGTTTGGGTATCACACTTACATGCTGACCACATTGGAGGATTGGAATGGTTAGCTTTCATGCGATATTTTCTTCCTAAACTGGACGAAAATAAACAGAAAATTAAACCGAAAATGTATTCAGTATTATCTATAATGGAAGAATTATGGAATTCTTCATTAAAAGGTGGACTACAATCTGTCGAAGGAAAAGTAATGCATCTTACAGATTATTTTGAATGTATTCCAGTTCCAGAAAATAGATCATTTACATGGGAAGGAGCGGAATTTACACCTGTACAGACCATTCATGTAATGAGTGGATTTATATTCAAGAATTCATATGGATTGTTGATTAAAACAACAAAACAAACAACATTTATTACAACTGACACACAATTTTGTCCATACCAATTGCGTGCGTTTTATGATTTGGCAGATGTAATTTTCCATGATTGTGAAACTTATCCGGGTTATAAATCAAATGTTCATGCTCATTATGAAGATTTAAAAACGCTTCCATCTGAAACTCGTAAAAAGATGTGGATGTATCATTATCACAAAAAAATTGAAACTGTTGAACAAGACGGATTTGCCGGGTTTGTAAACAAATTTCAAGAATTTGATATATGATATTTGAAAATACACGTAGTAATAAATTAATATATGAAAATTATACAACTAATTTTTGTATAAC
Organism: uncultured Gammaproteobacteria bacterium; assembly: GCA_964519725.1. Classification (GTDB taxonomy): domain Bacteria; phylum Patescibacteriota; class Patescibacteriia; order Magasanikbacterales; family UBA922; genus 2-12-FULL-41-16. The sequence goes on from CAZFKS010000012.1 coordinate 5,671, forward strand.
TTCTAATATAGAATTTCCACTTACAATAAGTGAATATTACATGATTATTGGTTCACAATTTCAATTGGAATCTATTTTAATGAGTTTTATGTTTGGGCCGGATTTGCGAAAATGAAAAAAGATTTTAACACTGGAGACAATATTCTTATATTAGAACGATTTTCAAAAAAGTTTATCGAATTAAATTTCAATGGACATGTAAATTTTGAAAAATTCGATATATTTTATACGACTCAACATTCAAATATTCTAGATATAGAATATATCTATATATTGGAGATATGTTAGATTCCATCATAATATGAAAAAAGATTTTAATATTGGATATAATATATTAATGGATATTTCACTAGAACTTTTTTATATATATGGAATTTAAATTTTATAAACTAAACGAATTTCCTTTAAATATGTCTAAAATATTAAATTGGCATATTAATACATATCATGATAATGAAGTATTTATAATTCATAAACTGAGAATGAACACTTCAGACATATATATAGAATTATGTGATTATATTTTTATATGAATAAAGCTGAATTTGATGGTTATCCATTATCACATGAATCGTTTCCGAGTTTGTTTGAACACTCATTTATAAAGTCATGTACAGATTTATATATATTTTCATCTGACCTTGAACAAATACATTCATTTATACTTCGTATAGAATATCCCATGTATACACATATTGATAGTATGTATGATTATATAATATGAAAAAAGATTTTAATATTGGATATAATATATTATATAGAGAATATATGCCGCGTGAATTTGCAAATACACATTTTAATTTTGATTTAAAAAAACATCAAATATATATAACTGTATTACTTGTTGAAGAACCAATATTTCTAGAAATGAGAGAACTAATTGAAAATTTAAATAATTTGATATATGATGTTTGAAGATATTTTTCGGTATGATAAATTTCCACATCAATTCATAATCAATAATATTGGATTTAAACATGAACCGGAATATATTATTCTTCTATCTATTAGAAATTATGAATATATGTTTTTTGATGTTGTGGAGGATTTAATGCATTCTATATGAATAAAGAATTTTTATCACAATGACAATCCATTATTATGGGAGCGTATTCCCGTCACATATTCAATTATACATATAGAAAATTGGGAAGTAATTCAAGACCGAATACCTTATATTGCTTCAATTGAGTTTGTTTTGCATTTATATCTATTTATTTCGCCTTGGGAATATATAACATAAGAAAAATTATGACTCAAGAATTTGCCAACAATAAATCTAATATATTGGTATATGAAAATTTTCCACGAATTTTTAATGCCAAAATTATCGATGACATTATACATGCAAATGAACACTATTTGAGTATTAGAAATAAATTATACATGCGGACATTCGCCGAATTCACATATTATAATTTAATGTGTAATCATTTTAATGAAATTATATTTAGTTTGAGTTGACATACATGTACTTGTATGGCATCATATAGCATATGAAAAACAATATTCGTAATGAATTGGAACAAATAGAATGTAATGTTATGTACAAAATACAGGATAGTTTATGCGAAATTGACAATACACGCGAAACTATTCGTGAAGCATTAGCTGCAACTGTGGTAAGACATATATTTAATTGTCATAATCAGACTATATGGATGATGAGAAATATATAATAGATGTAATTGAGTATAATAAAATGAATTTTCAAATAATTATTATTCCTCCATTTGAGGAAACTATAACAAAAATAGGGCAATTCCAATATATAGAATCAGTAAATATTCTTTCGATTGGATATGACGTGGATATGCAATTTTATTTGATTTCCAATGAACTTATAAATTCAATTTAAAGTTAGTAAAAACACAAAAAACAGAATAAACAAAAATATGAATAAACTTATAATTAGTATTGTATGTGTGGTGTGTGTATGTGTAATTGGACTTACATTGGTTACAATGTATTTTTCGTATTCAAATGCAGAAATTAGATTGAGAAATACGATTGTTGCAAAGCAAACTGACAATAAAAATGAAATGGATGCAATGTGGAAAACCATTTCACAAACTGCCAGTGTGGCCGAAAAAGATCGATCAAGTTTAATGGAGATTTTTAATGGATATGCACAAGGAAGAAGTGGAGTTGGAGATAATCAAGCAATTGTTAAGTGGGTAAAGGAAGCTGTTCCTAATGTTGATAATTCTTTATTTAAACAATTAATGAATATTATTGTTGCTCAGAGGGATGGATTCAAGATGCGACAGAAAGAATTGTTGGATTTGAGTAGAGAACATAACAATTGTTTAACTTTGTTTCCAAGTTCAATTATTTGTGGTGGTAGACCCCCGATTAATATTGTAATTGTTACAAGTACAAGAACTGAAGATGCATTTAAAAGTGGTAAAGACGATGATACTGATTTGTTTAACAAAAAATAACAGTTAATAACAAAATATAAATATGTATATTTTCTGGATTCTAGCATTACTGCCGATTTGTATCGGCGGTTTTTTGTTTCTTAAAACAAAAACAGTAATATGGCAGGAATGGTTAATTTCTGCGTTGATTGCATTAATAATGGCCGGGGCAATGCATGCGTATGTTATTAACTCCCAAATTGGAGACACAGAAACATGGTCCGGCCAAGTTATTTCTGCCAGATATATACCAAAATGGAAAGAATATTACGAAACTGAAAGATATAGAACAGAGTATTATACAGATGCGAATGGAAAAGAACAAAGTAGACAGGTTTTCGATGGATATGATTCTCATACTAGATGGCATGATGAAGAATGGCATGCAGAAACTACATTATCTATGGATGTAGATATTATAAAATCGAAATATATTTATATCACTAATAAATTTAAAGATTCCGTTAGAGTAAAAGGAGACAGAACTACAATGGCGCATGCATCACACATGTTGGAAGGCGATCCATACGATTATTTTAGTGAAAATAGAACTGGTTGGATTGAACCTGTAACTGAAAGTCGATCCTTTGAAAACAGGTTAAAAGCGAATTCCACAGTATTTTCCTTTGTTAAAGTTCCCACAAATATACTTGTATATGAATATCCTAAAAATACAGATATGTTTAGATCTGATCGATTGTTGGGGATTTCCCGCAATTACTTTAATTTGTTATCATTCGATCAATTAAATGCTAAATTGGGACCGGTAAAGAAAGTAAACCTTATTTTTGTTGGATTTCCAACTGGAACACCGAGAGAATATGGTGAATATCAACAAGCAAAATGGCTTGGTGGAAAGAAAAATGATTTAGTTATTGCTTTTGCTGGTGGACCTATTGTGGAGTGGGTAAAATGTTTTGGTTGGACAGAAAAAGAAATTGTTAAACGAAACATAGAATCTATTTTTACAGAAAATAAACTTTATAATAAAGACTTTCTATCTAAAATAGAAGCAGAAGTTAGAAAAAATTATTTAATCAAAGATTGGTCTAAATTTGATTATATTTCAATCGAACCACCATTATGGTCATATATTGTATATATCATTTTATTATTGGTGATTCAGACCGGGTTATATATCTATTTTCATGTTAATGAAAATGATAAAGAAAATGGGGTTCGACGAAAATACAATTGGTAGAGTTTATAAATAATTTATGGAATATGTAATTGTATCAATTCAAATATATATGATTATATCAATTATTATATCTATATGTTTAGTTGGATATTCCACATATAGATGTAGAGATATGTATGAAAGTGCTTTTCAATTTTTTGAAATAACAATACGAGCGTTAATTTGGTTGGTAGTTTTGTGGCCGTCTCAAATTAGAACTTTCTTAAAAGAAGTTAATAAAAATGAATAATAAAAAAATATGGATAATTTATTTAAATCAATTTTTAAAATTGAATCTTGTATAAAAGATACAATTGATTACAGAATAGAGCGTGAAGTATACAACTATCATATATTTAGTGAAAAATTTTCTTCTATCAGAAGAATATTCACAAATGTATATGATTGAATATCATATAACGAGAAAGAATAACTAAATATGAAATACGACGATTTATCGGTAAGAATGAAAGAGAACTATGAACATCGATATAGATATTTTGTTCCGAGACGAACTTACACTATTTTGAGACTGGACGGTTGTCATTTTCATTCATATACTAAAAAATTAAAAAAACCATTTGATTATGATTTATCGAATGATATTGACAATGCTATTATAGCAACTTTACCACATATACAAGGTGCTGTATTTGCATATACGCAAAGTGATGAAATTAGTATTTTACTTACTGATTTTAGTAAAAATACTACATCAGCGTGGTTTGATGGTAATTTACAAAAGATATGTAGTGTAAGTGCTAGTATATTGACAGCTGAGTTTAATAAACTGAGACTGAAGAGTTTGACCAACATTATTACTCATAATTTTGATCCTACTGCGATTCAAAGATTTCAACTTGCATTTAATGAATGTACGCAAGCATATTTTGACAGTAGAGTATTTATAATTCCTGATAGAACTGAAGTAATAAATTACTTTGTTTGGAGAAATAATGACGCCTCTAGAAACAGTGTAAGTATGGTTGCTCAGAGTTTATTTTCTCATTCTGAATTACAAAATAAATCTTCAAATGAAATGCAGGAAATGATATTTACTAAAACTAACATTAATTGGTCAAAATATCCAGAAGCTGATAAAAATGGCCGGCTAATTGTAAAAGAATCGTATGATGCACCGGTTGTAACGACTCATATACAGTCAAAAGTAAACCTGTTGGCTAATAACAATGTTAAACGATCAAGATGGACATCAATACCGGCATGGAAGTTTACAAGTGACATGGATAAATTATCTAAAATGATTCCATCATATAATTTATAATATGAATCGTAGAGTAAATGACCGAATTTGGATTAGTGTACATAAAGCACTATCTGTTTACGTATATTATATAAAGTATGAAATAATTTAATCGTTATAACTGATAATTTAGGAACTTTAAATAAATATTCTATTATTGATGAAATTATTTATGATTGTATATGGAAACTCTAACTAACACAATTACTAACGCTATTATACATAAAATAATAAGTCCGGTATTTTATATTAATCCAAACGACCCAATTACTCAATATTATGGAGAAGTATATTTTAAACTTCGTGAAGTTTATTTACCGTTATCAATGATGACATTTGAAAATTTTGGAATAAATTATGTTGAATTTATATAATAATTATTTTGATGAGTTATATCCAAATATTAAAGTCAATTTTGCAATTGAAAATGTAGTATTAAGACCTCATATCAATATACTTAAAGAGTTAAATATTGGTGTTGGATTTCGAATCAATCCAAATGATAATGATATAATAAATTTTGGAATTGGAGGAGATTTTCTCTATTTCTTTATAATTGTATGAATGCAAAATTAGATATAGAGCGGAAAATTGTAAAAAAACTATTACAAAACTTAAATTATCTGATTGATAAACGATGTTTTTTATCAGTGCGGAGTAAAATTTATAACCATTTAGTATCGCGTGTATATGATAGTGAGAATTTACATTTGGTTGCTTCTATGAGTTTTATAATTGCATACGAGGATGTTATATAAAAACTATTGGATTTATTATAAATTGACGGAGAATTTTTATAGAGGTATGATATGGAAAAATTAATATCATATGACAGAATCAAAATTAGATTTTTGGATAAAAAACAATTTAAACGTGCTGTTTACGGGAAAACATGGTGTTGGTAAGACGACCATTATTCTGGATGCATTTAAACGTAATAATTTAAAATGGTTGTATTTTAGTGGATCAACATTAGATCCGTGGGTGGATTTTGTTGGTGTACCAAAAGAGGTAACTGACACAGCCAGTGGAAAATCATATTTAGATTTAATTAGGCCAAAGCATTTTGCGGAAGATGAAGTAGAAGCAATTTTTATTGACGAATATAACAGAAGTAAAGAGAAAATTCGTAATGCTACAATGGAATTGATACAATTTAAAAGTATCAATGGCAAAAAATTCAAAAACTTAAAACTTGTTTGGGCAGCTATTAATCCATCTGACGATATGGATTCTAATTCCACATATGATGTAGATAAAATAGACCCCGCACAAAAAGACAGATTTGAAATTCAAGTTGAAATTCCTTATAAAGTAAATTTAAATTTCTTTCAGAAAAAATATGGTGAAGCTGATGCAAAAGCAGCAGTTTCATGGTGGAATGATTTACCACAAGAACATAAAGACTCAGTTAGTCCCCGTAGATTGGATTATATATTAAATCTGTATCAATTAGGAGGGGACATTAGAGATGTATTACCGCCATCTACTAAAATTAATGTAACTAAATTAATATCCGAGTTAAAGAGCGGAGGATCATTAAAAATATTAAAAGCTATATTTGATGCAAGAAATAGCATTGAAGCTAAAACATTTTTAACTGACCAAAATAATTATAATGCAGTAATTAAGCATATTATTGCATCCAAGGAATTCATGGATTTCTTCTTTGAATTCATTCCAGAAGAACTACAATGTAATTTAATTTGCACCAGTGATCCATGTGCAAAATTTGCAATTATACATGAATACAAATATAAAAAGATATTGGATTCATTGTGTAAAAAGAATGAAAAGCTAAACCAAGCTAGAATTAAATATAATAGATCTAAGCCAATTGATGCGTTAACCTATGAAAAATTTACTTTTAGTTCGCCAGCATTAGCATTTAGTACCAGACCGAAAGATTATGCAACACATTACACTAATTTCTTGGATGCATGTAAACTAGAAGCAGAGAATATTGCAGTAAATACTGCATATAGGAAAAATCTATATAAATTGATTATACACGAAATGTATTTTAATCGAGGATACAATTTCCCAGATAATAGAAATGCGAATTACAAACCGTTCACAGCAAAAGAATGTCAATCTGTATTAGAATATTTAAATAGTATTATATCTCAAACCACTCAATATGATAATTATCCAGATCTTGAAAATATATATGGATTAATTTGTAGAGATTATTTGAGAATACACGGAACCAAACAAGATTATAGTGCATTGAGTAAATCCGTTCAAGGTTACATTAACTCCAATTCCAGTTTGTATTTATGATGACAAATGATGAATTTCATCAAATTGCCCAAGATTTAGAAATATATCATGGTATATTTGCTAAATTATGGCAAATGGGTAAACCTGTATTTAATTCGAAAATACCGAGAGCATGTGTATCATTTGATAAAAAAGGAGGATTTTTTCAATTTGAATTCAATCCGGATTTTTACAAAACGCTTACACCATATACATTAAAATTTGTAATATGTCATGAAGTATTGCATGTATTACTTAATCATGGGATTAGATCGTTGCAATGTGATAGGGAATTTGCAAATATAGCAATGGATGTTGTTATAAATGAAAGTTTAGTATCATCCTTTCAATTTGTGCGGTCAAGTATTCAAGATCAAGAACTATATTGTTGGTATGATACAGTATTTGATACAAATCTACCAACATTTTCTAAAAATAAAGGATTTGAACATTATTATGATCTATTAACCAACAATAAAATGGTAAAAAGTGATGGTGGAAAATCCGGTGATAAAAATGAAAAATCCGGTGATAAAAATGGAAATCAAACAGTTGATTCTCACAATGGATTTGGTTCTTTAAATGATGACGAAGATAGAGAAGATCTTGGTAAATCCGATCAAATAGAAGAAAAGATAAATGAAGCAATTGACTCATTATCTGAAGAAGAAATCGAATCACTGAAGAAAAAAATTGGTAACAATGAACCAACTACGACTAATAACGGATTATTAGCCGGAACTGGAATGGGACATTTAGTTAAATTGATGTCTAACAAAAGAGTGAAGAAAAAGAAAAAATGGGAGACTATCATTAAAAAGTGGTCATCCAAATATATTTCAGTTACAGATAAAAATTATGAACAATGGGCTAGAGTTAATAGACGGTTTGTTACATTATCGAGGGATTTAATCATTCCGACTGATATGGAAATTGACACTAGAGAAAAAGAAAAGAATAGAATTAAAGTAATATTCTTTTTGGATACGTCTGGTAGTTGTACTGGATTGGCATCTAGATTTTGGGAAGCGGCTAAATCTTTACCAGAAGAGAAATTTGATATTGTATTATGTTGTTTTGACGTAAGTGTATATGAAACGACGTTAGCATCTGCAAAAATATATGGTGGTGGAGGAACAAGTTTTAATGTCCTTGAAGCGTATGTACAAAACTATAAAAAAACAAAAAATAATGGAAAATATCCAGATGCTTGTTTCGTAATAACCGATGGATATGGAGATTATATTAAGCCAGAATTTCCAAAAAATTGGTATTGGTTTTTAAGTACAACTTGTAAAAGTTACATTCCAGCAGAATGTAATATATATCAATTATCAGACTTTGAATAAAATAAAAATATGAATATTACATTAAGTGGAATTGATGAAAAAACAGATATTGATTTATTAAATGAGTCAATTTTAAAGCTGGAAATCGAGACAATTGAAGCTGGTATATTATATACATTTTCACCTGATGGACGTAATAGATATCCAAGAAAAGAATGGATATTAGAAACCGTTCCCAAATTAAAAAATGTATCTATACATATATGTGGATCTAGAGCACGACAACAATTATTAAATGGAGAACTTGATAATATATTGGTAAGTGTAGATAGAATACAAGTTAATGGTAAAGTTGACGAAGAAACTTTAAATAAATTGTGTTATAAATATAAAAAACAGTATATAATTACGCAACATTATAATGAAAATATAGATTTATTAAAAACTATATGGGCGAATCATTCAATATTAATTGATAGTAGTGGTGGTAGAGGAATTACACCAACGTCTTGGCCAAAATTGAATACATACAAATATATTGGTTATGCTGGGGGTCTTGACGCAGATTCAATAACAGTTCAATCTGAGGGAATTAAAAAAGTATTGGGTTGGAATTCAACTACATCTTGGGTAGACGCAGAATCAAAATTACGAGATGAAAATGATTGGTTTAGTATTGATAAAGCTAGAAAATTTATTGAAGCTACTAATAGAGCATTCTATGTACAAGATGTAGAACTATATAGTGCAACAAACGATAGATCATGAATGCATATGTAAAAACTAATATTACTACTAAATTGTTTCTACGTTTTATGTTTCTACGTTAATTCGATGCGAGCGAAATATACACCATACAAACACTGTTATACACGACTAAAAAATCATGAAAATATTTGAAGAACGTTTAACGAAAGTTCCAATACGAACTGTATGTGATATTACTAACAAACAAGCCGTGGCTTCTCTTAAATTATGGTTTGGATATGGTAGTGATCATGATGGAACAGAAGTTCTTATGGATTTAGATAATGATACATCTAATGCAATTCTTAAATTATTACAAGATAAGTTTGGTAAAGAAAAAATAAAATCTTTGACCAATGATTATTTGTATTAAATACAACTATATTATGTTAAATAAACTTGTAAAATAGATCCATGTGTATGTTGGCATGATGAAAAATAATTTAAATCCGAATAATTTAAATCCATTAGAATATAATTTATGGACAGGTAATAAATTACCAGAATGTATAGATTCTAAAGGACATTGGTTCAAAACTTGTAATACGTGTGGACATACAATATGTAAAAGATGTAGCTGTAGAACTGTAAATATGGATTGGTTATTTTGTAATGATGTATATTATCCAATTGTTCCGTATGATTTATATTGTTATAAATGTGAAATGTTAACCAGAAAAGCATGTAATCAATTTGAAGTAACATATAAATCATATGACGAATATTTACTTTATAAAAAACAATATTCATTATATCAGGTTTCGGAAAATAATAACGGATATATACGTACAATTTGGGATACACTAAGAAAATTATTTAATTTATGAGACTTAAAGAAAGCGGGAAAGGCTTATATGAGAAAATTATCCCGAAATGGAATGAAGTGTTATTCGTAGATATATGGGATAATTATACATTATATACAGAATGTTCTTGCTTAGGATTTGATCATTTAGTCGATTCTTATGTAGACTCTAGAAAACGACAAATTAGTTATTTTAATAAAAATTACATAAAACAAATAATTAAGGGAAATAAAAAAATAATATAATGAAGCGAGTAAGGGTAAAAGTAAATTTACCATGGCTAAAACAAGATACACGATTTTATACAATAGTAGATATGAATGGCTGGAGAACATATGTTTCTTGTAACGGAGAAGAAATATTGGTTTCAAACAAATTATCAACGTTAAAAATTATAGAATACAATGAAAACTAAAGAAAATAAAACAAACAATCTATCTAAAAAAGAATTATTAAAGCTCAAAAAACTTCATCAATTTTTAATAGATAATGAGATTGAAATTCGAAGTGACGAGGTAAGTATAAACTTTTTCAGATATAATAAAAAAGAGGAACTTGATCAATGGCATTGGGCAAAAATTGCACTTGGAAAAGTTACTGGTGGCAAAGCATTTTTTCAAAATTATTATCCACAACCAAAAATGAGTAATTATTACGTGTTTGGAAACAAAAAATTTATAGATATATATGAATAAAAAACTTAAATTTAGAGTGTGGGACCACATAAATAAAGAATATTTAAAAGAATTAAGTCCGTTATATTGGCACGTTCCGTATTCATTTACAGGAGAAGACATAGAAGGAGAAGCAAATTTATACAATTTAAGCGATTTAATTAATAAAGAATATCTTGTTGAACAATATACAGGAACTAAAGATTCTAATGGTAAAGAATTGTATGAAGGAGACATTGTTAATGTTACATTTATTGGCGTAGGAAATTATATATGTAAAATTAAATGCGATTCTATGGAATTTGGATTTTATGTATTACCCGAATCTCCTATTTCATTCCCAACAAAAATCAGAGGAATACCATTAGAATTAACAATAATTGGTAATGTATTACAAAATCCAGAATTATTAACAGAAGCAGTAAATCCAAATAAACTTGAAAATGTAACAACATATGAAAAACAATACAACAAAAACCGATAAATTAAAAATATATTGTATCAATATCATGGATGATTATGGCGAACTGTGGCTTGATAACAATAAAAAACCACTTTCATTTGTACACTGTAATGATGCTAATTTTAGAGAAGAATATCAATCGTTTATATTTGAGTATCTTAATGTAGAGTTTATTTCAAAACACATCTATATTAAAAATAAAGATTTACAAGAAAAATTATGGGATGCGTCTGGTGATGAAAATGAAATATATAAGTTGTTAAAGAAACAAATAGATAAATTATGAATTATAATATTGAAGAAATGAAAACAGATGAATATAACAATGGATTCAATGCATATAACAGTGGAATACAATTGGTTATGAACCCATGGATGAAGACAGATAAAGAATATTCTTTATGGTATAATGGATGGATGGCCGCATACAACAGTTCTATAAATGATTTTAGAAACAAATTCCCAACTCCGACTGTACCTGTAAGTTCATTTATTGGATTGACATTGGAGGAAGCTAATAAAAACAGTGGAGGATGGTGGATATATACATCAAATATTGACGGTAGAAGTATTCCACAATCATCATCATTAATGCCACTTAGAGTATGTGTAAAAGTTACAAATGATAAAATCGTTGCAATTGAAAGTTATGGATCATAAATTATGAAATTTGAATTTGGAGATTCTACAACAAAAATATGGGCTGGTGAATTTGTTCATACATGTGAATTTATATCACATTATCACAATGGAACAATGATATTTTATGATATCGATTCTAAAGTTTTTAGATTGGTATATTGGGAATGTAAAGATACAGAATTTACATTAAATGGATGGAAATGTTATAATTCATTACAAGAATTAATAAATAAAAATAAGAACATATGAAAATAAAACATAAAAAATATAAAGGATCTATTTATAGTAAATTATATACTATAAAAATTAATAAAAATAAATTCAAATTGAATATATTTGAAGATGATAGTGGAGATTTAGTTGGATATATAGGCAATTCAATTAAATATTGTAGAGAAGATGCAACATTAGAATATTGGATTGATGATATATCCAAATTAAAAGATTTTTATAATGAATTGTACAACTTTTTACAAAATGTGAAAATTTCAGAAAAATTAAGTAGACAAGTAAATAATAATTAAAACATATGGAAGAAACTATTACAATATCAAAAAAAGAATATGATGAATTGGTCAATGCGTTTTATAAATTGAATGCATTAGAAAATGCCGGTGTAGATAATTGGGAATGGTATGATGAAGCAATGAAATCTTTATCAGAAGATGAAGATGACAATTAATATAAAATATATGGAAAACACGAACGAAATTGAAGAAATTGAAGTGGAAGAAACAGTAAAACGTATATATTGGGATATTGTACGAGGTAAAAAAGAACCAAATATAGATGCAATGATTTCTAAATTAATAGATACTGGAACGATATTTATAAGAAGTAATGATAACGTAATACAAATATTTGTTTATTGTAGTGATGTATTTGCGTGGGGATATTCAGATTGTCAAAAAATTAAATATGAAGAAATTCCGGACTTGTTTTCCAGACATGAAAAAAATCCAAATTTAATATATGAATGGGTTTGTATAGCCAGAAATGAAAAGCCACAAGAACCAATGATTAAATGGTTAAAAGAAACAGATGCATGGACACCAACAATGGAAGCATTACCAGATAATTTATATGACAAATTATTAAAAGAAGATTTAGCAAAACGTAACAAAGGATACAAATGAAGATAACGCCAACAGACACAAATCGATTACAAGAATTATTTGATTTATCGGGAACAACAGGAGAACCACTTGAAATTTCTGGTATATTTACTATTCAAACACAATTAAAAACAAATGGAGCAACAATTTTAGGCTCGATTAGAAGCCATCATGGAGATTGGAATATTGGTGGCTCTGTTTTTCATTTCAAAAATAGTGAAAATCTAAAAACTGGATGTATTCGTGTTACCCAAAACCCTAAAACATTTAAAGCCACTTATATTGAAAATATGGCTTTTGTAGCATATCACCAATCAACACCAGAATATCCATGTATGGTCATGGATGCAAATAGTGTTGGGTCTGTTGTAGATAATGTTATAATTGATAGAGCAGGAATAGGAATCTTGTTTGAACCGTCAGATCCAACACTGATAAGATCAATCGGTCACAGATTTAATAATATATCTATTAAATCATTTAGAACCGCTGGCATAAAATGCATCGAACCATCCAAAACAACAGATCATATTTTTACAGGAATGATTTATTTAACCGGTAAACAACACAACGATTACATAAATAATCCACCAACCACGAATTATATTCCAATTGGAATAGATGGGCTTCCAGCAAGTTCTTCATTTGATTATTTATTAATTGAATCTTGTGGTACTATGATCAAGACTAAAAATCTTATTAATGTAAGAATTAAAGATTTGTTTATGGATGATTGTCTTGGAATATGTATTGACCGAGGCCAAACGTATACTGGAGCATTATACGATAAAACTTTAAGTATTGGTATTCTTACAGCATCGTCTTCTGTTCCAAAATGTATTAAATTTACAGGTAACAGAAATCAAATGATTTCAATAGGTTTGGAAAAATATACAATTTGTAAAGTTGGAGCATCGTGGAAATAAAAATCATAGTTGACAACGGTTTTGTTCATGCTATTCTACGTACCTTGTTGATACAAACAGCAAAAACTAAACAGTAAACAGTATCGAGGAAAAAATATATGGCAACTACAAAGAATAAGAAAATTACAAAGAAAGACGCAACCGCAACTTTGACCGGAATCAATCCGTTAATTTCGGCAATTCGAAATGATACAAATGTAACCACAACAACAAATGGTGCATTGACTCACAAAACATCATTACTTGCAACTGTTGATTTCTTTGCAGCTGGTGGAGCTGTAAGAAAGCAAGCAGATGCCCAAGTTATTGAACTTTTCAAGAAGGCATTTTTTGAAAATGCACTTATTGCAACGAAGATTTTGTTCTATTTTCGTGATGTCCGGGAAGGACAAGGAGAACGAAAGACATTCCGAACAATTGTTCGGTGGTTGGCAATAAATCATCCGACTGTTATTCTTAAAAACTTGGAAAACATTCCAGTCTTCGGAAGATGGGATGATTTGTATACATTGGTTGGAACACCAGTGGAAAATCAAGCATTTGAATTGATTAAGAAACAATTCGAAACAGACGTTACTAACGCAATTGATAACAAAGAAATTTCTCTTTTGGCTAAGTGGCTGAAATCAATTAATACAAGTTCAGTTGAATCAAGAACACTTGGTCGCAAGACTGCCAAATATTTGGGTCTTTCAGAAAAGGCATACCGAAAGGCATTGTCTAATTTGAGAAATCGTTTGGATGTCTTGGAAAGGAAAATGACATCAAATAGATGGAAGGAAATTGATTTTGAACGGGTTCCTTCCCGTGCAAGTAAGATTTATGGCGGAGCATTTATTAAGCATGAAACCGAAAGATACAAGGCATACCTTGGTGCAGTTGAAAAGGGCGAAGCTAAAATTAATGCAGCAACATTATATCCAATGGATATTGTGAAGCCAATTGAAGAAGGAACACTTCCAGTTAATCAATATCAAACATATGATTTGCTTTGGAAAAATCAACCGGATTGGTTGAAAGACAATCCACATAAAGGAATTGTTGTCGTTGATACAAGTGGTTCAATGATGGGTGATCCAATTTGTGTCTCTGTAAGTCTTGGTATTTATTTTGCAGAAAGGAATGTTGGACCATTTAAGAATGCATTCATTACATTCTCACATAATCCACAATTGCAAATTATTTCAGGCAACACAATTGTTGAAAAAGTACGTGGACTTAGCCGTTTTGGATGGCAAGCAAATACAAATATTGTCGCAGCGTTTGATTTAATTCTTAATACCGCTGTTAGATCGAAAATTAAACAGGGTGATATGCCAAGCCATCTATATATCATTT
>CAZFKS010000013.1:0-15214 GCA_964519725.1 uncultured Gammaproteobacteria bacterium
TTTTGGTATACTAGGCATACTTCTTTACTATGAAGCTTTTTATGAAAAAACAAAATCAAGTCAAAAAAGGGGTGATTGTCGTTGCTGGTTTGGGCACCAGATTTTTGCCAGCCACTAAAGCCATGCCAAAAGAAATGTTACCAGTGCTTGATAAACCAGTGGTGCAATACATTGTGGAAGAAATGGCTGCGAGTGGAATTACCGAAATTATTTTTGTAACCTCGTCACTGAAGCGACCAATTGAAGACCACTTTGATCGCGACCGAGATTTTGAAACATTTTTGGAACAAAAAGGTAAACTTGATAAAATTCAATCACTGATTGATTTGACTAAAAAAGTACGGTTCTTTTACACCCGCCAAAGTGAGCCATTAGGAAACGGTCACGCGCTCCTTTGTGCTAAAGAATTTGTGGGCGATGAACCATTTGTTTTTTCTGACGGTGATAGTATTATTGATTCCAAAACGCCAGTGATTAAACAGCTGCTAGGGGTTTATAAAAAATATAACACGCCAGTAATTGGGGTGCAGAAAATTTCTGACCGAAAACTCATGACTAAGTACGGAAATGTATATGGAAAAGAAGTGGGCGCGCGAACTTACCGGATGGATGATTTGAAAGAAAAACCAGCGGAAGATAAAACCTCACCGGCTGGTCTGATTGTCGGGGGTATGCGTTATGTTTTTACTAAAGATATTTGGAAACACTTAGATAATCAGGGTAAAGGAAAAGATGGCGAAATTTGGGTAGCTGATGCGGCTAATTCTTTGGCTAAGA
Source organism: uncultured Gammaproteobacteria bacterium (assembly GCA_964519725.1). Taxonomy (GTDB): domain Bacteria; phylum Patescibacteriota; class Patescibacteriia; order Magasanikbacterales; family UBA922; genus 2-12-FULL-41-16. The sequence goes on from CAZFKS010000013.1 coordinate 778, forward strand.
AAACTAAGTTTATGGCGTATCAATACGAAGGAATTTATTTTGATACTGGTGATAAATTGTCACTGCTGAAAACCGCTATTCACTTTGCGCTCAAAGATGACAAAATGAAAGCCGAAATTGAGCAAATACTCCGTTAGTTATGTCTAAAAAAAACTACAGGCTAGGTTCTTGGGTATTTGCCGGAGCTGTGGTTTTGTCTTTTTTTAACATTCGCGTAGTTAATGCGGCAAATAATATTTGTTGTGCCTATTATTTAGGCACTGCTAAGGCCACTACTTGTAAAATTGCTGAAATTGGAAAAAGTGATCCTGATTTTGATAATACTTTTAATAGCCTAAAAGACCCATTTCCATGCAGTTCATATTCAGCCAAAGATAATTTTGTCACCCATAAAAACGGTGATATTACTGTTGGTGGTAAGACTGGTTTTGCAGTAGGACCAAATCAAGTGATCTACCCTAGCAATCTTAAGGGTAATTTTGAGTGGAGCGCACCCAGCTTACAAGGTGCAACCACAGCTAATGCCTGCCCAAAAATTTCTGGGTATAACCCGGAGTTAATTCAGGTTGATTCACCAATTTGCAAAGTAGCAGACATGGAAAGAAAAAGTGCTGACCAAGCTTTTCAAGATAAATTGAGTGAAGCAATTTTGGCGGCGCAAAGTGACTATGATAAGTTTTACCAAAGCTTGCAGGACACGCAAAAAGTACTTTGTTGTTTGCCTAATAATCCTAATAAAAACAATTTGGCAATAGACTGTAAACCACCGCAAATTAAAGATGAATTTAAACCAGAAGTAATTAAGAATAAAGCTCAAGGCCTGAACAGTGTTAGCTCGTTTCAACAGATTTCACCAAACACAGCTAATCCAAATGATGTTAAAGTAGCGCAATATTTTTCTTGTGATTATCTTCCGACTGGTACTTCTGAATACACCCTGGTTTTACGTAATACTAATATTTATTGTTTGTGCACAAAAGATCGAAGTGCTTGTGATACTAAATCATATCTACAAATGGCTGACACTGCCACCACGGTTGGCTGTTCAGCTGCTCTAAATGAAAAACAAAAAAGTAGTGCAAATTTGCAGTGGGAATGTGTTGTTTCGAGTGCGATTGATGAGCCAGGGACAACCGATTTTTGTAAAAAATTAGTCAAAGGTAATGTTGAGATCGTAAATAATATTAGCCAGGGGGTAGATGTGACTCAATTAAACCAACTAGGAACGACTGATGCAAAAGAATTAATTGCGCGGGCGATTAAAGGAATTTTGGGAGTACTTGGTAGTCTAAGCCTGGTGATGTTTATTTATGGCGGAATTCTGTTAATGACTGATCGGGGTAATAGTGATCAAACAGGTAAAGCCAAGGATATTTTGGTTTGGACAACACTTGGTCTGGCCGTTATTTTTGCGGCCTACGCGATTGTTGACTTTGTGTTTGGGGCTTTTTCTTAATCCATTATGAAAAAACCGCTGAAACTATTATTTTTTTTAGGAGTTTTTAGTTTATTGTGGACTGTGCCGACCTGGGCAGCCGGAGATGTAACTAATGGTGTTTGTCGCCCTAAACCTGGTTTCAACCAAAATACCTGGAGTGATTTGTGCAAATTAAATAAAATTTCGAGTAGCATTTGCCAGCCAACTAACCAGTTGGGGGTAATTGTTAATACCTATAGTCTTGATGACCATAAAATATTGTGTGGGTCTTATAGTGATAATGAAACTGAATGTAGCAACCAAACGGTCGATTATGAGGGGCCAATTAAGTTGTGTTATTACATGCCACATTACAGTAAAATAAGTGTCAAAGTGGAGCCTGATAAAATTTCAACAGTGACAAAAAATATTAATGGAGTTGAGAATGTTTGGTGCGAGGACTGTAAGGGAGTTGAAGTTCAATTAAATGCTGACAAAACCCAGGTGACTTTTACGTTAAATCCAGTTGAAAACAATGATGGTGTAGATGTCCAAATGCCGGTAATGTTTTATGTGAAAATGAAATCAGGTTTTAAAGATAACTTAACAGTATTTGACGGTGAGACCAGAACGATTGTGCTTATCTATACTATACCGCCAACTAACCATAATATAGCCGAATACGAGTCGACTAATTTGGAAATTCCCGATGCGTCCGGCTTCAACCAAATTGGTACAATGGATGTAAAAATTTTAATTGCGCGGGCAATTAAAGGTTTACTGGGTGTGATCGGAAGTTTAAGCTTGGTAATGTTTATTTACGGTGGTATACTATTCATGACTGATCGCGGTAGTGGCGAACAAGCTGGCAAAGCGAGGGACATTTTAGTGTGGACCAGCCTTGGTCTCGCCGTGATCTTTGCAGCTTACGCTTTAGTTAACTTTATCTTTGAAGCTTTTACGTAGTATGAAACTACGCAAAATTAGTCTCGTATTTCTGGCCCTATTAGTGGCTGGTTTTGGGTGCAAAAGTTTGTCGGCCGAAGAACAGGCTGCAGTGCGGCCCGTGACTTTGAATTACTGGACAGTATTTGGTGATACTGACGAACTAAAGCGAATGGCTGATGAGTATAAAGCGCTCCACCCACATATTACCGTGAAAATTCGACAGGTTCGGTACGATGAATTTGATTCACAGTTTGTTAATGCCCTCGCTGATGATGTTCAGCCTGACATTGTGTCTGTGCACACCCGCTGGTTACGGGCTTATCAGTCACGTCTGGCCACGATGCCGGCCTCGGTAAATATTAGTAAAATTGTCCAAACCAGTACTATTACCAAGGAAACTCAGGTTTTGACTGATACTTTTACCATGCCAACTCAGGAAGATTTAAAAAAAGATTGGCTTGCGGCTGTGCCAGAAGATGCGATTATTGGTAATAAAATTTATGGTTTACCGCTCTCGGTTGATGCGCTTGGGGTTTACTATAACCAAGACTTGCTCGACAAAGCTGGAATTGCTGAACCGCCCCAGAGCTGGGATGATTTTGTTGCCGCTGTAAAATTAATTACTAAAATTGATAAGGACGGAAAAATTGTACAGTCTGGCGCGTCACTTGGAACGGGCGGAAACATTGATAATTCCTTTGATATTGTCTCAGCGCTCATTGCTCAAAATGGTGTGACTTTGGCCACCCCACAACGGGCAGTTGGGTTTGCGTCTGGAATTGAAAAAACTGGCCTGACTCACCCAACCTTGCAGGCCTTAGATTTTTACACTAATTTTGCCCGGCCGACTAAAGATGTGTACTCTTGGAACGCTGACCAAAGTAATGCTTTTGATGCGTTTGCACGGGGAAAAACTGGCTTTTACATTGGTTTTGCTTATGACTATGAACGCTTAAAAAGCCGGGCCCCGGATTTAAACTTTGGTGTTTTGCCACTATTTCAATTAAATAAAACTAAGCCCGCTAACATTGCCAATTATTGGTTAGAAACGGTAGTAAAAAAATCCAAGAATCAAAATGAAGCTTGGGATTTTATTCGCTTCATCTCTAGTCCAGAAAATTTGAAAAAGTATTCTGATGCCACCAAAATTCCCTCACCACTTCGCCTCCACCTCAAAGACGAACAAAAAGATCCAGTTTTAGGGGCATTTGCTGATCAACTTTTAGTGGCTAAAAATTGGTATAAAGGTACCGATATTGCGGCCACTGAGCAAGCGTTTGACACCATGATTATGACTTTGTTAAAACCAGTTGACCCAAAACTTAATGAAAAACAGGTTTTGCAAAATCAAGCGGCCGCTGTGAACCGCGCTGCCGCTGTGGCTGCTCAAACCATGCGCTAGTATGAAGTTTTTATTCACTCTTTCAGTCTGCGTTACACTTTTGACTAGTGTTTTTTTGGCTAGACCGGCCCAGGCAGTGGATGAGTGTTCGGCCTACAGTTCAATTCAAGCATCGTGTGTCCCAACTGCTTCAGATTGTGATGAGTCTTTTGAGGCTAAAGAAAAAATTAAACAGGCCCAAAAAACAGTCGGCAAGGGAACTTTGGATGGCAGCGGTATCTTTATTAGTGGAATTTGTGCCAGTAGCGGGTCTTGTTGTATTAAAAAACCAGCGGAAACTGCTGGAACTGGGGACGGGAATAACTTCAGTAGTACTACCAGTAATGGTGAAGTTTGTGGCAGTGTTTGCCAGTGGATTAAAGCGACCTACACAAAGCCAGATAATTATGATGGCCCAATTCCAAAGTGTGCGTTTTCTGGAACTTGTCGTAACACCAATGATTTAGTCCAAGTTTTGATTGAACAGGGTAAAATGATTTTTGGGTTAATTGGGATGGTGGCTCTGGCGGCCTTTGTTTATGGTGGTTTCCTCATGGTTTTTTCTTTTGGTGCGTCTGACCGAGTGCAGCAAGGTAAAGATGTTATGGTCGCGGCTGTAATCGGAATTGTGATTGTGTTTACGGCGTACCTCCTCATCAACTTTATTTTGAATGCTTTGGGAGTCAGTCCTGAGTTTCAGGCAATTAAATAGTATGAAAAGGGCATTACCATTACTAACTTTTTTTCTCCTTTGCTTAAGTTTGCCTCAGGTGACTAAAGCGGCTGATTGGTGCCGAAAAGGAGCAGCAACACAAAGCTTTGATTGCTACCAGTTAGATGTTTCGGGAGGGGATTGTGCAGAAAATGAAGATAAATTTTCGTCAGAATCAGAGTGTAAAGAATTTAAATGGTGTATTACAGCCACTGATAAATGTGAGCGAACCGCCACTTGTGCTGGGACTCAATATAGTAGTATGAACGAATGCGTTCTTGGCTTAGAAGCAGCTGCTAATACGGGTAACACCGCAGGCAACTCAATCGAACCAATGACTGGCGGTAAAGGAACGATTGTTCATTTAATTAACCCAATTGGCGGCAGCGATTCAAATCCGCAAGGAATTTTAGCCGGTAAAACTGGTAGTCAGGGTCTGTACGAAATTGTTGGTAAATTATTAAAAGCCGGAATGGGAATTTTAGGTTCAGTTGCGCTACTTGCATTCGTATACGGTGGTTTTGAATGGGTCACAGCCGCTGGAAATTCTGACAAAATTAGTAATGGTGCTAGTGCCATGACTTGGGCCGCGATTGGTATTTGTGTGATTTTTTCTAGTTATGCTATAATCAATCTATTATTTTCCACTCTGACTGACGGAGGCGGAACTAATGTTGATACCACAGTGCAAGCTGGTGATGTCTGGTGTGTGAACAAACAAAATGTTTGTGCCGCAATGCCAGCGAATGAATGTAGTGGTAATAAATATACCAGCCAAGGCGAATGCCAGAACGCTGTTAACTTTGTCGGACCACCGCAAGTGGAATAAAATTATGCACATGAAAAGTCAAATGCGAAGGGAGGTGATACCATGACACATTCAATTTCTTTAACCAAAAAAGTCGGTTTGTTCGCTGCAATGGCCTTCCTTTTTGGTTCAGTGGTATTGCCAACTCCAACGTTCGCTGCTGACAATGACAACACAGGCGACACTGGTGGTGCAGGTGATACTTGTTCAACTTCACTCGACTGTAATGCAGGTTTTACCTGTAATTCAGATAAAGTTTGTGAAGAAGATGCTTTCGGAATCAACCCAGTTGGTAACGTAGTATCAGGCAAACTCGGCAATAAAGACCTCCGCGAAACCGCAGCCAGTTTAATTAACGTTTTACTCGGCCTCCTCGGTTTAATCGCAGTGGTGATTGTTCTCGCTGGTGGCTTTAAGTGGATGACTGCTGGCGGCAGTGAAGATAAAATTGCGGAAGCCCGCAAAATGATTTTCTCTGGCGTAATCGGTCTAGCCATTATCCTTTCAGCTTGGGCAATCTCACTCTTTGTGATCAACCAACTTAGTTCAGCAACTGGCAGTACTTCAAACTTGCCTGATGCCGCTGGTAACTAGTTTTTTTAAAGATTTTTGGGCAGGCCCTGCTTTTGGCGGGGTCCCCAAAATCTTTGGCCCGTCACTAACTTAGAGGGTTAGTGAATGAGGGGAAAAAATTCCACTTAATCACTAATCTTTATTAATTAATTTTTATGCGTAGCTTTTTGAAAAAAGCCGTAATCATGATCACCTTGGTCATGGGATTTGCTAGTTTTGTACCCGCAGTGTCAGCTGTTGGTCAGCCAGAATGTGGAAATGATAGTAATGACCCGCTCGCCTTGGACTGTGTTAATGCAGGCGGGGCTGGTCTCACTAACACTGACCCACGCGTGATCGCTTCACGGGTAATTAATGTAATCCTTGGGGTACTTGGTACCATTGCGACGGTTTTAATCTTCTACGCTGGCTTCCTCTGGATGACTGCGGCTGGCAATGATGATGACATTGCTAAAGCTAAAAGTATTATGTCAGCGGCTGTAATTGGTTTGGTAGTCATTCTGGCTTCATACTCAATTGCTAACTTCTTTGTTAAGAGTGCGTACAAAGCCACTAATGGTGACGGCGCTCCATACAACAACCCATAAACAGTTTGTTGTTCATCCCGCTTGTCTAAAGTGGGATGGCTCAATAACCGGTTTATTTATGCGCAAACTTTTGGCAATTTTTGCCCTGACCTTCACTGTAAGTTTTGTTCCAGCGACTTTTGCTAGTGCAGCCTATGGTTTAGAGGAAACTGCTGGAGCGGCTGAACTTCCAACCAGTAAAAGTATTACAGTAATTTTGGGTGATGTGATAGGTAACGCTTTGTCACTCGTCTCGGTACTATTTTTTGCCCTAATGCTTTACGCGGGCATTAAATGGATGCTCGCCCGGGGTGATAGTGGTCAGGCAGAACAAGCTCTTGATACGATTGTGGCCGCTATTATTGGTTTGATTGTAGTATTGGCCTCTTACGCCATTACCAATTTTGTTTTCAAGAGTGTTAATGCTGGACAAAATAACACTGGCCCTGATACATCTACGCCAACAGCAAAAAAGGTTTGGTGTATTACTGCGCAACCCAACGGAGTCTGTACTGAAAGAACTGAAAAATGTAACTCCACTGATCAAGATCTGGGACCATATGAATCAAAAGAGCAGTGTAAATTATTTGAGTAATTTCTATGAAGTGGTGGTCAAAATTGCTGGGGATATTCGTGGTAATTTTGGCTCTGACCAGTGGGGCTTCGGTTCAAGCTAAAAAAACTCTGGCTGATGCACCATCAGCTCTCCAGGATGTGGTCGTACCAAGTGGACTCAGTGAAAATAATGATGTAAGTGTGGCCGCGGCCGATGTGGTGGCCTGGATTATGAGTGCCATGGGACTACTTTTCTTTATTTTAATGGTATACGCTGGTATAGTTTGGATGACAGCGCGTGGTGAAGAAGATCGGGTAACCAAGGCACGCGAAACAATTATTGCCGCCACAATTGGTTTGGTAATTACAGTGAGTGCTTACTCAATCACCAAAGTGGTGGCTGAGCGAATTATTAATGCCAATGCTGGGCCAGGAAGTAGCAGTGAAAATGATGTTAATGGTACGGGTGGAAATCTAGGTTGTTGCATTATGCCGGTGGATATTTACGCCATTGAAAGCGCGATTCCATCAGTCACCACCGCGGGCGGATGCCAAGAAAAAGCCTATGAAATTTGGGGTAAACCGGGTAATTGGGATGCGGTTGAGACTGGTCCGCTCAAGGGCAGTAAGTGGGAATTTTATCCGGCATCGAGTTATCCAGGGGCTGACACCAGCTTGGTTTGTTCCAAAATTGCTGGTTGTTGGGTGGGTGAGGTAGGTACAGCCAATGAGAATAGTTGTATTAAGGAAGCTACTAAAGCCAATTAAGTACTATGAAAAAAATTTTATTTATCCTTGCTTTATTTGGTCTCAGCGTGCCTGGTTTAACCCTGGCCAGTGGAATCGGTGACCACAGCATGTTTGAAAGTATCGCTGATAAAGCTGGCGTTTCTAGTGCTGGTACTGTTGAAGATGTAACGGGTTCGATTATTAAAGCAGTTCTTAGCGTAGTTGGTTTGATTTTTCTTGTCTTACTAGTTTACGCTGGGGTATTGTGGATGACCGCCCGTGGTGATGAAGGCAAAGTTGAGCAATCAAAAAATATTATCGAGGCCGCAATCATTGGGATTGCGATTACGGTCAGTGCGTACGCAATTACTGTCTTTGTAACAACTCGTTTTACCGGTACCCAATAATATGAAAAAATTTTTTGGTGTAATTTTTGCCAGTCTGCTCTTATTTGCCGTGGCTGCTCCTGTTAAAGCATTGGATTTAGGTTTGGGTACAGCCGAAAAAGCCGCAGGTAAGGCTGGCTACGACGCGGCTAATACCACTGACACCACGTTGGCGCAAAATATTGGTGGTGTAATCAAATCAATCCTTAGTGTGTCTGGGATTATTTTTACTGGTCTAATCTTTTACGCGGGTTATTTGTGGATGCTGGCTCGTGGTGATGAAGGTCAGGTGCAAAAATCTAAAGACATTATTGAGACCGCAATTGTGGGTCTGGTAATTTCACTGGCTTCATACGGAATTACCAATTTTGTAATGAATCAAGTGGCTAGTCGAACTGTTCCGACACAAAGTGGTCCACCAGCTCCACCAGCGCAGTAATATGAAAAAATGGGTGACAAAATTATTCATTTTAGTTGGCCTGGCACTGCCAATGGTGGTACTGGCCCAACTTCAAGATCCAAATATTTTTCAGGGTCAATTAGAAGCTGGAGCCCAGGGTGCTGGCTTGGCGGACTCAGCTGGAAATGGTGGTACTGATCCACGAATTTTGGCGGCTAGTTTGATTAAAGCAGTACTGGGTGTGCTTGGGACAATTTTTGTGGGTTTAATTATTCTGGCTGGTTACCGTTTAATTAAATCTGATGGTGACTCTGGTAAAATCCAACAGGCCTATGACACACTCCGTATGTCTACCGTTGGATTGATCATTATCTTAGCCGCGTACAGTATTACTACCTTTGTGGTTAACAAAGTCGTCACCTCGCTCAAAGAAGCGGGTACTGACCAAACTGGTTTTGGAGAATAATATGAAAAAATTCTTAGTTACTTTGGCTCTTGGGTTGTTCATTGCCAGTCCAGTATATGGACAAGACTTGCTCAGTGAATTAAACAAACAAAATCAGGCTTTTTCTGGTGAAAAGGGGGCTAATTTATCAGACGCTGACCCGCGTGTTGTAACCGCAAAAGTAATTAAAGTATTGCTTTCGGTCACTGGTATTACCTTGACAGCCTGGACATTTTACGGCGGCTTTTTAATTTTCAGCTCAGCTGGTGACTCAGAAAAAATTGAGCATGGGAAAAGTGTGGTCACTAACGGAGTAATTGGTCTAATGCTAGTTTTGTCTGCCTACAGCATTGCTTGGTTTGTGTATGGTATGTGGTACAAAGCCTTGAACCCAATGGATTCATATATTATTTTCTGGAAAGACGACCCACCAACAAATTTTTACAACAATGATCAGTACGGTGGTACAAATAATAAGAAGCTTTAATTTTGTCCTAATTCCCGCCAGATAAGTTCGCTTGCTGGCGGTTTTTTATTGGCAAATTTTTCAGGTGGAGTTTGCAAAATTGTTTTAAGGGCTGGAACTAAATCAGCTGGAGTTTTGGCTTCAATTGCTTGGCCCTGGGACACAAAATACGTTGCGTTGGCTTCTTCTTGACCAGGAATTGGGGAGACTAAAATCATGGGGCGGCCAGCGGCAGTACACTCACTAGTGGTCAGGCCACCAGGTTTAGTGACCACGACATCAGCCGCGCGGATAAAATCAGCGGGTTTGTTAGTCCAACCAGTTACTTGTACGTCAGTAAGTTTGTGTTCAGTTTTAATTTTTTCTAACTCAGCTTTTAATTTTTTATTTTTTCCGGCAATCACAATAATTGACCAATCATTAGTAAACGGAATTAGGACGCGTAAATACCGGTCAGCCGGAACCAGACCAGTGCCGCCAGTCATAATTAAAATGAGTGGTTTATTTTGTGGAACACCAAGCTTGGCGCGCAATTCAGATTTTTGGATTGGTTCGTAAAAAACTGGTTTGACTGGAATTCCAGATTCAGTAATTGAAACTGACTGTGCAGTGTATTCTTTTAAACCAGCTGCGGTAATTGGACTGGGCACAAAATACTTTTTTACACTCGGGTGAAACCACAACCGGTGCCAGCCATAGTCAGTGACAATTTCACATAAAGTATATTTGGGATCACGCATTTTTTCCAAAAAAATTGGAATGTAAAAATGAGTAGTAATAATTAAATCTGGTTTAGTACTTTCAACTGCTGTACAAAAACGCCTAATGGCATCTGGACAAACATAGACTAACCATTTGAACCAATTATAGCCACGTTTGGTTTGGGCAAAATTGTACAAGCCGCGCCAAATTACGTCTTTAAAATTCATGACCACGCAGCGATACGAAACCACGAGCAAAAAAGTTTGCCATGGTTTTAGAAAATCTTCCAGGTGCCAAACCAAAACTTCAGCGTCAGCTGGAGCCGCGGCCGCTAGTGCGCTGGCGGCTGCATCATGGCCATCACCAGTATTAGTTGAGACAATAATTACTTTCATAGATCTTGAGTATACGTGGTTAGCCACTTTTGTCAACGTTAATACCTCAAGCAGCTATGTGGACCAACAGTGGATAAAGTGAAATATTTTTTTGATTCATTTGTTATAATGATGTGGGCACAGTTATTTTTAAAACAAACTTGTATGTCAGACACACAATGTCCAGAATGCGGTGGTATGATGGACGAAGATAACGGCGTTATGCGCTGTGAAGATTGTGGTTATGTCGCTCCAAGCTATGGCGATGGCGCCGAAGAGTCGGGGGCTGATGACATGGGCTAAATAGTCTAAAATAAAAAGACCTAAATGAATTTAATCATAAGGTCTTTTTATTTTGTCCTTTCGTCTTTATAAAATTTTAGACTCATCAGTAGTGGTTTAACCACTAGAGGACCGGGTCGCGTGCGCAATGTCGCGAGCCCGTGGTCCCTCCTGCCTTACTGCGTGGCGTTGCGCCCGAGCACCCACCGGAAGTAGTGGCGTTCGGCTGCACGCGCCGACTCGCCATCCTGTCCGGTCTGGGTCAAGGTGTACCGGCCCAGGCCGATGTAGAATTCCATGCTCAGGAGCCGAGCGAGCGGGTAGCCCACCTGGGTCGTGCCTAGGATCACATCGTACTTGGCCAGGTCAGCTGTGACCACGCTCTCAGCAACGACCCGGAGTTCCTTAGCGTTGGTGCGCCCCAGAATGTCGCTGTAGAGCGAATTCACTTTGCCCAGGAACGCGGCGTTGAGCACCGCGTACTCCGTGGCGAGCATGGCGACCTCTTCATCGATCATGAGGTCGCTCATATCCGGCGCACCAGAGGACGGGTGATTTTGCACCAGTTGGCGGTGGGCGTGGCCTAGCTCGTGAAAGAGGAAGCTGGCGAGTAGTTCTGGCGGCATTTCCATTGCGAGTACTAGCATACCACCGCCGTTATACATGACTGGCGATCGGGCATATTGCTCGGCCAGGTTAGCGCCGGCTAAACAGACATCGATGCCGCGGTGTGTACGCCAGAACTGACCGGGCGGCGCTTGCATCACCTGTCCACGTTTCGAACAGTTTCCGTGCTCGTCCATGGACGAGACGAAGAACGTTTGGAACCGCGCGTAGATCGCCTGCGTTTCAGGACTCACGTCCTTGTAGGTTCGGATTAGGCCTTGAGCCTTCTCCCTCCAGGCTTGCGTCTTCTGGCGCCAATTGGTGTCATCTTCCTGGCCCGTCAGCCAATAGGTGTCGGTGTGACGCTGGTGACCGCTGAGGTACGCGTACACTACCTCCTCGCGGGTCATCTTGGCCGCCTGTGCTTTGGAGGTTTGCTCCTCTTTGGACTTCCAGATCCAGACGAACGTGATGGCCGTGAGAAGGGCGAACAGGGACAGAACTTTGCGGTTCATGGAAACCTCCACTAAAGGAACGATGGTCGAATGTTCTCTGATCAGAATCTAGAGAAAATTTTCTAGAGAGCTGTTCCGTATTTAGCATAAATTAGAGAAAATTTCAAGAGCTTGTTTCTTTTTTTGTATAAAAAAAGACCCCAACAAAGGGGTGGCTAATGGGAATCGAACCCATGCTAAAGGTACCACAAACCTCTGTGCTACCATTACACCATAGCCACCCCTCTGGGGGTCTTTAACGGGAAAAGTATACCGTTTTCCTTAGGTTTTGTCAATAAAAAAGCCCCCTTAGGCGGGGGCTTTTTGGTCAGCTTTATTCTTTACTTTTACTAAAACCTTCTAGGGCCCGCAAAACCTCCAGCGGAACGGCAAAGACCACAGTGTTGGATTGATCAGAGGAAATATCATTAATACTGTTTAAAGTACGGAGATGAAGCGCACCAGGGGCTGATGATAACAGGGTGGCAGCTTTGGCCAAGTTTTCTGCGGCAATTACTTCACCGCCAGACTCAATAATTACAGCGCGACGTTGGCGCTCAGCTTCGGCCTGCTTGGCAATTACGCGCTGCATGTCGTCTGGTAAAATAATATCTTTTAGTTCGACAGTTTCAACCGTAATACCCCATGATTCACTGGTTACATCCACGATTTCTCGGATACGTTTGGCGGCTTGTTCGCGGTTGGCTAAAAGCTCATCAAGCTCAAGTTCACCAACAATATTACGCATGGTGGTTTGGGCCAGCTGATTAACAGCATAGAAATAATTTTCCACCACCAGTACAGCCTTACTGGCATCACTAACACGATAATAAATTACGGCGTTAATCTTGGCAGAAACATTATCTTTAGTAATAGCTTCTTGGAGTGGTACATCGACAGCCTTGATACGTAGGTCAACCTTAGTCATTTTTTGAATAATTGGCCAAACTAACCGCCAACCCGGATCAACCATTTTGGTGAATTTACCAAACTGAAATTTAACCCCACGTTCGTATTGATCAACTTGGCGGATACTAATGAGGACAAGGACGAGAAGAAAAAGGATTACAAATGGCATATATAATAAGTTATAAATTAAGCATAGCGTATGTAGCGGATTTGTCAATAAAACATGAACGCCGGCTCCTTCCTCCAAAGGATGCCGGCGTGATTGAAGAGCTATTGAGGTCGCGCGAACTCTAGCGTCTTTTGGCGATATGGTAGGTATAGCTACCGCTACTTGATTTGCGTTCGTGCTTCTCACCCTTGTTGACGTAGATGTCCACGGTGCGCGGCGCGCAGGTGTGGGTGAACTTAGCTTCTCCATTTGAGTCAGTGGTCTTAGTGACACCACCGACCATCACGGAGACGTTCGCTGCGCCACGACCACCATTGTAGTAAACTTTGATCACAGTCTCATGGTCATTCCGCACGATTACCTCATTGCCGGGAGTGTCTCGGATTAACGCTCCACAGTATACTCTTTTTTACCTCTTTTGTCAAGGTAAAAACGCAAAAAAATCGCTAAGATTAGCGATATATTGAGGATAAGGTGAGAGTGAAATTAGTGTCCCCGCGTGGGATCGAACCACGATCTAAAGCTTAGAAGGCTCTCGTTCTATCCGTTGAACTACGGGGACGTAAATTGGGCTAAGGTTACCGCTAAAAAGCACAAAAGTCAATCAGTCTTTGCGCCTTTTGCCATGGAATTTTTTGTGAATGTTAAGAAGTTCCTTGTCAGTAATGTGGGTATAGATCTGGGTGGTGGTGATTGAAGAGTGGCCGAGCATGGCTTGAACTGAACGGATGTCAGCACCGTTTTGGAGCAGGTCAGTCGCGTACGAGTGGCGCAGGGTGTGTGGAGTCACTGGTTTGGTAATGCCAGCCTCGCGCGAATACTTGTGAACCAGGCGCTGGATTGAGCGCTGGGTCAACGGAATTTCATCAGCTTCAATGGATTTACCTTTGACCACTACATTTTTACCAGCCCGTTTATCGTGTGAAACAAATAAATATGGATTCAAATCACCACGCACGGCTAAGTATTTTTTAATCCAATATTTAGCTTGCTCAGACATAAAGACCACGCGACTTTTGCGGCCTTTTCCCATGACCGTGAATTCGTCTTTTTGTAAATTAAGATTGTCCCGTTTGAGTCCGCTTAATTCTGACACACGCAAACCAGTGGAAAATAATAATTCCAAAATTGCTTTGTCACGAAATTTAATTTTTACCGTTGTGTTTTTGCCGTCTTCACTGCGTAAATCACGCAGTGGCTGGGCTAAAATGCGGTTTAAGTCACTGCTATCAAGAAAACTAACTTCGCGGTCTGGCATTTTCATGAGTTCAATTTTTTCCGCAGCCAAAGTTTTAATATCACGGCGTGACAAATATTTTAAAAATGAGCGCAGGGCAATTAAATGGTAATTCTGGGTATTTTTTTTGAGTGGTTCACCATGAACATCAATCAAACGATTAAGCCAGAGACGATATTCGCGCACTTTATCAGCCGTAATTTTATCAGGGGAGTGGTCGCCAAACCATTCAACAAAACGGCCTAAATAAAAGTCGTAATTTTGGATAGTATTTAGAC
>CAZFKS010000014.1:0-14146 GCA_964519725.1 uncultured Gammaproteobacteria bacterium
CGCCGTTGCGCATCCCCTGCTTGACCACGTTCTTAATAAAGACATCGATCTGCGGTCCATCCGGCCCTTGTCGCGTTTCGGTCTGCACGTCCGCATTCGAGGAATTGTGAATGTTCACGGTGATGGGCATGGAGACGGCTGTAGACAACATTTGATTCGGCATCTTCATGGTTACGGGGATCGTTCGCCCATCTGGAAGAGGTACATAGGCTTCGTTGTATTGCCCCTCGCCGATGAGATTCATTCCACCACCGGCCCACCGCAACATCGGTCTAGTCGCGATCCCACCACCAGCAAACGCCGAAATGCCGCCCATCGCACGCAAGGCAAATCCGCCCACATCGCCAGCACCGCCAGCGAGCCCGCCAACTGATCCTCCACCGAAGAGGCTTGGCATACTGTCAAGGCCCGTCAAAATAGAGCGAGTGATAAGTTTGCCAGCCACATCAGAAACAATGTTCTTGGAGAAATCGACTAAGCCCTGCACCACATCTTTGAAGCTATTGATCCGGCCTTCCATGGCGTCAAAGAAGAATTTTCCGAAGGCTTGCTCCATACCCTGTGCGACTCGTCGAGCTTGGTCCGCTCCTAAACCAAACACCGATTGATCGTTGACATACTTCCGCATGGATTTCGCAAAGCCCTCAAAGAGATCGTCTGAATACTTTTCTGATACCGCTCGCTGATCAGCCATGGCACCCATCATGATCGCCGTCACTTGATCCCACGTCTTTTGCGTGCCTTCTAACAATTCCGCCGCGTGGACATGATCATTGTTCCGCCAGGCGTTCAGCACTTTCTCTGCCGTCGTTTGATTGACATCTAGCTGCTTCGCCAGGTTTGCCCGCACCAGGTCATATTCAGTCGTCATCAGGTTTTCGCGTGACGTGCCGTAGGCTTCTTGGAACCTCAACAAATTTTGGTAGTACGTTTGCGTGTCGTCTTGCGCGCGATGGCGTTGGTCTTCACCGAGCTTGAATTGAGCAATGAGGTCATCCGTAATGCGCTGGCCCAATTGTTCTTGCTCGCGTCCACCCACAACCGACAGCGTAGACATGTGCTCTTTTTGTGCATTGAAGGCTTGCGTGCTAAGCGCCGTTTTTTGAATGTCTAAATCCTGCTGTCGCGCCTTGCTCTGCTCAATCAAGAGTTCCGTCTGTTCCTTCGTCAGCCCACCATATTTGAGACTTTGCTCGAGTCGTTCTGCCTCAATCCCTTTTAACCGGTTTGTAATCCGGATTTGGTAGTCGATGAGCTCGATCTGATTGACGAAGTTGTTCTCGACCATTTCACGTTCGCTAATGGCGCGCTGATCAAACGAGTCCTGCCACAGTTTGGTAATGGTCTGGAGCGTCTTGGACTCCAAATTAATCTGCGCTTCCGCATCCTTCACCAACAGTTGAGTTTTCGCATCAAGCAGGCTGCGCAACTGTCCAGGATCGGCCGGCATGATCAATCCTTTTTTTCCGCTCGCACTGCCACCTTCTGGAAGCTCAGGAAGGTCACGCCCTGTCACCAACTTATTCATCCCCTCCAGGAGTTGATTCACATAGGGCAAAACATGCTCACCGATAGACAGCTTCCAGGCCTCAAGAATCGTGCTCGTTCTGGCGATATGCTGATTGAACTTCTCAGCCGCCTTGACTGAATCTTCCCCAAGAATCGCATTCATGAGTCGGGCTTCATTGGATAGGGTTTGAAACCCCTGTTTCCCCATCCGAGCCATCTGCTGCATCTCATCGCCGAGCAACTTCGAAATAAGAGTCGTCTTAGCTGAATCGTCCTTAAATTCACCCAACTTCCCAACGACTTCTTCAAAGACCTTCCCGGTTCCGCGGACTTGTCCGTTGGTATCCTTCACCGAAATACCCAACGCAGCAAAAAGGCGTTGCGATTCACCAGATCCCTTGGCGGCTTCCTGCAAATTCTCGTTCAACTTCCCCATGCCACCAGATAGGCCGCTGAGATCGGTTCCAGTCTGCTTCGCCATAGACGAGAACATCTGCGCTTCACGCGTGGAGAGATTGGTGGTCAGCGCAAACTTCTGGATTTCTGCAACATGCGAGGCCGTGGCTTTCGCTGCGACCACGGCTGCGGCTGCCATTGCACCAACGGCTGTCGCAAACAAGGCCGGACCTGTTCCCATGACACGCCCAAAGGTGGCGCCAAGGTTGACCATGCTCCCTTGAACGCCGGACGCGGCATCCTTAATGTCGCGCATGATCTGCTTGACGACATTGCCGCCACGGACAGCCCCGGAGGGATTGATTGCTACATCTAATTCAGCCATGACTCTTCGCTACGTGCTCAAAATATGTTCGATCCATCGCCCGCATAAACCGCACAAGATCGAGCTTGGCATCGTGACTCCGCACTGCATACAGGTCAGCCATGGAGAGGATATCTCCGATGGATAACGGAGATGGGCCGAATCCGTTGGACTGCCTGCCTGCGCTGAGCTCATGATAGATATCCCAATAGAACTGTTCGGTATCATTCAGCCTTGGCCTGCGTTGCAATGCCGGCGGTTCACGCCCTAACTCTTCTGCTAATCCTTCTAAGAATTCGACTTGCTGGCCCCAGGTCTGCCACCAGACTAGGGCCTCACGGAGTTTTTTTCGGTGCCCTCGTCGAGTTCTTCCTTGAAATTGTCCATATTGTCAGCAATAGACAAGACCATTTCTCGGAAGTCCTTCAACTCCGTCAGCACACGCAGCGCATTCTCAACACTGTATGGAAGCGGTTGCCCCTTTTCCGTAATGCCTTCCCAATCCACCAGAATGGTTTCAGCAATCAACTCGTTGACAATCGTGATCCAGTCATCGTCAGGAATGACTTTCGACTTCGCGGCCATTTTGTACCGGTTGACCTTGCGTACCATGGCTTCCCGGTACAGCGGGTTGTTGGTCCGCGCGATTCGAATCCGGCCTTCCCCATCCAAGGGAACCCACACGCCCTCACGCTCTTTCGATTCGTCCGTCTTATACTTGGCAAACAGGTCCATAATTCCCTTTACAGAACGTCGATCTGAATTTGACAGGCCGTGGTCGCGTCGTAAATGGCCTGGAATTTCAATGGCAGCAACACATCGGTATTGATGCCACCAGCCGGCGGATTGCCGTCCGAGTAATACAGCTTCGGAAACGTGACAATCATGATCTTGCCGCCCGCATCAGTGAGACGCATCGAGAATGAGCTCGACGTGTGGTTGTAAAACTTGTTCAACAGAACAATATCTTCGAAATAGGCTTGCATCGTGCCGTCAATCATCATGGATCCTTGGTTGATATCCAAGGGACCACGAGACCCAATCCCATCCAAGGCACGAAGGTTATTGTTCACCGTGAAGTCAATCGACTTAATCCCAGTAGTCAGAGCCGAGCCACCCTCATACAAGCTGCCAATATTTGTGGTTGCGTTGATAATCTGGTCAGAACTCTTCGCGGTACTCGATGCATTTCCAATCGTGGTGGCTGAAGGAATTCCCTCAGCCCCCATAAACGAGAAAGACCCAGTGATGACTTGCTTACTCGCCACGTTCATGCGCATCTGGCCCACGCGCATACCCTTAAAATACTGAAACTTGGAGATATCCAAAAACCGTTTCTCCAAGAGGAAGCTCATCTTCGTCGTCCCGTTACGAACCACCTTCCCAGTGATCACAGCCGTCGAACTGTTCTGCGCCGTAAAGGCCGATCCGTCGCACGTGAGATTCGTGGATGTTTTCGCGGTGACTTTGCGCACACCGTCATTCGCATTCGAAGCAGAACCCGTAATCTTGATGTATTGACCAACAACCAGCGTGTTCCAGGTCGAAGCCGGTCCGACGATGTCATTGCCAGTGAATTGCAAATTCCCCGCAGATCCGCCACCAGTATAGGAAAACGTGGTGAACAGGTTGCCAAGTGCGGCCTCGATGAACGGCAGATAATCGCTATTCCTCAGTTCGAAATTGACTTCGCCTTCCGCGCCTGCCCCCACTTCTGCCAACGTATCGGTATTGCGATCCGACCGAATGGTCGCACTGGATACCGTGTCCTTCTTGTGGACCATGGCTTCCCCGGTATATGGAAATTCCGTCATGACCGGAGTAGCGGGGGTTTCAGCCCAGTTCGTCTCTTTGTAGTAGTACAGTCCAACGCGGTTCGCTTCTGCTTTCGCCATGGTTTAGATCCCCTTAATTCTCGTCACGGCTAAAAGGAATCGTGACATTGAATTGTGACCATCCTTCAAGCTCTCCCACCGCTTCCGCGCTGGCCGTCTGAAAGGAAATAAGGTTGCTGTCTGCGGTAACGATTTGCACTCGATCAAAGATCGCCGCGATACTATCTGCATATGTCTTGGCGAGTGCCGTTCCCTGCTCTTGAGGCACAAAGATTTGCACGATAACGAGTGAAATGGATCGGACGGTGGGATTGCTGCCCAACGTGATCTGATTGCGGTCTCCGTTGCGAATGAACAAGGCAACGTAGGGGTTTCGCGTTTCTTGGAATGGCGCCCATTCATACTTAATCGGTGTCGTCGTCCAATTGGCATTGAGCCGGCTTTCAATCGCTGTGCGCTCACTCGCCCACCCCATTAGCTCACCGAAATACCGACCGTCCCGCCCTTGCCACCATTCGCCACTTGCGTCGCAATATGGTTGAACTCAGCCTTCACTTGCTCAACCGATAGGCGCACCATCCCTTGCGGAGCCTTTTTACTGGTGCCACGCTCCAAAAATGGAATATATCGAAGCCGATTGGTGATCCAGATGGCCGGCTTGTTTCCTAGCAACCCATATTTGTATCCAGCCAACTTCTCGACACCTTCAGCCGTAGCTAGGGCATAGGCCGCAGCCGCATCCGCATACTGAGGATATTTCCCGCGCACGTTCGTATTTTTATTCGGTGAACCGATCGCAATTTGCCAAGAAGAACGCGCCTGCCCTGTCGCATAGGGGGTTCGACTCACGATCAAGGCGAACAACCGAATGGCGACCGCTGCTGAAACATTGGAATGCTCAACTGAGACTTCCTCTTCGAATTGATCCAGGTCTTTATTGAACTGCTCCAAGCTGATCACGTGCGTCTCACCTGAAAATCCAGAAAGGGGTCATTCGGTTGATTTGAAATCCTGATAATGCTCCACACTTCTGACCCGCGAAGAATCTGATCATTCAAAGTCGGCGTCACTGGAAAGTATTCGGCTCCTGTCACGATATGCGCATCCTCTGGACGAATAATCGTCCCATCGACTTCTTCCCGCTGATACTCTGTCCAGACTCCGGTAAAGGCATATTTCGCACTTGGCTGAATTGGTGCCCCGGTTGCTACGTTGTAACTCGGAGGCGCGACCGACTTGTACACCAAGGCTTCGCCGCCGAGGTCCGTGACCATCGCCAGAACCTCAGCGGACGAGAGCAACATTAGATGACTTTCTTCCGACCATGCGCAGACACGCTAATCAGCACCGGACCCGTGACCACAGTTCCGACATACCCCAGGAACCCACCGACCACTTTCTTCGGGTCAACGACGCAATAGTGCGTCTTGTTGGCCGCGCTCACAGCGGTGAAGGTCGCTCCGGAGATGTCTGCCGCTCCCGTGCCATCTGCATCTGTAGCAGACTGCAACTTGCCGGCGAGGGAGCCCGTCACGGCGCCAGTCTGCTGAACGACAAGAATTTCAGATTCATAGGGGCGCACGTCCAACCACTTCCCCGTGCCGCTCGTCGCGGCAGCGGTATTGGCTGCGGACACGGCATCCAGCAACGACGCGCCAGTCACATCCGATCCAAATAAAATAGGCATGGGCTACTTCTCCTTTTTGCTTTTCGGCTTCTCGTCTGACTTCTTCTCGTCCACCGGCTCAGGCTTCTTCAGCTCAGGCTCTTTTACTTCCTGCACCGGCTCAGGCTTCTTCATCTCATCGGGCACGATTTCCACCGCACCGATGCTTTTCAGGAACGTGACCATGGCCGCATCCAGGTCAGCGGAGTCGCCGGCCTTTAAGTGCCGGTCGACTCCGATGCACACTCCGCGGAGTGCCCTTACTCTCATGACAGATTCGTTCCCACCACAAAGGCTTGCGGGTAGCGGATCAGCACATCCACCAACCACATCGCCCGAATCCCGACCTGCGCGGCATTGAAGCGCGTGCCGCCATTATCCGTTGCCAACTCCAACACGCCCCATTCGCCAATCAGCACTTCATCCCAGGATCCGAAGATGAGATTCCCGGATGCCGCCTGCTCAGACGACATGGCGTTGAAACCAACCAACTGACCATTCAGCAGGTTGCCTTCCCACAACGGGGTATCGGTATTGCTGAACCGCTGCACGCCCATCAGCTTGGCTGCACCGGCCGTATTCGTTACAAAGCCAGGGTTTCCGCGAAGAGCATTCACACCAGCCGCAACGGTGGGGAATGCGAGAATCTTCGCGTATGTCGCGGACGATGCATCTTGACCAGTCGTCACGCCAGTCGTATTCTTGATGCCCAACGGCTGCGCACCACCGGTTCCATTGATCACTGCGGCGTCCACGCCATCAATGGCCACATCGCGTGCGAGGTCAGCCATGATGAAGGATTCGGCAGAAGGCGAGCTCTGTGCCAACAACTGCTCAGATACATCGGTAATCGCAATGGCCGTCTTCGGGCTCATCGACAACTGACCAAGGGCCTGATCGGAAGCCGTGACGCTCACGCCTTCACCGGCCTGCCATGTCACAGAGGCTTTGCCGGTCTGCCGTGCAAAGCTGACGTTGCCAACCAATCCGGACAACACCCTTGCGCCCATCGCCATCGCCACCGATCGGTTGCGCAGGATTTCGATGAAGCCCATATTCTCTGTATTGACCAGATAGCCGCCCTTCGAACCAGGCTGCGTAGCCATGGCGCGGGAATAGGCTTCTGGGCTTACCGGACGCTGCAACACTTCCGCGGGAATCAAAATTTTCCCAGTGTCAGGACGGCCCAACTGACGCGCCAGCACCTTGGAGCATTCCAACTCGAACGAGGCGGCTTCGGACACCGATCGATCCACCGCGCCGAATCGCAAGGCGCGAATCGCTTTGAACAGCGAATACTTCCGCGTTTCGTTGCTGGACAGGCCAATGGTCGAATTGACCAGGGTCTTTTTCTTGCCGCGCTCGCGGGCTATTTCCAGCAGCTTTTCGGACACCTCGGTCAGCGGGGTTCCGTCCTCAATCCACTGCGCCTCACTGCGCGCATCGGCATTGAAGCTCTGACAGAGATTGATAATCGCCTGCCGGCGCTCCCGCTCGTATTCAATGGGCGACTTCCTCGGCTTGTCGTCCGCAACTGCGGTGACTCCTTCTTCTTTTTCTGGCATGGCACGCTCCTTAGTTGCGGCTTGTTCAGCCGGTTGATGAGATGCCGCACGCATGATGCGCATCTCGTATTGACTCTCGACCCCACGGCCAATGCCCACGCTGGGATCAGCCGGGACAGTGACAATGGACACTTCGTAAGGCTCCCAATCCGTGACGCGATAGGTCTGCGTCTTTACTTCCTCTTCGACCTTATTGACGCGGTAGGCAATGGACACGTTCCGCAATCCACCATCAATCATCTTTTGAATCTCAGACGCGCGATCGGTACTGAACAACTCCGCATCCACGAGCAACCGCCCGTCACTCACAGACGCACCAGTGATCATCCCGATCGGATCGTCCATGTCATGATTGAACAACAACGGCATTGCGCCAGAGGTTGCGCGCTCTAGGCGGATCGACTTCTTGTCGTGAACCAACACTTCATCGCCGTACCACCGCTCAACCGGACGCTCAGACGAAGCTGGGAAACTCAGTTTCTGTGCGTCCCCTTCTTTCCGTACTTCAAAGACAGGCGTTTCAAACCGTCGAAACAGCTTATCTTGCTTGACGACTTCCACATTGGCTTCCGTGCTATCCATGGCGCACACTCACGCGTGATTGTTCTCGCAGCATCTTCTCTGCCTCCTTCACACTCGGATCAGCCTCTTGCGGATCGGCCGTATCGGTATTCGCTTGGGGACTGGCTTGCGGAGCCGGGGGCGCCAACGTCTGTGGATCGGTCGTAAACGTCAGGTCCATAGACTCCATCATTTCCAGTTCGCGCTTCCGCTCTTTCAGCACATCCTCAAGATCTCGGCCATCAGCGGTTTGTGCGATGACTTGCGAGACCGTGGTAAATCCGCACTGAATCGCTTTCTCGTAGGATTCGACCTCTGAAGTTGGGTCAATCCAACTCCACCCGCGGGGCTTGAACTGCACCATTTCAAACTTTGAGGGATTCGCCGCATAGTCCTGAATATTGATCGCCGGAATCGCCCCAGCCATCACAGCCATCTGTAGCCATTGCTTATGTATCAGTTGCCGGAATGACCGAATGAACCACAGTTGCAGCATGCGCCACAGGTCACGGTCATCCAGCAATGCCAGCCGAGACGAAGAATAGTTGCTCTGAGAGTAGTCACGCGAAAGACTTTCGTAGCTACATCCTGCACCGGCTGCGACTTCCCGCAGCATCATCCGCATAAACGGGTCCAACTGCGCATTCGGACGATTCGGCGCGGCAAAATTAAATACTTCCCCCGGCGCCAGCTTTTCTACAAAAGCTGGCTCTAGACTGACTTGCGACGATCCATCCGGCTGCTCCTCACCGTAATTCGAATCATTAGCAGGGGACTGAATAAATCCCATGTAACATGCTGCGCCACGTGCAGCCGTAATCTCAGCCTCTGTCAGTCCGTCCATGTCATTCAGCTTGCGCGCGGCCGCATGCAGCCACGGCATGGCCCTGGTTTGAGGCCATCGCTCAACGATTCGAAGATGAATAATCTGATCTGCCGGCACACGCTCAATCGCACTTGGCTGATCGGCGGAATACTTCAATTCTCCAGGATGCATCGTGCGAATGAGGTACGCTACTGGCCGATGAAACTCATCCGCTTCGACCCCTAACCGTGTCCGCGAAACATTCGTCATGGCAGGGGAATAATCATCGGCAATGCGTTCGGGCTCGATAATTTCTAGCGCGAACGGCACAGCCGAATCGCCAAACTGACGCATATGTTTCCGGACGAAAATTTCCCCGGCTTCGAACACTTGCCCTATACATTGCCGTTCAATGTCAGAAAAATGCAGAGTCCCGCCCGTATGACAGGAAGAGGCACAGGCCCACGCTTCCCATGCCGACTCGATTTGATCGTTGATCCGGTCGTTCAATTCGCCGCGCGAAGTCATCACCTTGGCCTGCATGCCAATACCAGGGCCAATGACGTTGTTTTGCACAATGACTTTTGCGCGCTTGGCGTAGGCGGCATCGCGAATCAACTCTCGCGAACGATCGCGCGCTTTACGCAAGCTAGACGACAGTTCCGCGTCTTCACTAGTAGTCGATTGCCCCCAGCCGGAAGTAAGACGCCCGCCCTTCGCCATGGCATATTGACGCGTCTGCATCTTCGGCTTCGGCGCGATCCAGCGAGCAACTTTCTTGCGCAACTGCTCAAACACGCGCGAACCTCACCCCAACACGTCGCTGGTTGATTCCAGTCTGCCCAAACTTCTCCGCTTGCAGTTCTTTTTGATAATCCGCCTTCAATCGGTCCCGTAACACCAACATTTCCGCCAAGGAATAGCGGGTAATCGACCGGCCATTGATTGACAGGGACAATTGATCGACCGTGGCCTTCCCTTCGATAGCAGCCTCAATCGCGTCGAGTTTGCGTTTGATGTCTGAGCGATGATCGCCGGTCAGAAGGGAAGCCAGGTCTGGCTTGATCTCAATTGTTCCCGCGAACACGTCATAGCGTTCGCCGGATTTCGAGACAGAGCCGAAGAGGTTATAGGTACCAGCAGGCAGCGCAGCCGTCTCCGCTGCCGTCAGTGTCGTGACGAAATCTGCGCTATCTTGCACCGCAGCCTTCGAAAGTCGCTTCGAGAAGTCAGATTGCAGCGTGAGAACGTAGGTGAGCGCCCATCCATCGTTGGCGGGATAATCTGGCAGCGTTTTGCGCCACTTGACGGTGTTGCCGGAACGGATGGAGAGCGGTTCGTTTACAGGAATATCCATACTCACATAGCAGGGTATGTGAGATGGGGGAATCTAGCGAGGGGCTAAACGGGTGTCAGCGGTGGCAAGCGGGCGCGATTTTATTTCCAACCGTTCACAAATCCACCACGTACTGATTTCACAGCAGCGGTTGGAGTTTTGACAATGGCAGGAGGGGGGCACTCAATCGAGCACTTCGATTGCTCTATCAGCGAATCAACATCCCCTTTCGGAATAAGGTAGCCATCGGTCTTAATTGCGTTGGGGAATACGCCTTTTTTGATCCATTCTCGGACCGTCTCTTCTTTCTTCAACCGAAAAATTTTCGTGACTTCCTTGACGGTCAAGAATTCAGGCATTCGTCCTCACTAGTAGCGTTTCCTTCTGCTTCAACTCTTTCAATTCCGTCAACCGTAACGGCTTCGGCCGATGTCCGCAATTCAAACATTTCAATTCGCCATAGATTAAGGCGACAAATCCACAGCAGCGAGGACAGGTCAACAATCCCTCCTGACTTGAAAGGTTTTCCCATCGGCATAACAGAAGGTTGTCGTATAGGTGGCTTGTTCTGAGAAGAAGCGCGGCGTGACGGATTGCCGGCCTATCTCGAAACCTTCAGCTCTAGCCCTATTGATTCGCCGCACATACAACCTGTCGGCGATAGCGGCAATCAGTGCGGCGCCAAGAATGACCGGCCATGAGCCATAGAACAGCACAAGGCAGACACCGATCCAGAGAGCGAGGGTGATACCGGTATCGCGCCAGGTCATTACCATAGTCTCAACTTAAATATGCGCCTGAGATCATAGGCTATAATCTTAAACAACGGACCTTCCGCGCCATCAATCCATCTCACAATTAAGAAAATCCCCCAGACCACAACACCACCGATGGAAAAGATAACGATAATTGCCGCAATTAGTTCAGGCAATTGTTTCAACAATTGATGGATCATGCTTTATTCTCCAATGCCGCGACGTGCAGCCCTGACGCTTCCCGGCTTGCATCCATCCACAAGGGCTTGATCACTTCGTTCGCAATCAATAAACATTCGGTTGCATGGGCCATATTCGGCGTGTGGTTATGGGCCATGGCGCGACTCGACAAGGCTTCTAGCACCAGCTTGTAGGCGTGCAGCATGCCGAGTTTGTAGGCGAGGGTCTGTTCGATGGTTTCGATGTCGGTGCTCATCTCCGATCCTCCAGCATCATTGGCAGTATCCACAGATCCTCAATCCACATGGACATCATCACACGAGAGATGCACTTGCGCTTCCTCATGGATTGGATTCACGTTCATCGTAGGGCTCAGACTCTTTCTCGCACGATCCATCATCATTGACCCTATAACGCCCTGGCGGAATCAAGTAGCCTAATTGTCCACATCCACACCCGATCACGCCATGCAAGGGGCCTGTGACAATGCCACCTGTCGCAAATTCTTTCAGTTCATCTGCTGTATCGTCTCCCCTGTCTGCCGTGTCACCCATTACCGCCACCCCTTGATAAAGTTGCGCCGACGGGGCGGAAGAGATGTGCGCGGTTCGATAGGCTCGCTCACCTGTTCACTGCCCTTCGCGTCTTGAGTCCCGATCATCTTCTTGACCCGTTCTTCCCATCCCGCCGCGAGGCGTTCCATGTTCGGATTCAACAACGACAATGCCGCAAGGTTATACACCGCAAGGTCAAGCACTTCGTTCCGTTTCCTGGTTTTTCGGTAGTAATGCCCAACCACGACGCCTTTGACGATCTTTTCCCGCTTCTCTTCCGCCGTCAGCTGCGCAAAATACTCATCGTCATAATTCGGCAAGTCTGGGAAGTGGTAATAGCCTGGTCCTGGATCGGTGATCTTCAGATTCGCAAAGAGCGTATCTTTCGCGGTATCGGTGCCGACCATGTACAACTGCACTTTAGTCAATTTGTCCTTCGACCCAATCGACACCAAACGTGCGCCTGGAATACTAGACCCCTTCACCGCACGCAGCCCTTTATGCTGTCGTTTGGCGACAAACTGATAGGTTTCCTTCGTATGATGCCCTCCGGTATCGATACAGACTAGAATCATCTTCATCGGAATGCCGTGCTCATGCTCGAATTGAGTTTGCAACCAGGCGTCCAGCTGATCCCACACTTCCTTTTGTGCGGGACTCCCCATGAACCGTTGATAATCGATCGACCAACATTCTTCACCTAACCCCCAGCCCTTACACTCGACTTCAATACGATCATCCTGCACGTCCGCGGCGCCGGTTAAGACATAGCAGCCAGCTGGCACTTGTGCGGGATAGAGTTCTTTTCTCTCCCGCAACTCATCTTCTGCAAACTTTTCGGCCTTTTCTTCCCATGTTTGCGCCAAATAGGTATTGATAAAGACCTTTAGCGCCCTGGTATCACCGCGGCTAGCCCGCTTCGACGCCTTGAGCCACTGCTTGGCTAAGACTTCCCATGACAGCTTCCACCCATACGGTTGATAAAGAATGTTGATATGAAATGACCGCACCGGATTCTCCGGATCTTCATGCACCCACTTCCCACTCTCCAACATGAACGGCTTATGATGTTCCTGAATGAGCTTGCCACAGGCAGGATTCTCGCACCGATAGGCCGCATTCTTCGGATCTGTCACCCCATCGACAGTAAAGACAAAGTTTTTCCATTGTAGCCACTGCATATGTAGGCAGAACGGACAAGGCACATGGTAATGGCCGCGGCTTCCGTTGAGGTAGGCCGGCTCGATTACGGAAAGTTCTTTCGTCAGCGGCGTAGAGTTCTTGAAGATCTTACAGCGGGCGAATGATGAGGTTCGATTCTCCGCGAGTTCTACCGGATGTCCTTCACCGTCTACATCCTGTGGGTAAGCGTCAATTTCATCCAAAAACAGGAATCTCGCCGGCAAAAACCGCAAACTCACCCCAGAATTCGCCCCGGCAAATACCAACATGCCCCCGGTAAACTCTTTCATGAGAATCGTGTTGCCCGAATCGCGAGACCGCGCCGTCTTAACTTTGTTTCGTAGGCAGGCCACATCATCCAACGCTTGTTGAATCTTGGTCTTGCTCAACTTCATAGCAAGGTCCACTGTCGGCTCAACCAGCATCATGGACGCAGGAACCCGATCGATCACAAACCCCGCCCAATTCACCGCCGTTTGCGTCCCGGCAATCTGGACGCACTTCATAAACACCACTTCTTGGCAGGGATGCGAGGGGGAGAGGCAGTCCATAATCTCTTTGAGAAATGGCACCCGCGAAGTCCTGAACGGTCCACGCTCTGAGGCATAGGACGGCAGAATCATGTTTTCATCAGACCACTCTGAGAGTGTCTGCAATGGATCCGGCCGCAGTCCTGACTCGAAGGATTCTTCAATCCGTGATGGTGAAGCGAGGGCATTCATGCAGGAGAAACCTCCGGGTTCTCGCTTTTCTTATTGCGATTTCCCGTTAAGGCTTCCAAGGCTTGGTGAATTTCTTTCAACAAGATTTCATGGACCTTCGATTGATCGGTGATAGGCGCAAGAATGCCGGCCAATCTATCCGCGAGTGACAGTAAAGCGTCTCGCGTTTGTCGTCCCTTTTCAAAGACAGTCGCTTCGACGGTTGCCACTTCGATGAGTTCCCCCGCTCGCTTGCGCACTTCCAATTCTTTAAGTTGCGCGTTCGCCAGTTCTTTGCGTCGCTGGGCTTCGAGGAACGTGATAACGCTGGATTCTGGATCTGAGGGAGGTTCGGGCTGATTGGGAGTCTGGGAATCCGTGGGAGGAATAGATGGCGCCGGTTTCGGCTTGCGCTTTCTGAATGGTGCGCGTGCCGCATGTTGAGCGGAGTCAAGCTTCCGATTAGCGTCTGCAAAATCAAATGGCTTCGAATAGTCTATCCCCGCTCGCTTTAGCTGAACCTGCGCCGATTGCTTGGTAATCCCGCGATCTTTCGCAAACTCCGTGAGATATCCAGGCTTCCCATTCTTCCTGCTCAAAGCACCACTACATATAGGGGGTACATTCAATCGCGTTCATTTTCGTCCATACAGTGTCATATCTCTACATGAGCATTTTTGAACATCGTGGCATTATTCCACTGTAAATGCTGTCAGTGTCAATTTTATGTCTCACAC
>CAZFKS010000015.1:0-12473 GCA_964519725.1 uncultured Gammaproteobacteria bacterium
CTGATGAACAGGAAGAAGCTTCGGGCCTTGTCCAATCTGCCCGGCTTCGACAAGGATGCCATCCGCCGCCTTCTACTGGAGAAGCCGCGCGAGACCGCTCCGAGCTATCTTGCCGATCTGCGCAACATCACCGGCGACAACCAGCAGGTTACCGGCGATCTGTATCACGTGTGGGAATATTCTGGCTGCCTCGATTACGAGGATATGCGCGATCTGGCATATGCGATGGCAATGAGCGCGACCGACGAAACCTCGCGCGACGGCTATCTTGCGACCTATGACGAGCTTCAGGACGTTGACCCGTTGACGGAAGTCAACGCGGTCGTCTGGTTCTGCCAGAGTGAGATTCTGAAGTTCTCGATCTACCCCTACGATTCCGGGGAGTGCCTGTATTCAGTCTTCTGTCTCTCGAAGGACGAAGCGTCGATCTTCGGCTACGGCATCCCCTCTATCATGCGTGATCCGCAACGCTCGCTGAATGCGGCGTGGCGCGCCATGATGGACAATGCCGGACTGTCTGCCGGGCCCCAGATCGTGATGGACACGAAGGCAATTGAGCCGGCTGACGGAAGCTGGAAGATCAGGCCTCGCAAAATCTGGAAGGTCAAGGACGGCATCCCGAAGGACGCCCGTCCTTTCGAGGTGTTCAACATACCGACAATGCAGGGGGAGCTTGCGGCCATTGTCGATCTGTCGATGCGCTTCATCGACCTGATGACGCAGATGCCCCAGATAGCGCAAGGCGAGCAGGGCAGCGGAATTACCAAGACCGCGCAGGGAATGGCGATCCTGATGAACTCGGCGAATGTCGTGTTCCGTCGCATCGTCAAGAACTTCGATGACGACATGACGACGCCGAACATCAGGCGGTTCTACGACTGGAACATGCAGCATAATCCGAAAGAGGAGATCAAGGGCGACTATGAGGTGGATGCCCGCGGATCGTCGGTGCTCCTCGTCAGGGAAATGCAGGCACAAAACCTGATGATCCTCGCGATGCAGCTTGGCGGGCACCCGGTCTACGGGCCGATGCTCAAGAACCGCGACATGCTGAAGAAGGTCTTCCAGGCTCACATGATCCCGGTGGATGAGGTTCTTCTGACCCAGGATGAAATCGACGCCGCGATGGCTCGCGCCGAGGCGCAGATGCAAGCGGCAGCCGCGGCTCAGGCTGGACCGGCAGAAGACCCGGGCATCAAGCAGCGTGAACTTGATCTCAAGGAAGCCGAAATCGAAGCTAAGATCGAGATTGCGAACATGCAGTCGGACTCGGCTCGGATGGTCGCCAAGTACAACCGCGACACGCAGATGATGATCTTCGCCGAGAAGATGAACATGTCGCTGGATTCAATCGAGGCCAGTCTGGCCAAAGAGCAGATGAAGATCGACCACAAGGAGCGGGTTGTCGCCGCCGAGGCCGCTATCACTGAACAGCGCGGCGCCTCTGGCGGTGGCCTGTTCTGATGGCGATCGATACGAACAACCGCGTGTGGGTGGAGATCGAAGACTTCATCCAGAAGGAAATCAAAGCCGCATCTGTCACTCTCGAAAAGAGAGGTCTCGATGCCGCCGATACTGAATTCGAACGGGGCCGCATCAAGGGATTGAGGTCAATCCTCGATCTTGCCGCCCCTTCGGATGCCAGCCCCGAATTCGACCCGCTCTAGCGCGTCGGTTTCGGAAAACCGGGCCGCCACGGCCGCCCATCATCCCGAGGACAATATGACTGAGCACGCGTCTGGAAAGGACGATACCCAAGCCGTTGCCGAAAACGCCCCGGAGGACGACGCGTCCGCGATCTGGGCCGAACTGAAGGAAGCCACCGCCAAGGCAGATGCGCCGTCGGAAGACCGCACCGAAGCGAAGGAGGAAGTTTCCCCAACGCCCGCCGAGACGGCCGGCGAAGCACAGGCGGACGTCTGGGCAACCGTTCCCGAAGCCGCTCGTCAGGAATACGATGCGCTTGTTGCCGAAAAGGCGAAACTGGAGCAGCGCATCCGCTCCGACTCGGGCCGCCTTGCTGCCAGACAGCGCAAGATCAACGAATTGCGCGCCCAAGCCGCCCCAGTCGCAAGACAGGCCGCTATCGACACGGCGCCGCTCAACGATCTTGAGAACGACTACCCCGAGATTGCCCAGCCGCTGAAGTCGACCGTCCATACGATCAACAGCAAGGTTGAAGCGCTCGAAGCCGACAAGGAAAGCCGCCGCAAGGCCGCTGAATCCGAGTTGCGCGGAATTATCGATGAAGAGACCGGAAGACTTGATGAGGCCTTCCCGGGCTGGATGGATTTCCTGAAAGCCAACGGCGCCGCCTATCAAGGCTGGATCGAAGATCAGCCGAAGCGCATCCGTGAGATTAACGAGCGCAACGCGAACGAAATCACCGATGCAGATGCGGCGATCGAGGTCCTGACGGCCTTCAAGCAGTTTCTGGAGCCCAAGGCTCCAACCCAAACCCAGAACCCAACAACTCCGTCGACGGATCGTCGTCAGCGTCAGCTGGCGGCAAGCAGCTCGCCGGCAACAGTTCCACGCGGCGCGGTCGTCTCCGGCATTCCGGAAGATGGCGATCCTGAAGCGATCTGGAACATGTTCCGCGATCAGGAACGTCGACGGGCTTCCTGATAGGAACCATTCAAAATGTCGATCACAACTTCAACCAGCCCTGGGATTTCCCAGCGCACAAACGTTTATGCCGAGCGCCAGATGCTCGCTCACGCCGGCCCTGTCCGCGTGCTTGAAAAGACTGGCCCGCTCACCAAGCAGATGCCGAAGAACAAGTCGACGGTCATGAAGTTCCGCCGCCCCGTTCCCTTCGAGCCTGCGACGACCCCTCTTCAGGAGGGCGTCACCCCGTCCCCGACCGGCTTCCGCTTCGAGGACGTCACCACGCAGCTTGAACAGTACGGCGAGGTGGGCGTCATCACGGACGTCATCGAGGACACTCACGAGGACCCGGTGCTCAATGAACTGGTCGTTCAGCTCGGCGAGAATGTCGGCCGCACCATGGAGGCATTGGACTATGCCGTCCTGCGCGGCGGCACCAACGTCTTCTATGCGAACGGCAGCCAGCGTACCGACGTGAATACAGCGCTCTCGCTGTCCAAGCTTCGCGCTCTCTCTCGTGCTCTCAAGGCGCAGAAGGCGATGAAGATCACGCAGAAACTGGACTCCGGTCCGGATTATGCGACGTTCCCGATCGAAGGCGCCTACGTCATGGTGGGCCACACTGATCTTGAATCGGACATCCGCAATCTGCCCGGCTTCAAGAACGTCGCAGAGTACGCCTCGCGCCGGGCCATCTCGGAATACGAGATCGGTTCCTGCGAGGATTTCCGCTTCCTCCTGTCGCCCGACCTCGATCCGTTCGCGGATGCGGGTGGCGCAAAGGGGTCGATGGTCTCCACCACCGGCACCTCCGCCGACGTCTACCCTATGCTGGCATTCGGCAAAGAGGCGTGGGGCCAGGTCGCGCTTCGCGGTCAGGGCGCCATCTCACCGTCGATCATTCCGGTCGGTCAGAAGACCAAGGACGACCCTCTCGGGCAGCGCGGCTATGCCGGCTGGAAGGGATGGCACTCTGCGGTGATCCTGAACCAGCTTTGGATGGCCCGTCTGGAAGTCGCCTGCACGGCCCTCTGATCCTCATGACGGCGGCCAAACACCGCCGTCTTTCCTCATCCCCTGAACGAAAGGATTGATCCAATGAAGGATCAGATCAAGGTAGGGATTCTCGTCGGCAACGGCGCGGCCCTTAATGTCGAACTGGGCTGGATTCCGGAGTGCGTCCAGCTCTACAACTGCACCGACGGCGACCTCATCACGACGGCGTTTCTGGCGTGGATCGTCCCGTTTTCCGGCGGCGGAACAACCGAGATCACGCCCGGGGCCACTATCCGCGGCGCGACATCGGGCGCGACTGCCGTCGTCAAGGAAGCGCTACTCTATTCAGGCTCTTGGGCTGGTGGCGATGCCGCCGGTTTTCTTGTGTTGGTCGAGGGTACGCTTTCGGGGACGTTCGGCTCCGAAAACGTCTACATCACGTCCGACACGACCAGCGGTGTGGATGACGCCACGGTCACTGCGAATGTTGTTCACAACGTTGCGGTCGCTGCCGCCGCTGCTGGCGCCACGGGCAATTCGGCAATTTCCCGCTACGAAGGAGTCGCAGGCAGCGCATCGAAGGGCTTCACTATCGGCTCAACGATCGCTGAAGAGGCTAAACTGCTGCGGTACATCGCGTTCCGCGGCGAATCGTAAGGAGGGCGGTCATGACCCTCTTTTCGGCAGCAGCAGCCCATTTCGCCAGACGGGCGCGAAACGGGTCCTTGAAGGATCTCGGCAGCTTGCTCGACATGCTGGTGGATTCCTTCTACTCGGCCCGTACTGTCACGCTGACATCGGCAACGACGATCACCGCTGCCGAGCATGAGGGAAGGACCCTCCTGCTCGGCGAAGTAGGTGGTGACGCCGCGCTGGCCGTTACGCTTCCGGCAGCAACTGGCTCGGGCGCGGTGTACAAGTTCATCGTCTCTGTCGTGAATACTTCCGGCTATACCATCAACAAGGCCGGGAGCGACGTCTTCAAGGGTTCCATCGTATCCCTGGACAACGACAGCAACGCCGCGACGGCCTACGCCGCTTCGGCCGGCACCGACGATGTTCTGACGCTGAACGGCACCACGACAGGCGGCCAGATCGGCGACTGCGTGATCTTCGAGGATATCCTCTCGGGTGTCTGGTCGGTTCGCGGTCAGGTTGTCGTGCCGGCCGGTTCCAACGTCGCCGATCCGTTCTCCTGATCCGACTGAGACGGGCGCCACGCTGGCGCCCGTCATTTCCTCTCAACAGGAACAACCCCATGAAAATCGATATCAACGCTGCGTCCGCGACGCAGTTGGCGGAGTTTGCCGCCGTGCATCTCGGCCTTGACGTGAATTTTCGCATGGGCGCTGATGCGATCCGCGCCAAAATGGCGCTCGCCGGCTTCACCGGAGGCGAGATCGAGGTCAAGGAGCAGGCTCCTGCGGCCATCGTTGCCGACGGCGCGCCGATTGCCGTAAAGCGCAGGCACGTCCGCATCATCATCCCGAACCAGAATGAGCCGGGGGGCAAGGACCCTGTTGTGGTCGGCGTCAATGGCGTCGTTGCGCGCATCAAGCGCGGCGTCGAGGTCGACGTGCCGGAAGAGTACGTCCACGCCCTCGAAAACGCGCTGAAGGTCCAATACGAGCGGGACGAGAACGGCAAGCCGATCAATCCGATCATGGTCCCGACGCACCCGTTCTCGGTGATCTCGCGGGCCGCCTGACGTGAGCACGTTCCTACAGCTCTGCCGCGACGCTGTACAGGAGTCGGGCACGATTCAGGGCGAAACGCGCCCGGTCGCGGTTACTGGCCAATCTGGTCGTCTGGCGGATTTCGTTCGGTGGGTCCGCGACGCATGGATCGATATCCAGAACCAGCGTCAGGACTGGCTCTGGATGTTCGGCGAGTTCGAGGCAGGGATCAATTCTCCTGATAGTCGATACGATGCCGAGGCCGACTTCGGTCTTGACCGCTGGGCCGCGTGGCGAACGCATGACAACGATGGCACCTCGGCCATTTCGCTGTTCAAGACGTCGGTCGGGGCTTCTGAAGAAGGGCGATTGATCTGGCGGGAGTGGGACGATTTCTATCAGACATGTCTTTTTGGCGCTAATCGTACGAGAACAGGAAGGCCAACCCACTTCAGCGTCGATCCCTCAGGGCAGCTTGCGTTCTGGCCAACGCCGGATGCGGCCTACACGGTTAGGGGGCTTTACCGGAAGTCGCCGCAGGAGCTTCAGGCCAATGGCGATCTTCCTGAGATGCCGCCGCGTTTTCACAAGCTGATCGTCTATGGCGCATTGCTCATCGGCTCGCGGTATGACGAGGCGCTGAACCAGTATCCCCTCTGGTTGATCGAATACCGCAAGCGAATGTCCGAGTTGGAGCGAGATCAGCTTCCGGGCATCGAACTCGCCGGTGCACTCGCCTGACATGCCGCAGCTAACCTCTACAATACCACTGCAAGGCGGAATGGACCTTGTCACGCCACCGGTTCAAATCCCTGCCGGGAAGGCCATTGGCGGGGCGAACTACGAGCCTGACGTCAAAGGCTATCGTCGCATCGGCGGGTACGAGCGGTTTGATGGCCGGCCAAAGCCTTCACAGGCCAGCTATTGGGTGTTGGCCTTCGATGCCGGGACTGCCGCGATAGCGGCCGGTGAGGTCGTTGTCGGGGCGGCGAGTTCCGCCGCCGGAATCGCGCTTGTCGACGCCGTTGTCACGTCCGGTTCCTATGGGGGGAGTGACGCCGCTGGTTATCTTGTCCTCTACGGCGTGCTCGGCACGTTTCAGGACGATGAGGCGCTTCAGGTCTCGTCCGTCACAAGGATGCTTGCAAGCGGGACCGCGGAAGAAGAGGGCGCGGACACCGACGACAACGACACGACATGGAAGCGTGCTGCCGTCGCAGCTACACGCCTCCCGATAGCCGCGGTCCCGGGCTCTGGCGCTGTTCGTGGCATAGTGACCTTCGGCGGCGACGTTTTCGCCTTTCGGGACAATACCGGCGCGACAGCAGGCAAGGCTTTTGAGGCCACTGCCTCAGGGTGGAGCGAAGTCACTTTCGGCTCGGTTTTGAAGTATGATGCCGGCACAGCAGCCTTCAATGAGGGCAGTACGCTGACCGGCGCAACCTCTGGCGCAACGGCTACGATCAGGCGCGTGGCGCGTACTGGCGGTCTTTATGGCAGCAGCAATGCCGTCGGATATCTTGTTCTTGCGAGCATCAGCGGGACGTTCCAGAACAACGAGGCGCTGAGCGACAACGGTGCGGTGCCTGGTGCAGCTACGGCCGATGGGACGGTTGCCGCAGTGGTACTGCCTGCCGGCGGGCACTACGAGTTCACCAAGCATAACTTCTATGGCGCCTCCAATCTGGGGAGGCTCTATGGCTGCAATGGCGTCGGAAGGGCATTCGAGTTTGACGGAACGACGCTCGTCCCGATCCAGACTGGCCTTGATGATACCAAGGATAAACCACGACACATAGCCGAGTATCAGAACCATCTCATGCTGAGCGTTGCGGGTGGGTCCATCGTCTATTCATCCACTGGAGAACCGCTGAACTTCGAGGTCACGACAGGTGCGGGCGAAATCGGTTTCGGACAGGACGTGACAGGCCTTCAGGAGGCGGCGTCGAGCGCTCTAGTTATCGGCGGTGCGGATCGGGTCTCTATTCTCACAGGCTCCAGCAATCAGGACTTTTTGCTCTCGCCGCTCGCAGACGACACCGGCATCATAGAATGGTCGCTGCAATACATCAGCGCGCCGATCTATCTCGATCAGGGCGGCGTGCGCAAAATGAACACGACGCAGGCCTTCGGAGGCTTTCGCGTTGGGACGCTGACACAGACCATCGAACCGCTTATCCGCGCCAAGCTGGATGCCGGCGTCTACCCGGTTGCTTCAATCCGGGTCAGGTCGCGAGATCAGTATCGCCTGTTCTTCTCCGACAAGACAGGATTGACGATTTACCTCGGCAGGAAGAACGCCGAGGTGATGCCCTTCGCCCTGCCTATTCAGGTGTCATGCGCCTATTGCGGCGAAGACGCCAACGGCAGGGAAATGCTCCTTGTCGGGGCTGAAGACGGGTATGTCTACCAGCTCGATGCCGGCACCAGTTTCGATGGGCAAGAGATCGAGGCGTGGATACGCTTTGCTTTCAACTCCATAGGCTCGCCGCAGCAGAAGAAGCGTTGGCACAAGGCCACGCTGATGCTCGACGGCGATGTGAACACGCAGATCAGCATTACGTCCGAAGTCTCCTATGCCAATCCATACCAGCCTTCGGGCGTGGAGCAGGCGTTCAGCGTGGAAGGCGGCGGGGGCCTCTGGAACGAGGCCAACTGGAACGAATTCATCTGGTCGACGCAGTATCACGGAGAGGCAGAGGCTTATCTGGAAGGGATAGGGGAGAACATCTCCATCGTCCTGATGTCGGACTCCACGCATGAGGAGCCGCACTCCCTGTCAACCCTCACACTGCATTTCAGCTACCGGGGCATGCGGCGATGACGAACCCGTATTATGACGCGCAGTCCCTTGCCCGACGCACTCTCGCGCGCGCCGAAGACGTCTCTGATGAGTTCGTCTCGGTGGAGCAGGGATTCGATGGCGTCAAGGACGCGATCGACACTGTAGCACAAGAGCTTGCTGGGGCCGTCCTCGATCCTAACACGCCCGCTGCCAGTGAGGCTCAGGCGCGTGCTGGAATTGACAACGCGCATTTCATGACGCCGCTACGCACGGCTCAGGCGATCGACAGCCTCTTGACTACCCCTGCGGTCCTCTACGCCACATCGTCGGGCACTTGGACCAAAGACCCGCTTGCCGTGCTGGTGATGGTGGAACTGGGAGGCGGCGGCGGCGGCGGCGGCGCTGGTGCTGTGGGTGACAACTCCTCGCACCGAGGCGGCGGGGCTGGCGGCAGCGGTGGTGAAATCGTCACCCGCATCTTTCTGGCATCAGAACTCCCGTCGTCAGTCGCTTATACCATTGGGGCGGGCGGGGCAGGCGGAACGACCGGTGTCGGTAGCGCGGGGTCCGAGTCGACTTTTGGCTCATATGTGACCGCTCTTGCTGGGAATGGTGGCGCTGTAGGCAGTACCGGTTCCGTCAATGGCGGATCGCTCACGCCGAATGACAAATCCTCCAATCCGGGCAGTGGCGGCAATGGGGCAGCCTTAACAGCCGGCAGCGTAGGATCGAACGGATTTCGCGCCGGTTCCGGCGGCGGCGGCGCGAGCGGCATCGCGACCTCAAATATCATCAACGCCTCGGGAGCCGGTGGCAAATCATGGTCAACTGCATCAGGCGCAGGAGGTGCTGCCGGCGCGGTAGGCGCGAACGGAACAGCCGGCGGCGCTCTTGAAGGCGGCGGCGGCGGTGGCGGAAGCAGTGGAGCCGGCGGCAATGGCGGAGCCGGCGGTCTTTGTTCCGGAGGCGGTGGCGGGGGCGGCGGCCGATCCGCGCGTGGCGTCGGCGGCAATGGTGGCGGCGGTTTCATAAGGGTGACGCAATGGTAAGGCGTAGAGCAGTCGTCA
This sequence comes from uncultured Gammaproteobacteria bacterium, assembly GCA_964519725.1. GTDB lineage: Bacteria > Patescibacteriota > Patescibacteriia > Magasanikbacterales > UBA922 > 2-12-FULL-41-16. The sequence goes on from CAZFKS010000015.1 coordinate 9,135, forward strand.
ACGAAACGACGGTGGAAAGCGTCATCCTCGCTGATGACGATTTCTCTCTGCCCGATCGCATTGTAGCCACGGTTCCGGACGGCGTTCCGGTGACGAGAGGCTGGACGTACGATGGCGAGCAATTCGCCGCCCCTGAAGCTTCTGTAGATAGCGCGCGCCTATCAAAGCTCGTCGCCCTCGCGGAGCGGCGCTGGCAGGCAGAAACCGGTGGCACAACCGTCGGCGGCGTGCCGATCCGCACCGACCGCGAAAGCACCGCGAAGATCACCGCGGCCTACGTGCAAGCCTCTGCCAACCCCGCCTTCAGCGTTCGCTGGAAGGTCGACACTGGAATTTTCGTCACTCTTGACGCCGCGACCATCATCTCGATTGGCGATGCGGTGACGGCGCACGTACAGGCGTGCTTCGACAATGAAGACGTGCTGACGACCGCCATCCTCGCCGCCGAAGACCTGACCGCACTCGATGCGATCGACATCGAAAGCGGCTGGCCCTCGTAGGAATTGGAGACGCGCCGAATGGTTGCGACAAACAAGCCGGACTTCCTTGCGATGGCTCGGGCTCACGACCCGCAGCATCCATTGCCCGCGGCGGCAGCGGTCACGGAAAAGCCAAAGACTGTCGCGCCGCCGACTGGCGGAGTCGGCGCAGCGCCGACTCCAACTGTCAAATCTGATGGTTCGATCAACAGCACTCTCGCTAGCGCCCTCAATTCAGCCGGCAAGGCTTTGACGCCTGTTCTGTCCGGAGCAGTAGGGCCGCAGAAGTCGACGCAGGACGCGCTTAACCGACCGGGAGGGGCTCAACAGGTTAAGGCCCCGAATGTCCTTCAGTTCATGCGCGCTACCGGTGCGAACGCTGAACAGGCGAGCAAGGCGATCAAATCCGGCATCTGGGTGAATTATACTCCCGAAGGCGGGTGGAGTGATACGACTGCTATTCAGCAGGAACGTCAGGCAGGCAAATGGGCTGCTGGGGACGGCTCCCAGTTCGAGTGGAAGTACAACGACTATGCCGGAGATGGGCAGATATTGCCCTATTACCGCAAGTGGGCTGATGACGGGAGCGATTACACCCTGCCGTCGTTCATGGTGATCTCCGGGAATGGCGGGCAGAAGAGCTACGGCTCGGCCATCCCCATGGGATTGACCAAGAGGGAGTTCGAGATCGAGGCTCGGCTTCAGGGCGCCAGTCAGCAGGCGCTCGACAACTTCGCAAAGCAGTTCGGCTATAACACCTTCGAATCCCTGAACTGGGATTGGGCCGTGAAAGAGGGCCGCAGCGCGTGGAAGGATCAGTACAAGACATATGATGGCACCTACCGACGCGACCCGAACACCTGGCAGGGGGAATACGCGGTTCGGGGCGATGAGGAGATGCCTTATCTGGTACGCGCCGATGGTACGCGCGTCCCGCTGAATGAAGTCGAGGGAAGCGGCTACTTCGGCGTGGACACTACCAAGAACTGGGACCCGAAGAAGGGTGCGGGCGCAGGCTTGATGGCCGCTGCTCTCGGCGGGCGGTTCGGGCAAGGTGGCGGTACGCCCACGGCATTCGATCTGATGACGCGGTATTCCTCGAAGGATAACCCGCTGATGGCGCAAGCTCGCGGGCAGGCCATGCAGATCGCGAACTCACGCGGGTTGCTGAATTCTTCCATCGCCACTCAGGCCGGCGAAGAAGCTGCTCTCGGGACCGTGCTGCCTCTGGCATCCCAGGACGCCGACAATGCCGCCCAGAAGGAGCGGCTGGGCATGGAATTGTCGTCCCGCGAGCGTATCGCGCTGGCCCAGATCGGCTCTCAGGAGCGACTTGCCCAACTCGATCTCACTTCCCGCGAGCGGATGCAGGCCAATGAGATTGGCTACCAGCAGGGCGAGCGCGCGCTTGATCGCAGTCTTCAGGAGCAGCTTGCCCAATGGAACCTAAGTTCCACCGACAGGGACGGCGCTATGCGCTCCGTCATCAGCATGGAGCAGCTCTACAACACTCAGTACGCGAACATCATGGCCAATACGAACCTTTCTGCGGACGACAGAGCCGCCCAACTGACGGCCGCCAAGAATCTGCGGGATGTTCAGCTCGACCTTATCCAACAGCTCTACGGTATCTCGCTAGACTGGGGTCAGGCCGCGTGATCCGGGGAGTTTCCTTCTCGGACATCCCGCGGATCGTGCTTCTTCTGGAAGAGGGCTTTTCGCGAACCCACTACGCGAAAAGCGGCCTTGGCGGGATCGACCGCGCCGAGGCAAAGAGGCTTTTGACAACTGCGGTTCATCGGCACGGCCACAAGCAGGGCGGCGGCACGTTCATTCAGGTCTCGGAGAAAGACGGGGCCATAGAGGGCCTGATCCTTGGCACTTTGACGAGGGTCTACTCGATCGGCGATCGTCTTATGGCGACGGACCTTTTCTGGACAGCTTCGGAGCGTGTGCCTCCGGCGGACCCCTTCAAGCTGATGAAGAACATGATCGATTGGGCATGGTCCTGCCCCGATGTTGTCGAAGTCACATGCGGCACGACGGCAATCATTCAGGACCCCGAGGCGGCGGGCCGTATGCTCGGACGGCTCGGGTTGAAGCGCTACGGCGTCATCTGGCGCGGCGAACGATAGAGAGACGAGAATGTCCGGAATAGCGTCTGGCATCACGAAGATATTCACGACGGTCGGCAGCGCTGCTGCGCGCGTCGGAAAAGCCGTGGCCGGTGTCGGGTCCAGCCTGTTCACGGCCGGGGCTTCGACTGGTGGCATAGCATCTGCGGCGTCTGGCGGCGGTGTGCTGGGCAATATCCTCACCGGGGCGGTGAAACAGGCTGGGATTGGCGCGCTTCTGGGGGGCGCCGTCAGCGCCGCAACCGGCGGGGATTTCGGTAAGGGCGCTTTGTGGGGAGGCCTCGCTGGTGCGGCGACAGGCGGCCTTATGGGCGCGGCGGGTGCGCAGCAAGTCGTCGCTGCCGAAACACCGACTGGTGTGGCTCCAACGGGCAATTCGGCTGTTCCATCAGCTACCGCATCAACCACCGGCGGATTGATGAGCTTCTTGCAAAGTGAGGGTGGCGGAGCGCTGGCCGGCTCCCTCATCGCCGGAGCGGGGCAGGGGTTGTCGGCATACAGCGCGCAAAAAGCTGTCGAGGATCAGGAAAATCGACTTCGCAAATCCTACTCTGTCGATCCGTCCGTCTATGTCCAGCCGAAGGCCACGACACCCGCCGGGCAATTGCAGACGCCGCAGCAAGCCTATTCCCGCATGCGTAATCAATACGATCCCGCGCTCGGTCGCATCGTGAAGGTCCCCGCCTGATGGCGACGGACGCGCAGGCCGGCAAGGACCGGGACAC
>CAZFKS010000016.1:0-8125 GCA_964519725.1 uncultured Gammaproteobacteria bacterium
ACTCTCAAAACTCTGCGCGATGCTGGTAACAGTGTGATTGTGGTTGAGCATGATAAAACCATCATGGAGGCCGCGGATTTTGTGGTTGATGTTGGGCCTGGGGCTGGTGAATATGGTGGTGAAATTATTGCGGTTGGTAGTCCTGCGCAAATTAAAAAAGATAAAAAATCTATCACTGGTCAATATTTAACTGGGACAGAGTCGATTATTGACCCAAAGCGCAAACCTCGTACAGGTAATGGTCACAAATTAGTAATTAAAGGGGCGACGGCGCACAATTTAAAAAACATTGAGGTCCCAATTCCACTCGGCACACTCACCTGTTTTACTGGCGTCAGTGGTTCAGGTAAATCTACACTCGTTATTGATATTTTGAGTAAATCACTCAACCATTATTTTTACCGTGCACTCGCTACACCGGGCGCACACGAAAGTATTACAGGCATTGATCACTTGGATAAAGTTATTACCATTGATCAAACCCCAATTGGCCGCACTCCCCGCTCAAATCCAGCCACTTACACTGGTTTATTTACAGCGATTCGCGATTTATTTGCCGAATTACCAGAAGCGCGTTTGCGCGGCATGAATGCTGGGACATTTAGTTTCAATGTTAAAGACGGTGGTCGCTGTGAAGCCTGTGGTGGTGAAGGTTATACCACCATTCCAATGCACTTTTTGAACGATGTGTTTATTGAATGTAGCGAATGTCATGGCACCCGCTACACCAAAGAAGTTTTGGAAATTCACTATCGCAACAAACATATTGCGGAAGTGCTCGATATGACGGTGGAAGAAGCGTTTAACTTTTTCCAAGGCGTGGCTGTGGTGCGCGATAAACTGCAGATTTTACGCACGGTTGGCCTAGGTTACATTCGCCTCCGCCAACCAGCCACCACCTTATCTGGCGGTGAAGCGCAGCGTATTAAATTGGCGACAGAATTGTCCCGCCGTTCAACTGGCAAAACTTTATACATTCTTGACGAGCCAAGTACTGGTTTACACTTTGATGATATTAAAAAATTACTCGGCGTGCTCAACCAATTGGTTGACAAAGGCAACAGTGTGCTAATTATTGAACACAACATTGATATTATTGCGGCGGCTGACTGGATCATTGACCTTGGTCCAGAGGGTGGTAAACGCGGTGGTGAAGTGGTCGTGGCCGGCCCACCAAAAACGGTAGCTGAAAATAAAAAGAGTTGGACCGGCAAATATTTGGCCGCAGAAATTAAATAATTTTTCACAATAAAAAAAATCCCTCGATTACTCGAGGGATTTTAATTTTATCTAGATTACTCAGCTTTCTTTTCAGCGACTGGTTTAACTTCTTTGAGACGCTTTTTGTATTCGCGGAGGTAGTATGGGCGAGATTGGCGAACCTTCATTTGGCGAACCAATTCGATCTTGTCTACCACCGGTGAGTGAATTGGGTAGATTTTTTCTACACCCACACCTTCAGACACTTTGCGAACAGTCACTGTACCACTTTGTTCGTTGCCGTGTTTGAGGGCAATTACCATACCTTCGAAGATCTGGATACGTTCCTTTTCTTCACCTTTGGCATTCAATTCTTTAATTTTTTGATGAACTTTTACGATCATCCCAGGCTTGAGGTTCAAGCGAATGTCTTTTGACATAGTAAAATGATTAGCGAGAGGTTGGGTAAAATGGCCAACGTCGGGGTAATGAATACGGGAGGATTTTAGCCTATTTTTGGGCCTCTGTCAAGAGGCGGCGGACCTCGGCCACAGTCTCAGCCAGCTGGCCCTCCACATTGACTACAGTCGCATCAAAATCCGGAGTGCGGGCAATTTCTTGCTCAGCATAGCTCAACCGGCGTTCGAGCTCTTCTTTGGTAATGTTTGGTCGGCGGGCCAAACGGGTCCGAAGCACATTAATATTTTCTGGTTTTAAAAAAATGCGGATTTGGCGATACGGGAAGGCATGCAAACTATCAGAACCACGCACATCAATTGGTGCCAATACGTAATCATATTTTTTTAACGCCCTGTCCATTTCCAATCGATCAGTGCCATAATAATTTCCCGCAAAATCAACAAATTCAAGCAGTTCATTATTAGCAATTTTGTACACAAACTCAGAGCGGGTCAAAAAATGATAGTCGACATCGTTCACTTCTCCGGGTCGTGGTGCGCGTGTGGTTGAAGTAATAAATCGCACTGCATTTGGCAGCTGTTTAATTAATTCGTTCACCACCGTAGTTTTGCCACCACCGGATGGAGACACAATCGAGGCTAAGAGACCACTCATACTGTTCTTAAACCAGCTAGGAGATTAGACAAGGCTTTTGGTAATTCAGAAGTGAAACTAACTTCTGCGCCACTCAAATCTGTGAAGGCTAGTTCAGTTGAATGCAAGAAAACCCGGCCTAGTTCTTGGTCTAAATCGCGTTTCATTTTTTTATTAAAGTAAAGTGGATCACCAACCAACGGGTGATTGTACGCAAACATGTGCACGCGAATTTGGTGCGTACGACCAGTGTGCAAGGTTACATCAAGCAAAGTGTAGTTTACAAATTCTTTGGTTACACTAAATTCAGTGAGTGCCTCGCGACCGTCTTGAATCGCATTTACATTTTTTAAAGTCACTTCCGTAACATTTGGCCGAGCCGCCATGCGACCATCTTTGGCGCGCGCAATTTTAAAATCTAAAAAGCCATGTTCCTTGGGAAAATGTCCGTGCGCGAGCGCCACATATTTCTTTTTGACCGTGCGATTTTGAAATTGCTCTTTCAAATGATCAAACATTGGTTGGGTGCGAGCAATTACCATGAGCCCAGACGTATCTTTGTCGAGACGGTGCACAATACCGGGACGGTTGGAGTATTCACCAACACCGTAGATTTCCTTGTATTCACTGATTATCCAACCAGCCACAGTGTCGGTGCCCAAAAGTTCAGCCGCAGTAGTCTCGTGCTGTTCAGGGTGAACAGCCAGACCAGCTGGTTTTTCAATCACAATGTAAGTATCAGTCGCACTGATTACTTTTGGAACCAGCTTTCGTTTAATGGTTTTAGTCGACACTTCAGTGGCTTTGACCTCAGTTTTGTCCAAAACTTCCACGGCCATGTCCACAAAGAGCTGGTCACCAGTCTTTTTTGGTAATTTACCGTCAACCAGCACTAAATCTTGGCCAATTAATTTTTGGACCTGAGACCGAGTGATCGCGAGTTGAGTGGCCAGCCACACATCAAGCCGGGCCGGCGCTTCATCAGTGTAAGTGAAGGTTTTTGACATAATAGGCTTATTATAGCTGATTTCCCTTGAAAAATCAAGGTCTTTATGCTAAATTTAGGGTCATTATGGGCCAGTAGCTCAGTCGGTGAGAGCACAGCGCTTATAACGCTGGGGTCGGTGGTTCGAGTCCACCCTGGCCTACCCGCCTTACAATTTAACGCTCTCGTCGTCTAAAGGATATGACGCCAGCCTCCGAAGCCGGAAATCCAGGTTCAATTCCTGGCGAGAGCACCTTTATTTTTTAACTTCTTTTTTATGATTACTGTAGAGACAGTGGTCAATGCGCCAATGGCCAAAGTTTGGGAATGTTGGAATGAACCAACCCACATTATGAACTGGGCGTTTGCGTCTAGTGATTGGGAAGCACCATTTGCGGCCAATGATTTGCGCACTGATGGAAAATTTAAAACCACCATGGCTGCAAAAGATAAAAGTTTTAGTTTTGATTTTACTGGCACATACACAAATGTAATTGAACACGACACAATTGAATATACCATTGATGATGGACGCAAAGTACAGATAAAATTTAAAACAAATGATGGTGGTGTGCAAATTACCGAATCATTTGATCCAGAAAATGAAAACCCAGAAGACATGCAACGCGCTGGTTGGCAAGCAATCTTAGATAATTTTAAAAAATATACTGAAAGTGTTACGTAAGTGCATTACACAATCAAAAAATAAAAAACTTTCGCAAACAATCGCGAAAGTTTTTTTAATTTGCAGAAAGTTATACACAGTTTTTGCATTGCACTATTTAAAAAATGTGCAAACTATCTTATACTAATCACATTAAGGTCGAACTAGAAATTTTATTTTAAATTTCTACTGGGAACTTTTACAACAATGCTTGTCTTGTAAAACTTCTCTCGCGCGTTTACAACTTTTGGTGTGTACCATGGTCATATCAAACCCTGATATGCGCGCAAACTTTTTATTCGGAGGTGAACATTATGCCAGCAAAAAAACGTCGCGTTTCAAAAGCTCCTCGCGCTAAACGTCCAGCTCGCCGCAAGGCTGCTAAACGTCCAGCTCGTAAAGCTGCTCCTAAGCGTAAAGCCGCTCCTAAACGTAAAGCTGCTAAACGCCGCAAGGCTGCTAAGAAATAATATTTCTTAGATAGAAAAAACACTCGATTTCGGTCGAGTGTTTTGTTTATAAATCAAGCGCATTTTGTTTTTTACCGGGCCGCTGTTCATCAGAAAAAACTTTTACCACACCAAAGATGCCGTCATAACCTGGTTTAATATAAATATTACCTTTACGCACGCGATCGATTGCATCAGCAATGGCTGGTGACGAAGCGTGCGATACTTTTTCTAAATCAGCGCGGCGCAAAATAAAAAATTCATTACCAACTTTATTAATCAAGGTGTCATACACCTCACCAACTTTTTTGGAAGCCACACCAACGCTAAGTGCATCAGCAATAATTTCTGGTAATGGTACCAATGATTCGTACGGAATGCGGCGGAGTGATTTGGCCTCAGCTTCCGAACGATTAGCTAATTCAGCCACGCGGTTCATAACCCCAATAATTAAAGGCTTGCCGCACACTGGACAATTACCGCCATATTTTTTGGTTTCACTGGGTGGGCAGGAAAATAAACAAGGCGCGTGACCATCATAATGGTATTTCCCCTCTTCTGGGTAAAATTCAATGGTGGAAAGAAAGCGCGCTGGGTCATTAGTGGCCAAAATATTTTTAATTTCTGAATAAGTGATGGCGGCTTCATTCGCAAATTTAAATACATTGGCTTCACGACCCAATTTTTGCGGACTATGCGCATCAGAATTTGAAATCAAGGCAATATTGTCGAGTTGTTTCACTTGCCAATTCATGAGCGGGTCACTAGACAGGCCAGTTTCAATGGCTTTAATGTGCGGAGTTAGATCTTCAAACGCTTCGTTCAGGGTGTCATAACCGCCTTTTGACCCAAAAATTCCAAACCAGGGTGTCCAAGCATGAGCCGGAATTAGCATCATTTCTAAGTCACTTTCTAAAGCAATTTCTAGCAGTTCTTTGGAAGTTAGACCAAGGATAGGTCGACCATCAGCGTTAAGATTACAGCCCCGGTCGCGTAGTTTAGTATTAAATTTGGCCGCGGCCGCAAATGATGGTGCAAACACTAAGTGGTGTACACGCCGAGTTTTGCCAGCGTGTTTTTTAATTGACGCTACTTCAGTGCCCAGCAAAAACCGCGTTTGCGTTTTACCATTTTTATGCTGGAAAATTCCAGGCGCAGTTTCTTTTAATTCAGCTTGCAGCATCTCAAACCACTTTGGGTGCGTAAAATCACCAGTCGCAAGCAAATCAATGCCGCGCGTTACCGCGGTTTCGGCCAAAACTTCAGGCACTAAATTCTTTGAACACGCCCGCGAATAACGCGAGTGAATATGCAAATCCAAAATCGCTTCCATATTACTCAGTCGTTACTGAAATATCATCACCACGCACCTGTACCCGAGCGATCCGTTCACTTGGCGTACTTACTAAAAACACTTCGGATTTTACGTTGCGGCCTTTATTGTCATACAAAGCCACCATTAATTGATGCTGACCTGGCAAAAGCGGCGCATCCCCTTCACTACCAAACAAATAAACCTCCTCATTATCTAAAGCCACGCGTGGCGTGTGGTTGGCGTAGGCTGAATCCATTTCAATGAAAAATAATTGATACTCTTTGGCTAATTTCTTTTTTACAAAGGCCTGCAAGTTGCTGATAATACGGTCATACCGAATGCGGGAAAACTCACCATCAACAATTGATTGGCCCGCATTACTTTTGGTAACTGTGCGGCCGCCAGCCGTCACTTTGACAGTGTCACCACCGCGGTCATAGGCTTTGATACTTTTGGTTTTAATACCACTGAAATTATATAACTTCGTCATTGAATATAAACTGTTCATTTCTTTGGCTGAAACCGAGAAATTTACTTCAATATTAGTGTCGCCCTGGCGTTCGCGGTAGACAGCTGAGCCAGCCTGTAAATAAAAACTTTTGCCGCCGCTAAACAGGCCATAATCATAGTCATACGAAATTGAGAGTGGAGTGGCAGCTAAAGTCGGTTTAACCCAAAAGACACTGATCACAAAAGTCAGACCGGCAATGAACCGAATAGTGGATTTTAATTTCATGACGGTATTATACACCAATTTCGCGTTGGGAAGGACCAGTGTAGATAATGTCTTCAGGGGTAAGGCGGCGGAGCCCAGCGTCACCCTGCATTTCTTCGGTGGCTTGAGCTACCAGACCGGGCACGCGGGCAATCAAGAAGATGGCAGTGAGTGCGCCTGGTTTAAAGCCCATATCCAGCAGAAGTGCGGCCATGGCACCATCAATATTTAGCGGCAGTGGTTTGCTGACCTGTTTATTTAATTCTGTTTCTATTCGTTCGGCAAATTCAGAATGCGCTCCGTAAAAATTAGTTTGCCTGGCGATTTCAAGCAAAGTTTTAGCACGGTGATCCACGGTCAAAACTGCGTGGCCAAAACCTGGTACACGAATTTTTTGTGATTTTAATTCAGCGAGTAACTGTGCGAGATCTTGTGCATTTTGATGATCGAGAAAAAATTGAGCCGCCGAATCAAGCGCACCAATATGACGTTCCCCCATGGCCAAAAGTCCCGCAGCCACCGCTGCTTGAACCGAAGTTTTGGCAGACGCTGCAATGCGCGCAACTTGTCCAGACGCAGTGCCCGGACCATGATCAATAGCCATAGTCAAAATCGCGGCAAACATTTTTGCTTCTAGCGCAGTTGGCAATTCACCACGCAAAAGCAACCAAATAGTGTCACTAAAACTTTTATGCGTTGCGAGTTCAGTTAATTTATAACCTCGAACTAATTCAGTGTTTTCATTGATCGTTGTAATCGCGGTTTCTACTTTCATATTATTTTACTAAAGCAACTAAATCTTCCATGCGTTCGGCAATGCGCACACCAACCGCCGAAAGAGCCGCTTTCTTTTCAGTGGTACCTTTGCCGCGCTCGACAATTGCGCCGGCATGCCCAATATTCATGCCTTCTGGCAAACTATTGGCAAAATTTCCCCCAATAAAAATCGCAAGTGGTTTGGTAAATCCTTTATTGGCAATTAATTCCGCAACCTCAAATTCATATGAACCACCATGTTCACCAAAAATAATTACGGCTTTGGTTTCGTCGTCTTTTTCAAAGAGCGTAAGAAGATCTGCGTATGTTGTACCCATCAGCAAATCCCCGCCCACATGTACGGCCGAACTTTGGCCCAGGCCAGCTTGGCGCACTTGCCATGACAGTTCATTAGTAATACTACCAGAACGCGAAATAATGCCAATGTTTCCTGGGGTAAAAATTTCACGCACGGCTGGGCCACCCACTACACCCATGCGGCCAATTTCTGGCACAATAAAACCAAGTGAACTCGGGCCAATCAACCGAATATTTTTTTCTTTGGCTGCAGCCAAACAGTAGGCCGTGTCTTGAATCGGAATGCGCTCCACAATAATATTGATGAGTTCAATATTATTATCAATCGCTTCCATGATTGCAGTTTTGGCAGCAAATGGTGGTACGTAAATCGCAGTCGCATTTAATTCAGGAAATTGCGCTTTAGCTTCAGCCACAGAATTAAATACAGGCCAATTTTCAGCCATTTGTCCGCCTTTGCCTGGAGTTACGCCGCACAAAACTTGCGTGTGATAATCTTGCATGGCTTTGGCTGCTTTAAGCCCTTCTTTCCCCGTGATTCCTTGTACCAGTACGCGCGTGTTTTTGGTAATTAAAATACTCATACTTTTTCATTAACCATATCTGCCAAAATCTGCGCCGTGGCCGCCATTGGTGTGTCTTTGGTAAATAATTTGATATTTAAATGATT
>CAZFKS010000016.1:8225-12381 GCA_964519725.1 uncultured Gammaproteobacteria bacterium
GGATTACCAGAATATTCAGTGTAATTGGCTGGTTTTAGGCCAGTTGCAATCAGCGCATCCATGTTGGCAATACTTGCGCCGCCGCCATTGAGAATGAGAGCAATATCACCATCCATTTCAATATATTTTCCCGCTGTGCCACGATAATAATTTTCACCTTCATCAATTTTTTTAACCGCAATTTCGCGTTCTGTTGGCAAGCGCCCCATCATAGTGCGCGGTTCAAAATTTTCCCATTCTTTGTGACGATAAAACGCGTCATCATCAAGGGCAATTTTAGCATCAGCCGCGACCCACTCGCCACTCGCTGTTTTAACGAGTGGATTAATTTCTGCTACCCGCGCATCCTCGGTTTTAAACATCGTGTATAATTTTTGCGCAAAATCCCAACGTTTTTGGGCTTCTGGTAATACGTCACTTTGTACGGCGAGTGGAATGCGCATATTTTTTTCGGGGGCCACATCTTCGATATCCATGCCGCCCTCTGCCGAATAAATTAGCATTGGTTGTTTGGTGGCGGTGTTATAGACCACTGATACGTAATGTTCTTCGGCAATGGCTAATTTTTCTTCAATCAAAACCGCACTAACATATTGCCCTGCCAGTGGTTTATCGAGTAATTCTGCACAAGCCGTCACGACTTCATTTGCTGAAGCACAAAATTTAATTCCATTATTTTTACCTCGTTTACCAGACAAAACTTGCGCTTTTACTACCACTTCGGTAATACCAAGCTCAGCATATTTTGCTGCCGCATCATCACCGCGGCGGACCACCACTCCGCGTGGTACTGCGAGTCCATGTTTTTTAAATAATTCTTTTCCTTCGAATTCGTATAAATTCATATTATTTTATGCGCATCAAATATTTGGCAAATCCGGCCAAAAGCCAGCCGCCAGTCATTTCATTAGTGCGAATTTTTTCGGCAATTTCTTCGGCTGTAAATTCTAATACTTCATGCACCTCAGTTGCATCTTGCTCAAAAGCATTTAACGTTAAACCCGTTGCCAAAAATACTGGAGTTACTTGTGCAGTTCCACCGGGGTCAATTTTTATTTCACCGAGTGATTCCCAGTGTTCAGCCGTGTAACCAGTTTCTTCGGCAAGTTCACGTTTAGCCGCCACCAATACATCCTCACCAACTTCTACCCCACCGAATGGAAAACAGTAGGCCCAATCTTGAATTGGATAGCGCCATTCATGAAGTACCACTAGTTTACCCTCGACTGTTACAGGAATAATCATTGGTCCGGCATCCACACGTTCACCGTAGGCGTAAATTCCCTTTTTTCCATTAGGAAATTCAATCGCGTCCTCGCGCAATCGCACCCATGGATTTTCGTAAATTATTTTACTGGATATTTTTTTGATCATATCTAGTATCAAAATGGAATTGGCAGATCAAGTTTTATAATTTCATCACTAGTCGCCATTTTAAATTCAACGTGTGTGGCGCACAGTGATAAAACATGTGGCTCAGTTGGGTTTTTGGACGCTGTGGTTGCTGGGGCGCCGTATTTTACATCGCCAATAATTGGACAGCCAATACTGGCGAGTTGTACCCGGATTTGATGAGGGCGGCCAGTTTTTAAATTAATTTTTAGTAAATTTTTGTCACCACGTTTTTCTACTAATTCATAGTCCAATTCGGCGCGCAAACTTCCCTCTACTTCCTTTTCGTGCACAGTCACCACATTAATTTTTGGATCTTTTTTTAAATAATGAATTAAAGTGTCACTATTTTTTGGTGGCAGGCCACTGACTAAAGCGTGATACGTTTTTTTAAAAGTATGATTGCGAATTTGTTCAGACAAACGCGCCGCCCCTTTGCTGGTTTTACCGAATAAAATAATACCCGAAACCGGTCGGTCCAGGCGCTGCACTACCCCCAGAAAAACCTGGCCCGGTTTATTATATTTTTGCTTTAAATAATATTTCACCTGATCCACAAGGGTGGCGTCCCGGGTTTCATCAGGCTGCACCAAAATTCCAGCGGGTTTGTAAACGGCAATAATATGATTATCCTCGTATAAAACCTGAATTTCAGGCATATTATTTGGACCAGCGCGCAAAAATTCCGCACGGGAGTAAGCGCTCAGAGTTTTTTTCGGCAATGGTTAATTCCCCTTTGGCAAAGTTTCCAGTTTTAAACAATTCTTGCAAATTATTTTCGTAAGCAATGGCGGAATAACCAGAAGCATAGCCATTGATGAGGAAAAATACTGGGTCTTCTGTCATGACTTCGCGACAGAGTTTGAGGAGGTCCACTAGATGCTCTTCAATTTTCCACAATTCTTTATTTGGACCATGACCAAAAGCGGGTGGGTCAAGAATAATACCGTCATATTTGCGGCCGCGTTTGATTTCACGTTTTACAAACGTACGCGCGTCGTCCAGAATCCAACGGATTGGTTTGTCCGCGAGGCCTGACAAAGCAGCATTATCTTTACCCCACTGGATCGCTACTTTTGAACCATCAACATGGCAAACTTCCGCACCCGCCTGCGCACAAGCTAGTGTCGCACCACCAGTATAGCCAAATAAATTGAGAACAGAAATTTGACGTTTCTGTTTTTTAATTAAAGCACGCATCCAGTCCCAATTGGTTGATTGTTCTGGAAATAGGCCCGTGTGTTTGAACGAAGTTGGACGAATCCAAAATTTTAAATCACTAAATTCAATGGGCCAGCGTTCAGGTAAATTCTTCTTCAACTCCCAATCCCCTTTTTTGCCATCACGTTGAAACGCAGCGTGCGCTTTTTGCCAATCTTTATCACTCAGATGTTTATTCCAGAGCGCCTGAGGATCTGGTCGACGAAAAACAAACTCGCCATATTGTTCGAGTTTTTCATCATTTCCAGAATCTAGCAACGCGTAACCAGAACTTGGTTTAGTGATGGCGATATCCATATTAATCGCGTTGTTTAGGTTTTGAGTCAATTAAATCAAGGCGAAAATTAACACCGTGATCTTTAAACCCAATTTTTTGGTAAAAATTATGAACCTCAGTTTTTCCATGACGACTTTGCATCAAAACTTTATAGCAACCCCGATCTTTTGCTTCTTGGAGGGCGTCTTTTAAGATTTTAGTGCCGAGACCCTGGCTGCGGTATTCTTGTTCAACATAGACATTTTCAATCAAACCATAAGGTTCAGGGTGGCGGTCATTATAAATCACATACAAAAAACCCCAACCCAATACTTTATCACCTTCAGTGGCCGTAATTTTGACTGCGTAAGAATCGCGCAAGATTTGTTTTGTAAGTTCCATAGATAGGACTAATTTTACTAAAATAAGCCAAAAAGTCAAACTATTAGCCAATTAAATCGTACAAAACTCTGCCCAATTTTTCTGGATCATGTCGAATTAAACTGCGCACCAAAGTATCGCCCTGATCAGTTTTGGTTTCTGAGTCATTTGCTAAATCAGCACGGTGCACAGCAGCACTACCTATCAAATCATCAACCATTGGGTGCTCATCACGACTTTGATATTTTTTCAAAATTAATTTTGAAAAAGTGCCGTTGTGCACTAAAGTCAAATCTGGTTTTCGACCAATGTATTTGGTCATTTCTTCAATAACCTCGCCAGTGGTTAGACCTTGTGTTTGGCCGCGTTTGGTCATTAAATTATTGACAAAAATTAGAGTTGCTTCTGAATCTTTAATGGCGCTCGCCACACCCGGCACAATAATATTTGCCAAAGTACTAGTGTACAAATCACCCGGCCCAGCAATGATCACATCTGCTTCTTGAATGGCTTTGAGTGCCGCGGGATTAGCTTCGACTGGCGTGGACAAAGATAATTTTTTAATTTTACCAAAGTTTTTTTCTGGCTCATCAATTAAATGTTCACCCTGAACTTTGGCACCAGTTTCATATTCAGCCACCAAATACGTATGTTCCAAAGTGACCGGAATGACTTGACCACGCACGCGGAATAATTTAGACAAGCGCGCAATCGCAGCACTTTCTGAACCAACAATGTCTGACGTGGCCATCATCATGAGGTTGCCGAGCGTATGACCAGATAAACCTTCGCCTTTACCAAAACGATAAGTAAATAATTCGCGCAGCAAACTATTATCTGTTTCTGCCAAGGCAATAATTGATTTGCGCACATCAGACAGTGGCAGTAAACCAAATTGGTCGCGCA
>CAZFKS010000017.1:0-12263 GCA_964519725.1 uncultured Gammaproteobacteria bacterium
ATGCTTTCCGAACCCGCCTGACCGAGTGGAAAGCCCTTGAGGGGTTTTCTGCGGGAGAGCATAAAGGTCGACTCCCGCAGCAATTATCAGAAAAATTAACTGAAAATCGTATGGCAAAAAATCAAGCAACAGCAGAAAAACCAAAGGCAAAAGCCAAGAGATATGCCACCCGCTATGGCCAGCACTTCAGCATTGTGATGATTCCGACTGTCACTGAAGTAATCAACGGAATCGCTGTTACCCGGCCAGGCAAGACGATCGAATTCAAGAACGGCATCTACGAGACAAAAGATCAGCAGGAGCAGAACTTCCTGGACAGCTCGCCCTTTGCCGGGGTGGATTATCAGGAAGTCACAAAGGAAGTCACTTCCGCTCTGACGGCAAAATCGCTCGCTGAGCGCGAAGCAGAAGTCGTGGCGAAAGAAGAAGACCTCAAGCGCAGAGAAATGGCGCTTAAAGGCAAAGAGGAAGGGGCAGATGCCTCCGCAGGAAAAGAGACAAAAACTGAGGCAAAGACAAAAAAGAAAGAGCCGAAGTTCTAACCCCCGGCTCATTAAAGGTCGAACCATTATTAACCAAACATAAGGCACAACGATATGGCGGTAGAAAGCAAATCAAAATTCGCGGTGAATGAAGCTGCGGTAGCCAGCGCAGGCACAGCCGTGCAGCTACCCGATGTTCCTGTCGGCGAAGGATGCGAGCTTGTCGTAAAGGCAAAGCGAACCAATCTAGGCGCAATCAAAATCGGAGAAACTGCAGCGCAGGCCCAGGCTGGAAAATTTACTCTGGAGCCGGGCGAAGCGGTAAGACTCCGCATCAGCAATGCAAACAAGGGCTACATCGACGCAGAGGTAACCGGCGACAAGGTCGAGCTGATCGTTGAACAATAGCTTCTATGTCAGATTTCATTCCACAGGCAGGAGACTTCAGCCTCCTGCGGTTCAGAAAAACCGGCAGATACTTCGGCTCATTTCTAACGGGCGGAGCGATAACCACACAGTCGATCGCATCGGCGAACTCACTCCGATCCTTTCCGTTCTTCGCGCCAAAGACCCAGAAGTATGACCGCATTGCCATCCGCGTAAGCACGTTTGCAACCGGCACAACGCCGAGAATTCGACTCGGTGTGTACGAGGATAAAGGAGACGGGAGCGTATATCCCGGCAAACTTGTACTTGATGCGGGAGAAGTTGACGTAAGCACAACAGGTCTGAAAGAAATTGCTATCAATCTGACTCTCAAAGGCGGAAAGCTATACTGGCTGTCTCTCGTAGGCCAGGATACGGCTTCCCTTGTTGTCGCGGCAGTTCCGGCAGCAGATGCAGCGGGAGCATTGCTCGGCCTCGATAACGGACTGACAGGCACTCCATATCTCGGATATGCAGTGACACAAACCTACGGAGCGTTGCCAGCAAACTTTCCTACGGCAAGTCCGGTTGACTGGAGCCTTCCCGTTCCGCTCATTGCCTTGCGCAAAGCGTAAGTATGCCGATGAATCATGTTGCCAAGATTTTCGTCAAAATTGCCGAAACATCCGATGACGGCCGTGAGCAGGATACATCAACCTGGAACAGCACCGGCAATGCATCGAGCGTCATAACAATCGGCAATTCTGGGGGCTCGGTTTATTCCGCCGGGTTCCGGTTTCGCAATGTCAGCATTCCGCGGAATGCAAAGATTGTTCTGGCCCGGCTGAAAATCCGCCCGGCAGTGACAGACGGCACTGATCCGGATGTGAAGCTCATTCTGAAAGGAATTAAAGAGCCGGATACGAAGCCATTCATGCAAACTTCCCGGCCAAGCCAGCGCCCGAAAACTGTAAATGCAGTGACGTGGCATATCATTAAGAAATGGGAAGTCCACGAATGGACTCAGACACCGAACCTTAAATTGGTAATTGAAGAAATTGTCGCGCAGAGCGGATGGAAGCCGGGCAATGCCCTCGCTCTGGTTATTGAAGATAACGCCTCTTCAGCTGATCAGGCAGAGACATGCTACGACCGAAGCAAGGGCGAAGGTTATCAGGCGGAGCTTGAAGTCTGGTATACGACAAAAAATGTGAGCGTCGGCACGATTGCAGGCACAGATCGCGACGGAGTGGAAACCGGCAAAACAACCTGGCAATCAAGCCCAGCGGGGAATGTGATTACGCTCGGCGACGACGGCCCCTCGACGAATGACGGAGGTTTTATATTCAGCTCGCTCGGCATCCCGCGATATGCAAATATCATCGGCGCATACCTTCTGCTCACTCAGGCCGATCAGAACAACCGATTTCCGCATCTTCTTATAAAAGGTTTTGCGGAAGATGATGCCCCTGTGTTTGCGGGCGACGGATCAAACCGGCCTTCGATCAGGCTAAAAACAAAAGCTTCTGCCGAATGGACTGTCGGCGAGACAGTAGCAGGAGTATTTGTAGGCATCCACTGGTCAGCCAACAGCGTGTATGAATCGCCCGACCTGCGTGAAATTGTTCAGGAGATTATAGACCGCGAAGGCTGGACGACATCAAGCAGGCTGGGACTTGTGCTCGAAAGCGTTTCCTCCTGGGACGGCCAATACAAACTGCCCTGGGATTATGTGAAAAATTCAGGAGAGTTCGCCGCAAAGCTCGTTGTCGTATGGGATACAGTCAGAACATTCAGAACGACAAAAAAAGATATTCCGAAATTTGAAAAAGCAAATTACCCGGAATTCATCATCGTGCATCATTCGGCAACCCCGCGCGACCTGACCCACTTCAGCACCATTAAGAATAACCACATCGGAATCGGCTGGGGCGACATTGCATATCATCATTGGATTGCCGGGGCACTGGACGGGATAGGGGTGCATATTGTCGGCCGTCCGGAAAATAAGATTGGCGCGCATGCGGATACTCAGAAGATGAATTACCGCTCGGTCGGCATCGCTCTATGCGGAGACTTCCATCCCACAACAGCAAATGAACAGCCCAGCGCTGAACAGCTCGCCACGCTTCAGACGCTTCTCGACAAGATCAGAAAAGAAAAAGGCATACCTAAAGAGCGTGTGCTCGGTCACCGGGAAGTTCCAGACTCAACCAACTGCCCCGGCGATAATCTCATGACTTACATAGAACGCTACCGCGCGACCGGAAAGCTTCTGCCCTAACACCATGCAACTACAAGAATTTCTACAAGACCTGAACGCTCGAATGTCGGCCGCCAAAACCACCGGGTTTTGGAGCGAAGCTGACAAAAAAAGATGGATCAATAAATCCATTGTTCGCGCATGCAATTTTGCCAAATGGAATTTTCTCAATCACCACTCGACTCAGCTGACGGAAAAAGATGTTGAGGCGTACTTCAACCCCTTCGACTACAAGCCCGGAGGAATGATATTTCTCAAAGTTGACGGCAAGGAGCACGCAAAAACGAGCGTAGAAAATTATCAGAGCGGAAATTATGTGTGGGAGCGGGTGTTCTGCATTCTCGGCGATCAGTATCTGATCAAGCCGAACCCGGAGGAAGACGGAAAGATCATCGATATCTATTACCGCAGGCGACCAATTCCGCTGGTGAATGACACCGACGAACCGATAACTCCGGAAGAAATGGATGAAGCAATTGTAAAGCTTGCGCTCGGAATCTGCCTGAAGAAAGAGCCGAACCGGAGCTCCGATGCAGACAAGCAGATTCTGGAAGCAACCGCCATCCTCCAGCAGATAAAAGACCGGCAGGACGAAGAAGGCGGAGAGGCCGGATTCACAGGCCAGGCAACGAGCTCGCGCTTTCTCTACAAAAACAGCAACCCTCAGGACTAACTTTATGTCACTTAGCGCTTACAGAATAAAAGGATTCCGCGGAGGCATTTCAGACGATGCCTACAAGGGCGTGCCGGGAGCCTTTCGATTCGGCTACGGCCTGGATATTCGGAACGGGGCCGATACCCTGAAATGCAATCAGGCCCTCAAAAAAGATTCGGGAAGCGTTGTGACTGACCTGATTCTGTTTTTCGTGCCCGCGACAAACGGAAAGCTCTATGGTTTCGGCGACAGCGGAAACATCTACAGCAAAGACACACCATCATCCGCATGGGTACTCCGATACACCGATCCTGACGGCAAGATCATGGGTGCGGCAGAGTACACAAACAACAACGGATCAGGGAGCTATGTTCCGTATCTCTACTGGGCAACGCAGACAAAGCTAAAGCGCATTGCGCTTTCCGGCTCATTCCCAGGAAGCGTGGAGAACTTCGGGAACCTAAACGGCGACCCCGCCTGGCACACGATGACAATGGCAGTGGGAGTGCTCCAAATCTGCGACGGCAGATATATCGCCATCGTTGATTATGAGGGCAATTTCAACAGCCAGGCACTCGATCTTATTACCGGCAACCGGACAAAAACCATTCTGCCTCAGGATCAGATAGCAGTCATCGGCTCAACTAAAGGCGACAAAGTAGAAGAAGGCTGGCTGTGGACTTGGGATAAGCAGCAACCATCCTGGATTCTGCGCCGCATGGTCGCAGAAAAAGGAATCAACGCGATGATACAGACCGACTTTATCATCGCGCAGGCCGGGATCAGCGGAGGCCTTTACTACTGGGATACAGTAAACATTCTCCGCTTCAAGGCATTTCCCGGCGGGGGCTGGGTAAATCCCGGAGCAGTTGCCAACCTCAAGGGAGTCGCGCTGCTTGGCGTCACCGGATCAGACAAGTGCGGAATCTACTCCTACGGACGGCTTACCAAAAACGAGCCGTACTCTCTCAACCTCGAATATGTTCCTTCACACGGCAAGCTGAGTGGCACTGAGATCGGAGCGACAACAGTGTACGGAGATCAGCCCTTTGTTTCGTGGAAGGACGGATCGGCATACGGAGTCGACACTGCCGACACTGCAAACAAAGCGGATGCGCGGTATGAGGGCCTTGTGTTTGATGCCGGGGAGCCGGAACTGCAGAAAGGATTCCGGCACATAAAACTTCTCACTAAGCCTCTTGATGCCCAGTGCTGGATAAAGGTTTATTACCGGATCAATGAGCAGGGCGACTGGAGGCAGGCGTACCTCGAAGACGGCGCAGACAGCTACGACAAAGAAGGAAATACGAAAGTAGTTTTTACCATCGAAACCGGCGATGAGGAAGAAGAAGAGAAAGGCAAAGGCGAGACATTCGAACTGGCATTTGATTTACACCCCTCAGGGAACAGCACGCCAGAAATTGTCTCAGCCAGCACCTACTTCGAGCCAATAGGAATTCTGTAAACTATGAGCGAATTTCTGCAAAAAATATTCGGCAATCAGGAAGTGGAAGATCAGCCGTTTCCGGAAGTCCCGCCTCACACGCATGACGGACAGAATTCACCGATTCTCGCACCGGCATCAATCGACTCTGTACAGATAAAAGCGGGGGCAGTAGGAACGCTCGCTCTTGAGGATAACTCAGTAAGCTCTCCGAAAATTATCAGCAATGCTGTTCTGACTCAGCACCTCAATGCGCTGGCAGTGACGGAGCAGAAACTGGCCGACGCAGCAGTAGCCACGGCCAAAATCCGAAACGGCGCTGTCAACGCATCAAAGCTCATTCAGACCGAAGCGGTCATCACTCTTTCGGCCCAGGTCGACGATGCAGTGATTATCTCGGCGCACATCGGAACCGGAGTGATTCAGAATGCACATCTGGGAAATGCAATCATAACAAACGCAAAGATAGTAGACGGCACGATACAAACGGCAAAAATCGGAGACGCCCAGATCACCTCGGCAAAGATAGGATTGGCCGAAGTAAAGAATGCCAACATCGAAAATCTTGCTGTCACGAATGCAAAAATTGCGAACGCCGCAATCGATACCGCCAAGATCGCCAATCTCGCAGTCGACGATGCAAAAATCGCAAGCGTTGCAGCGGGAAAGATTACTGCCGGACAGATAAACCTGACTTCAACAGGCTATCTCTCCACTCCATACGGAGGAATCCGCATAGGATATCTGCGACATATCGGAGGGGTGGCCACTTATGGTCTTCAGGCCGGGCCGGGGCACGGCCTGATGCTCGATGACGGAGCGAACGGGTATGCCCGCATATGGGTCGATGATGCGGGGAACCGCCCACTTGTTATCGATACGACAGTCAATGACAGAATTTTCTTCAAAGCATCGAGCGGAAACGACATCATGCGCCTTTACGGAAACAATGCCTGGACTGGCGGACACGTAGACATAATGACCTCGCTCCGGCTCGGAAGCACTCAGCCCTCCGGCCCCGTGGCC
This sequence comes from uncultured Gammaproteobacteria bacterium, assembly GCA_964519725.1. Lineage (GTDB taxonomy): Bacteria > Patescibacteriota > Patescibacteriia > Magasanikbacterales > UBA922 > 2-12-FULL-41-16. Next base: position 6,237 of record CAZFKS010000017.1, read on the forward strand.
GGACAGATGTACTGGGAACCTAGTCCGAGCGGAATGGGATCTGGCGGACGCCTCTTCATTTACAACGGATTCAGCTGGCATGGCGTCGCATGGTTTGATGACATCTAAAATCAAAGGTCGAAAAATTAACAATCAACCTCCACCCTATGTTTACAAAAAAATTGGACAAAATAGACCTCGATGAACTCCGCAAACGGCAGGAGCTGATTCATCAGCAACAGCTTATAGCGCAGGCTCTTGAGGTTCAAAAACAGCAATTCATTCTGACCCGCTTTCCAAAGTACAAACTCGATCCGAATCGGAAGTACGATATTGATCTAAAAACGGGGCGGATCAAAGAAGTCACATAAATTTATGGCTATAGACTGGAAACAATTCGAAAAAGAATTTGCAGACCTGCGGAAAGGCTTTGTCCAGCCAGCAGGAATCACTCAGGATCAGACCGCTCCGGCAGGATTCGATATGGCCGGTCTGCAGACTCAGATCAGCGACACCCAGAAAAAAATCGAAACGGCCCAGGGCGCGCTGAAGAATTACTACACCACGCGCTATGACCAGGAATACAACGCAAAGGGTCTCGGAGAAGTAAAAGCAAAGATATCCGACCTCGATTCCAAGATCGCATCCGAAAAAGGAATCCGGGACGAATCAATCAGCAAGACTCGGCGCAATCCGTACTATTCGGCAGCAACGATTACCGGCGAATCATCAGAAATAGAGCGGCTGGCAAACGCAAAAATAAATAACTTTGTCGATGAGAGAAACAGCCTTGCCGGTCAATACAACGCAACGCTAGATGAGGTGACTAAGAAAGTCGCGTCCGAAACTGCGGAGAAGGAGCGTGAAGTCGATGAGCTCAAATACAGCCTTGACTCTATGACGAAGAAGCTGGGCGATTACCGCCAGACATTGCGGGACGAATTGTCTGACCAAAAAGATGAGGAGCACTGGCAAATGGAATTTATGCTCAGGCTCCAGGAAGCCGACCAAAGGGCAAAAGAGGCCAATAACAGGGGTTCAGGGGGCGGAACCGCAGGTGAGAGGCTTTCTGCGCGCGTAGAGCAAGGTTTGGAGCCTGACCCAAGCCTGAGGGCAACTGCTGAACGGCTGATTGCCCAGGGCATTGATGATCCGACCCGGTTAGGTTACAGCGGAGATCTTGCTGTCCAGCTTGAATCTGAGATCGCATACCTCAAAAAGAACAATCCTCAGGGCACATCAGCTCCCGCAAAAGCGAATGGCACCACAGCTGAAGGCACCTTCAGACGGGAAGTCCGGAGCGCATGGAAGGAAGGATATAACCCCGAACAGCTGAAGCAGGTCTACGGAAGCGTGACGTTCACCGATTCCAAAAAAAGCGCATCAGAAGTCATTGATGACGAGTGGCGGATTAAAACCGCCGGAGGAATCGGCGGTTTTCTCGGCCGACTCTTCCGCGCCGGAGTCTAAAATACTATGAATTTTTGGAACACAATAACATCGCCATTCAAAAAGGCAGCCGAGAAAACAAAAAAGACAATCGGCGACTTTTTCACGCCCGTGCCTGATGAGGTTCGCGTGCGGGACTTCGTGCGCGAACTGCCCGGAGCAACAAAGAAAGTCGGGACAGCAGTGCTGAACTTCGGCAAAGACGTTCTCCGCGCTCCTAACCGTGCGGCGGCTTCGGCTATGCTCTCGCTTCAGGGCCAAAAAGAATTTGTCCCCGGCACCGGAGTAGCTCCGAAGCTAGAAAAATTCCTCATGGGCGACAAGCCCATCAAAGATGTCCGGGGTACCGGAGAAGAAACAATTCAATCATTCGGCGGAAGCGAAAAAACTTCAAAGAAGTACGGATTACCGCTTGGATTTGCACTGACTGCGCTTGATATCGTCCCAGGCATTCCTAAAAAGAAAGTGGCCGAAGAGCTCGGAGAACAGCTTATTAAAAGATACGGGGATGACGTCGCAAAGCTCATTGTTCAGAAAGGAGGGAAAAAACTTGCGGAGCAGGCTATCAAAGAAGGCGGAGAGAAAATTGTGGAGAAAGCCGGTATAGCCCTGACCAAAAAAGCGAAGCCAGTTATAGAAGCCGTAAAAGATGGAAAGAAAATAATTAAAACAGCAGAACCCGGCGAAGAATTTATAAAAGCACGGGAACAAGCCATCAAAGAAATTGATGCGGGCAGGCCTGTCAACCGCACTTCCGCAGCCGAAAATGCGCTGGATGCCACAAACAGCAAAGGACATCCGGTCATTAAGAGCGGGAAGAAAACCGCCCCTTCCAAGCCGAGAGCGGATGAACTCACGCCTCCGCCTCCGACACCTCCGCACACTCCAGATGAAATTCCGCTGTCCGGCACGCCAGATGCTCCGAAAGGAAGCGCACTTGAAGCGATTGACAGCATGACCGGCAAAACAAGTGCGCCGAAGAATCTGCTCGAGTGGATCAAAGGAGCGCCGAAGAAATTCACAGAAGCATTCAGCGACCGCTTCGCGCCGATAAAGCGCTTTGAGGAAATGGTGAGCGACATGGCCGGAAAGCCGATCGATATCAACTCAAGCGCCTACACAGCAGCGCGCATGTATGCAGGCCGTATGGGAACTGTCGAATCCTACCTGAACGACCTGCAAAAAGTTCTGTCACCGCTTAGAAAAGAGCGCGGAGATTTTACGCGCTTCGTCCTTGCGCGTCGTGCGCTCGAACGTGCAGAACGAGGATTTGCAAACCCGGCAGGCGTGACAGCAGACACAGCGAAGCTGGCAATAGAGGAACTAAAAACAAAAGTCGGCAACGGAATCTTTAAGCAGTTCGAGGCAGCCGAGCAGGCAATACAGAAATGGGCCGACGATGCAATTCTCCGGCCGGTTGCAGAATCGGGACTGATTTCAATGCAGGCATACAAATCAATTGTTGCAAAAAATAAGCACTGGATTCCGTTTCAAGTGCTCGACTATCTGCCTGACTCTGCGTTTGCAGATAGCCTCCCCAAAGGGGGAGAGATTTTCTCAGTGAGCAAGCAGGGGGTTGTGAAGGGGCTGGAAGGAACAGAAAAAATAATCCGCGATCCCTTTGAGGCAATTATTGATAAACTTTCAAACGCAGTTAATCTGGCGAAGCGCAATGATGTTGCTCGCAAACTGATTAATATCCGGGAGGCCCTGCCGGAAGCAGGTGAACTGATAAAACCTTTGGCCAAAGACGCACGGGTGCCTAAGGGCTGGGGCTCAATCAGCGTATTCATTGATGGAAAAAATACAAAGTGGACTGTGCCTGAAGAACTGTCATGGGCCATGCATCAGATGAATGAAGTCGAAGCAGGCATGCTCGGCAACTTTGTGAAATTTACCTCCGGTGCATTCCGAAAAGGCGCGACCACACTTTATATCCCGTTCTCGCTCTCAAATGCCGTGCGCGACGCGCAGATGGCAGTTATGACTTCAAAATACGGATTCAATCCGGCCGACTGGGTCAGCGGGTTTGCTCAGGGGCTCAAGGGAGCCTTCGGATGGGATTCAAAACTGCTGGAAGAATTCAGCCGCAATGGCGGAGGCTTTGGCGGATTTATCCAGGGAGCGAGAGAAATAAGCGGAGTAAAAAAACAGATTTTCGAGCCGACCTGGTGGAAGCGCACAAAGGCAGTCATCAATCCATTTAATCTGATAAGCAATTTCGCCGAAGCCATAGAGCTGGCCCCGCGCCTCGGCGTCTACAGACGTGCAATCAAGGCGGGTGCATCAAGCTTCGAAGCTGCATTTGAAGCACGCAACGCGACAATAGATTTTGCAAAAGCCGGTCAGGAAATGCGGATCATAAATATGTGGGTGCCGTTTGTGAATGCTCGGTGGCAGGCACTGCTTAACACCGCGCGCGTGTTTAAGGAAAGCCCGGTCAAATCAGCTGCAAAAGCAGGTGCTCTCATTGTTGCTCCAGGCGTAACAACCTACTTCTGGAACTCGCTCAATTACCCAGATTTATATGAAGATGTCCCGCGCTGGATCAAAGACACTTACTTTCCGATTATTGTCGGCGAGGAGACTGATGAGCAGGGCAACCGCGTGCCTAAAATGGTTCTGATTCCGAAGGGAGATGTCGGCCAGATTTTCTACAATCCGATTGAATACGGACTGGAGTATGTACGCAAAGGAGAGCCTTCCAACTTTACGAAACTTGCGCTGGAGTGGATGAGTCAACTTGCGCCGATTCCATTCACACGCGACGGAGAGCTTTCCGTAACTCAGTTCCTGTCCGGATCGCTGCCTCCGATTCTCAGAACTCCGATAGAGCTAGCGACAAACCAGTCATTCTTTACCGGAGGCCCGGTCGTTCCCCGACGCCTTGAACAAGTAGCCCCAACTGAGCAGTACGACGAAAAAACACCGCAGGCAGCGGTGGTCGTAGGTCGAGCGCTCGGTGTCTCGCCGATGAAGCTGGCCTATGGACTAGGCGGATTGCTTGGGGGCTTTGGCCGGGAAGCCATCGATCCGGCAAAAATTCTGCAGAGCACGGCCGACAGATTCTACCGGGCACAGGGAGGAGAGAAGCGCAACCAGGCGTGGCACCTGAAAGACGAAGCCGCGGTGGGATACAACACAGCGCGCGAACAGGCAAAGCGCGCAATCGAAGCAAACGACATAAAAACAGCAACGGCAATTATTGAAAATTGGAATGCAACTGCAGACAAAGTTCTTCCGGACATCCTGCCGTACCTGGCGGAAGATGACCCGCAGGAGGCACAGAAAATCAGATCATCGGTTACCTTTCAGCCTCAGGACATCGCCAGGCTTCAAAGGTCGGTATACGACAGCATTGCTTCTCAGGCTCAAAAGAAAGGAATGGCTCCGGACTTCAATCCGAAGCTGACTGCCGATAGCCTTAGGACAATACGCACAGACGAAAGCGGGCCGGTCGCATCGATCGGACAGATGTTCCCGGCTCAGGAGCTTCAGCAGACAGACCTAAAGCAGATGAGAGAGTCATTACGGCGATGAAAGGCCCGGCTCAACCAGCTGGCGCATTTCGCGGAGCTTGTCTGACTGAACCGCGTTGCGAACCATCGGGTCAAAATTCAGCCACAGATAAAGGCCGATGCCGAGACTCAACACCGCAACCAGACCGATTCCTGCAATTAAATATTTTTGAGCTCTGGACATAGACCTTTCTGTTGTAGCTTACATCTCGCCTAAAAGGCAAATCAGTTATGGACAATCCCAATTACCAAAACCAGATGCAGGACAAGAGGCTCGACAGCCTGGAAAAGCATGTGTCTGACATCAAGAATAACCACCTGCCCCACATCGACTTGAAGCTGACGCGGGTAGGAACAGACGTCGATTGGCTCAAGCGGTTCTTCTGGATCGTGGCCACTGCCTCGATAGGGGGTCTGATCGCAGGCCTGCTCAACTTAATAATCAGCATTAATAAATAAATCCATGAATATCATTCAGAAAAAATCTCCAAACTTCTGGGCCGGACGCAAGGGCTTCCGGCCGGAGGGTGTGGTCATTCACATTATGGACGGCACGCTTACCGGCACTGACGCCTGGTTTGCAAATCCGGCGTCGCAGGTAAGCGCACACTACGGAATCGGCCGAACCGGCGAAGTCCATCAATACGTGAAGGAAGAAGACACTGCGTGGCATGCTGGTCGCGTTGATGCGCCGGTATGGGGGCTTATTAAGGCCAACATCAATCCGAACCTGTACACGATCGGAATAGAGCATGAGGGCAAACCGGACGACATCTGGACAGATGAAATGAAGCAGGCAAGCGTCGCATTGATCCGTGAGATCTGCCAGAGGTGGCAGATACCGATTGACCGGAAGCACATTGTCGGCCATTTCGAAATATTCTCGAAGAAACCTAATTGTCCGGCGCGCAATAAAACGATAATTGACGAGCTGATTGCGCTGGCTGCTCAGCAGCAGACAACTCCTTCCCAGGTCGAAGAAGGAGTGAGAAAAATCGAAGAAGGACTGGCACAGATAAAAAATTACTTAAAATAAAATATGGAAATTCTAAAATCAGCAAGCAAAGTTGTTTTCGTTCTG
>CAZFKS010000018.1:0-11932 GCA_964519725.1 uncultured Gammaproteobacteria bacterium
CGCTTTCTTTAAAGGATGGCTGCTTCTAAGCCAACCTCCTGGCTGTCTGTGTATTCTTACCTCTTTTCCCACTTAGCGAAGACTTTGGGACCTTAGCTGTTGATCTGGGCTCTTTCCCTTTCGACCACGGAGCTTATCCCCCGCAGTCTGACTCCCATGCTCTACATGTACGACATTCAGAGTTAGTAAGGGTTTGGTAAGTAAAAACCCCCTAGCCCAAACTGTGCTTTACCGCCATACACTATACATGAGGCTATACCTAAATATATTTCGGAGAGAACCAGCTATCTCCCAGTTTGATTAGCCTTTCACTCCTACCCACAAATCATCCGAGCAGTTTTCAACCTACACCGGTTCGGACCTCCATCTTATTTTACTAAGACTTCATCCTGTTCATGGGTAGCTCACTAGGTTTCGGGTCTACCCCCTGCTACTAAACGCCCTATTCAGACTCGCTTTCGCTACGGCTCCGTTCTTTCCAAACTTAACCTTGCAACAGAGGAGTAACTCGTTGGCTCATTATGCAAAAGGCACGTGGTCACACGTACGTATACTGTGCTTCCACCGGTTATAAGCATCTGGTTTCAGTGTCTATTTCACTCCCCTCCCGGGGTTCTTTTCACCTTTCCCTCACGGTACTTGTTCACTATCGGTCATCAGGTAGTATTTAGCCTTATCCCATGGTCGGGACAGATTCCCGCGGAATTTCACGTGCTCCGCAGTACTTGGGAGAGTATCAACTATTATCTCTAGAGTTTCGTTTACAAGACTCTCACTTTCTATGGTTGTCCGTTCCAGAACAATTCAACTACCATAGAGATAACTAGCTGTGCATTGACACCTGCACACTCATACTTCCCACAACCCTCATACAACAACGCGTATCAGCTTACATTGCATGAGTTTTTGGCTCTTCCCTTTTCGCTCACCACTACTAAGGGAATCACATTCGTTTTCTTTTCCTCGCACTACTTAGATGTTTCAGTTCATGCGGTTAACATCTTCACACTATATATTCATATGAAGATACTAGGTCAACAACCTAGTGGGTTCCCCCATTCAGAAATCCTTGGATCAAAGCTCAGTTGGCAGCTCCCCAAGGCTTTTGGCAGCCTTTCACCTCTTTCATCGTCTCCTGATACCAAGGCATCCTCCAGATGCCCTTTGCAATTATATGCAATCTTCTTATAATTCTCAGTCGTCTACGACTCAGACCTATACTCTAACTTTCGTTAGATGGTATTTTCATCATTACAGTAAATTTCAATGAACTTTTTAGATTTCGCCGCCCCGCCGCCGCTTTCGCTTGCTGCGTTGCGTTGAACATGTGGAGTAGAATAAACGATCTGTGAGAAAATGCAAGAGAAATCTAGCAACTTTTTTTAATATTTTCGCAAAAACACCCAAAAAACGTGCTAAATCAGCATGTTGAATTTGCAAAAAACACGCATTTTTACTGCGTTTTTTGCACTAGGAATGACCGATTTTAAAAGCGTATTTTTTTTTGAAAAAATCTTTCATTTTATGCCAAAAATCGGCCAAATCGGTAGAACTGTCCCACAAATGTTTTGTTTTGAGCAACACTTTAGCAAAGAAAAGCGTTCAAAAATTAAAATCCGCCAACCCAATTATAGAGCCAATCGGGCACTATTCGATAGAACCAGGCAATCAATCGCCAGCGCCGCGGCACATAGGCCACCTTTTTACGCGCTTTAATCGCTTCAAAGATCTGTTTTCCTGCTGTTTCCACCCCAACACTCCAATATTCTCCTGCACAAGTCCCGGGCGCTTCATACTCAACATCTACAAATCCCGGGATAATATCAGTTACGTAGATAAGCAAACCGCGCTGAGCCATATAGTTACGGGTAGCGTCCAAATAGCGCTGAATAAAAGCTTTAGCCCCAGAGTATGCTGGATTCTGCGCCTCACCAATCAATCCACTTGTCGAAGAAATCCCTACAAGGTGGCCAGATCTCTGACGCTCAAAACACTGCCGTGCCACAATACCCGCACGCCAGAACCCCAACAAATCAAGATCTAAGACCGCTTTTTGCCATTCTACATCCATTGGCGTAGAGCCATCATTAGATTTTCGAACTCTGTCCGCATTTACGCTGATGCAAATAACCATCAGGTCGCATCCATGAAGATCATCTATCAACGCTCGCAACTTCTCCATTGATCCCTTGCTGTTCATATCAATGGATCGGGACACACACCGATCACCAAACTCAGTCTTCAAAGCATCCAGCCGAGCTTGGCGGCGGCCAACGCAACCAACCACATACCCATCCAACATCAACAATCGAGCTGTCTCCCGGCCCATCCCCGCCGTAGCACCAATAACAATCGCTTTCTTCCCTTCTCCGGATTCATATAAAAAAGGAAATACTGGGTCCCACACCACATACGCCGCATAAAGAACCATGCAACCAAGAATATGCAACATAAAACGACGCATAGCACCCTCCCTATTTTTTACTCATCCAACAAGACTTAATGCCGAAAGCGTAGATGAGAAAAAACAACAAGAACAAGAGAATTCGCAGACTCGCGCGCGCGCACGTACTATATATAGGGAGCGTAATGACCCCACCATAAGCAAAGACAAAAAATGATCTAGCCTTGCCGCAACACTTCATAGCAACCAAGGAAAACCTATGGCACACACTCCTGACTTAGAATGGACATCATCAGTAAGATCCCGTAAACTGCCCGGCGACCGAGAAAATTCTTAAAGAGGCACATTTATGACATGGGACACAAAAATGCTGTTATTTACGACTTTGGCAACCACCGCAAGCTCGTGCAGCACACAAACACCAGAAACATTTGAGACCTCCCGTTTACGCGCTGAGAGAACTACGATAGCTCATGAAAACCACTTAAAAGTGGCGCTCAACAATCCAAAGGTTCAGGAGACCTACAACACCACCGACGTGGCAACATTTACTAATGTCCCGGCACAAATGAAGATTATCACTGACCAATGGGCAGAACATGGCTATGGACTCTATACATTATTTGGTAAGGGAACGGGTAATTGCATCGGTTTTGCCGGCTATCACACCGTGAGCATAGAAAACGGCACTATCAATTGGAAGGCCGCAGGAGAAGATAAAAACATTGAGCTGTACATTTTTCTGCTACCAGACTATTGGCATCAAGGATACGGCGGTGAAGCAATCATCAAACTAATTGAACTTGCATGCGTGCATTTACCAAGCATGAGCATTGCTATCTACATTGACCCCACAAACACGGCATCACTTGGATTAACCGAAAAATTAATCACTAAATTCCAACAACAAAGGGGGTTGTCCGTTGTTAAAGCAGAGGTGATCTACAATGATAAACCGCATGTGCTCTACCACTGCAAACTTGCAAGCATTAAAGAAGAAAGGCTCGGCTAAGCCATCAAATAGGCAAGAAGTACCATAAGCGCACCAGCCATCGCGCCACCAATCGCTGAGTAGCATGCAAAATAGAGCAAGTGCTGGGCATTAACCGTATCGGCTGGCATCGATTGCCACAGAAAAAACTCACGCCATGAAAGCTGGCGCGCCTCATGAAATTTCATGACCTTGAGCCCCAGTCGTCTCCGTACCCAGTATCCAACGACTACAGTACAACACAAAAGTACCAAGGTAATAGCAAGCAACGGCAAAATCTTATTAGAACGAGTCGAATCAAAAAAAGTCCACGCAAAAAGATAATGAAATGTCGTAGTCATCATAAGGAATTGTGGTACAACCCATGCCCCTGTTCTCACAATTTTTATATACACAGATTTCTTCATTTTTCCCCTCATACGTAAGACATCACCTAACTAAAATAGTAAAAGCGTTCGCCCCACGTCCAGTACCTAAGAAAAGAGACCATGGCAGAAAGCATTAGAGATGTGAAGCAAGAGTAATTATACTCGCTCCGACCGCGCCCCAAAAACCGCCGAAATACAAGCCAAGGTCTCGATCAAATGCGCGTCAAAATTTTCGGTACTACAACTGCCATTGTAGCATTAAAACAACAGTATAAAACGACCATTTTAAAGATCTGTGCGGCAAACGAAACCCCAACACCTGCAAGCTTTCCTACAAGTTTTGCAGCTGCCTTTACACCTCGCCAACTCAATTTGCCCGTTTTATATGCCAGCGCTTTTATTTTTTCCCCATCGCGCTTCAAAACAGCGTCTATTTTTTTTGCGTCAGTTTCGCCCAACTGCTTTTGATCTGGCGCACCTTCATAAGGGTTTGCTGCCAAAAGAGCAGCTGCTTGGTCAGACGCTTGCTTATTCGCTACTGGCAATGTAGCTGCAGACCCACTCACTCCTGGTGCCTTTACCGCTGCGTTTGCCTTCACCTCACCAATCAAAGCACCTACAAGAATAGCACCTAGCACTAAGAAGCCGCATTTTTTATACATATTTCCCCCACCATAAAAAATCCTCTATTTATAAAGTTTAACCTGGTGAATCGCGGCAAAGCAACAGAGAAGGAGAATCGCCAGCAAAATGTATACCACAACAAAAACGCTCTCCACGCCCAGTTGCAATTTACCCACAGAGTGGTAAAGTTATCCACGGTTGCTTGAGTTGCATGAGTTTTAGAGCAGCCAAATATGTGTTCATTATCATTAGAAAGGATAAGACATATGGTAAATACAATCAAACGAATGGCACTGTTGCCGCTTATAGTAGTAGGTCTCTCGACCGGCCACGTACGAGCAGATGGTGGGGCACTGGCTATAGCAGCAGGGACTGCGACAGCCGTTGCACTTGCAAGTATTGCTGAGACTGTCTCAGCACGGCGCGCAAGCGCCCGATTGGCAACAGAAGGAGCTGGCAGTCATTTACAAGCTGTCGGCTCGAATCTAAAACAAGCAGCAATTGATGTGGGAAATAGCTTAAAAGATAGCGCAAGTGCTCTTAAGCATGGTATCCAAACCGGTACTTTCGCCGCGAAGGAAACCGTAAAAGCAGAGCGAGCTCTATGTAAAACTCAAACCTTCTTTGCGCGTCACGGCATTGCAGTAAGTGTGCTCAGCACGCTGACCGCCCTCTTACTGGGTGGCCTGTGGTTGAATGCGCGTCAAAGTAAATAAGAAAAATTGTTTAAAAAAAAGGAAAAAATGCCGGCCTCTCATACGAGGCCGGCATTTTTATTTATGCGTATACCCCGCCACGGCAACTTGCATTCACAAACTGATTCCATGGACCGGCTTGGTTGACCATGAAAGCTCCTGGATTCGCCTGAGAATAGCTCAGCATCATGCCGTTCATAACGCCGGCACCTGCACCAGCAGCCAACGACAAGCAGGCGCTTTGAAATTGTGCTTTTAGTGGCGTAATTTCGGCGGATAACGCCAATACATCAGCATCATCGGATTGCGCAGCCAACAGCACTTGAGTAACTTCCAGCCACTGTATGCTGTCGACATAACAACATTTGAGCCCAAGTAATCCAAGGTCATCACGAAGCTGATAAACACTCATAGCAAGAGCAGGTCGCAAAGCAAGAAGAGCGTTCAATTGTGTCATAAAATCACCAAAATAACGCCAAATATTGCTCACCTTGCCACAATCGATAGCGGCATAACAATGCGTTGCTGGAATTGCCGTCTCAGCACTGCGACCGTTATAGTAATCACTTGAACTTTGTACAATAGCAGTACCAACATCAGTAGCCGTCGCTCCTGGAACCGCAAGCGCCTCAAACAATGGCTTATACTTGAATCCCGCAAGAAATTGTTTGCTTTCTGGCGCTACATACACTTGTACCGAATCGCTCAAGGCCATTACCAATTCAAGACCAGTCATATACCCAGCGTCAGCCACAAACAAATCTAATTTTCTGCCAAGCCCGTTGCTGATTGTTGTCAATGTTGAAACAAGATCAGAAAGAGAAAAATACGTGCCATCAATATCATTGTACAAAATACCACGACGCATTCCTGAATGTCCGCTCCATGAGTTGCTCTGAGCATCCCATACGTGGTCAACAAATGCTGAGCCACCACCTTGTACAACTAATGCATATTTTTTCGCTGGATACTGCGTCATCAAGAAATTCATCAGCCGAGTAATCCGAGCAGAATGTGTCTCTGGTTCTAAAATCGGGGTTAGTTGTGTAATAGTTTGCGACGAGATTTGCCATAATGCTGCATACTTCGTCCACAAATCGCAGCATAGTACTGCATTGGTCGCTGTATCAGAGATGCCAGACATTGCATCATCAATATTTTTAATAGCAAAACGAGCAGCATCAACCGGCACACCATACATCAACACTGACCATTCTTTAAGCACTGGCGTTGTTTCCAAATTATTATTTTGTGCGCTAATTACTGAAGAGACACCAACAAGGGTCAAAAGAAAAATACAGACTTTTTTGAACATAGCATTCCTATTCTTGTACGATGAATAACGAAAGTACCCAGAGAGCATCGGCTCATCTCATACACAAAAAGGAATATGTGACACAAGAGAGAACAATAAAAAAAGAGGTCCTCTTAAGAAGACCTCCTCTTCATACGACAATACTCAACGCTTTGATAGCAATAATTTTTCAATGCACCCAGCTATTTCTATACGAGAACTGCACTACTCATGCTTTACCCCACGTTTAACCACTGGAAATCCTGCTTGCTGCCATGCAATGATCCCGCCTAAAAGCGAGTAGCAAGGTCGGCTGCCGACATATCGTCGCACAAGTTCCAGAGCACGCATGCTTCGATGACCAGAACGGCAATAGAGAACAATAGGCCCATCCCCCGCGGGAATCATTTCACTTCTTATCTGCGCTGAAGGAAGCAGTATCGAACCATCAATAAAGCCCTCTTCATGCTCATATGACTCACGCACATCTATGAGCAAAACTGAGTCACTCTGTATTAAATGACTAAGTCTCTGACTACTAATTTCGATGTCACGATCACGCATAGTGCCAACGAATAGGTACAAAATAACCGCTCCGACAACAATAAAAACGCCAATCAGTTGCCCCATACATCTCACTCCTTTTTATAAAATTAGATACTCATTCAGAATCGCTTATGGCGAGAACTCCCGCACCTGCGAGGCGTTTGAAAATTTCAATCTACCAGCTACAACGAAAGTAATATAACAAAAAAATCATCAGTCAACAGCACTGCTGACACTATCTCGGCCTAGTAACGCGAAGGACCATCTGAAGGCAACCAACAGCGAAAGCTGAGCAGCGGCCGAAGCCGGTCTCAAAGCTAAGACACCTGCGCCCTACATCTTGTCCTACAGAATTGCACATGATAAGATCGCCACCATTGTATCCACAGAAAGTTAAAAAATATGCCACGCAAAAAAAACAGCATCCTCACTTTCATACTGAGCACACTTCAAAGCCGCTATCCCCTTAGATCACGCGCTATGTTTGGGGGCTATGGTCTCTATTACAAAAACGTTATTATGGGGATCGTAATTGATGATACGCTCTACTTAAAAGCCCGCGACACCACAGCAGAATTTTTTATGAAACACGGGGCTACACCATTCTCATACGAACGCAATGGAAAGACTGTGACCATGTGCTACTGGAAGGTCCCCGAAGATATTCTCGAGGACCAGAAGCAGCTTGAAGAGTGGACATATCGAAGCATATTTGCTCTCTAATTGACCACTACTCCCTCTTTTAACTACTACATGGCCGGTAACGCATGCGCTCAGCTCTTTTGTTTGAGAGACTATCAAAACATATAAGCTCATTGCCCCCTCAGTTAGAAAACAAGAAGATAGAACCAAACGACCGAGCTTAGCAAAGTTTGACGCAACAAATGACAAAAGATGCCGTCATCACGCACCCCGTTAAACATAAATAACAATGATTTTTTACAATCTCGCCAGTACAGTGATAATCGTAAGGATTGCCACAATTGCGATATGTGCAACACGGCGGTTGAGGTGGGCCGTCCCACTCTCCTGACGGCGATACTGGAATGGCTACAAAACGAGCAGACTCTTCCATTTGTCTCTCGACGGCAGGAGATGCATTACAACAACAAGAAGCACACTGTCGCCCGTATGCAACGCACATGCATACCGGAAAGCACTCACGATTTCGCTCTAAGCATTCGCTACATATATAACAAACTCTATATAATCCTTCACCACCCGCTGCTCCATTATTAAGAAGCGAAGCATTCTCACCCATTTCCTGCTGAGAAGGCGCGGCTTGCAGAAGCCCGACAGCCGAAGCACTTGGCCACGGGTCGCGGCTGGCCTCCCTTCCATCAGCAGGGAGCAACGCAAAAACAGATCCCAAGAAACTAGAAAGGAAAAAGATCTTCATATGCACCCTTTCAAAATTCAACCGAAATACATCGCTAGCAGTGTATAATCGCCTTGAAAATAGATCAACAAGGCGCAAAGTGCTGCACGCAGGTCGCCAACTGTACTTATACTACTTTTCAATTACCACGCCAGAATGTAAAAGAAAGCCACCGCACCGCCATTGCCTGTGATTAAAAACTGTATAATAAAGGTGCTGCATTTCAGGCCTGCACTCAGCGCAAATTGCGCGATGGACTGAGCTTCCGGACAATAAGGGGCTGTCCGAGAATTAGGCATATAACTTCCTAAAAACTACGATGGCGCAAGCGAAGCTATAAAAAGCACTGAATGCAAAGTCATGTTTTGCAAATCGTGTCAGGAGGCTTCTAAAATTGTTGCTCCAGGAATGAGCAGCCTCTACAATCCAGCGGTTAGCCGATCGCAAAAGCTTTTCTCCTTTCTCAAGCTTCTTTCTTCGCTGTCCATTTTGTATAATAAATGGGGCAATACCAAACATCGTAAGCTCTTTTTTAAAGTCTTCGGCATCGTAAGCTAAATCCGCGGCTAAAATGCATATTTCCCGTGCAGGATAAAGTTTTTTAATACGACCTATTAGTTTTCTGGCCGGGATCATATCGTGACGATTTGCTGGCGTTACAAGGCATGCCAATAGTGCACCATTAATATCCACAAATAACGTTTTTCTGCTATATAGAGATGTGTGAAAATCTTATGTATTTCTTGGAATATTCCCAACTTTGCCCATCTTATAAACGCTCCGTGCATGGTGCTTTTTTTGCCATACTCGGAGGGTATGCCGCATAAGATCTGGTATTCTTCCAAACATAGGTAAACTTTCGATTCGGCTATGCTAACAGCAGGTTTTTTGGGATCGAACGTTTACCTATTTTTTATGCGAGCTAGTTGTGTTCATTCAATTCTCGGACAGCCTCTAATTCGCATTTTTTACACCACATCCTACTTACTCAACAGAATACCGCCTGCCATCCGCGCCAACCACATAATACCCGCCCTCTGGGTCAGTATGCACACATCGACCTTCCTCGCACCAAATGACATGCAGCAGGCCACAAGAACACGCTGTCACACCGCACAATAGAACGCAAGTCGCACAGACACAGCAGCGGACCACTTCGGCCGCCATCCCTTGTACGCGCGAGCGAGCAGTAGGATACGTACGCAAAGCAGTATTAGCTTGATCTATGACTGTCTCACTAATGCCTCGACAAGACCAGAGGATGTTTTCACAACTCTTGCTGCACAAGCATGGAAGGTCATCAGCAAGATCGATACCGGACCGACAGGGCATAATGCAACAAGTAAGTTCTTTGTTTGCGTGATACAGCGCATCCGAAAAAGAGCTGCAGAGATACATCTGAGTCGGCGGCTCCAAAAGCACTGCCCCATCGACCGCAACCACCAGAACCGCCCAAGAACAACAGACAAAAAAAGAAGCACCAAGGCACTTTATCACTTGCATACATCCCCGGCTTCTGCGGTAGTCAGCGAGGCGCCTCGTCCCATCTTCTTAACAGACAAGCAACGCAAAGGAACACGCGAATAACAAACACACCCCCTAAGAAGGAACGCAAGGAGGTCAACTGCACGTGTACTGCGATAGATAGATCGACAGCAAGCAAAAATAGGGCCGCGCCCTGCCCAAATTGTTTCTGACGAGAGGCTCCCAAGCGACAACATCAGAGGAGT
Source organism: uncultured Gammaproteobacteria bacterium (assembly GCA_964519725.1). Lineage (GTDB taxonomy): Bacteria > Patescibacteriota > Patescibacteriia > Magasanikbacterales > UBA922 > 2-12-FULL-41-16. Next base: position 10,031 of record CAZFKS010000018.1, read on the forward strand.
TTTAATAGAGCACCTCTGATGCTCATAGGATTCTCTCACGCCCGCTACCAGCGCCCTGCTTTGCTCTATCCAATCATGCAAGCGCTGCGGAGTAAAATCAACTGCGCAGGGAGAAGAAGGCCCCAAAACAATACCATAAAAAGCAAAAAGACCTAGCAACACTAATACCAAAACGAGTATAGGCAGTACGTACATACATCCTCTTTTTTAAAAAATATCTTATGACAATACTAGACTCTATTACGCAACAACACTCTTTTCCCACGCTATGCACTAGCATGCAAACAACAAAGCCGCATCATACACTAAAACCATCTAAAACACCGCAACCTCAACCATGAAATGCATTCATGCTCCCACAAAAAATGACTGTTTTTATTCCACCAGCAGAGTAAACAAGAGATATAAAAAAAGAAAAAAACCACTAATACTTGCCACCACACAAACTTCCAATGCATGCTGCATGAAAGCGAAAAACTCATCTCACTCATAACCCATGAAAAGCAGTCATAATGAGAAAAAACGCATTTCAAATACTGGCGGCCAGCTCATGGATCATTGGACTCAATGCGATTGGCGCTCTTATAGGAGCATTCATTCAGCAGCAAACCACCACCTGGTATCGCACGCTTAACCAGGCACCGGGAACCCCTCCTGCCTTTGTATTTGGACTTGTGTGGCCAGCTCTCTACACGCTGCTCGGCGTCACTGGCTGGCTCTTATGGCAAAAAAAGTCTACAATACCCTTCCCAAAAACAATACGAACTCTCTTTTGTATTCAGCTCATGCTTAACTGGCTTTGGCCGATACTCTTTTTTTCTTGGCACCAAATAAAGCTTTCATTTCTATGCATCATCGCAATGATTAACGCAAGTGCAGTAATAGCAGGATATACCCTGAAGTACACCCGCACTATTGCCGTGCTTCTGACGCCATATCTATTTTGGCTCTGTTTTGCGGCTTATCTCAACCTCTTTATCTTGATCTATAATTAAAAAGGATAATTTTATGTACGCCGCACTATTAATGTTTTTAAAAAACTACATGGCCACCGCTACAGTCATACTAGCAGGAGATGCGCTATGGCTCTTTTGGCTTATGAAACCCTTTTACGTACGCCACATAGGCCACCTATTTGCACCTAATCCTAATCTTATACCGGCGATATTTTTTTACCTTTTATATCCAGTCTCGATTGTTCTGCTAACGCCAAAAGAAGGTGCTTCTTGGCAAGAAATAGCTTTGCGCGGAGCACTACTGGGTGCGACTGCATACGGAACCTATAATCTTACTAATCATGCAACACTTCTCCGCTGGCCGCTCATAGTAACACTAGCCGATATCGTTTGGGGAACAACCATAACAGGACTGGCCGCCGGCGCCCTTGCCACAACAATAATGTCAACCCTGCCAAAATAAAAATGCCACTCCTTATAGTTTGAAATCTTCCAAATAAAAAGAGAGCAACATATTCGATACAATGCCAGAACACCTAGTATGACAACACAGCAATCAAGACAATACGCAAAAAACAAAAAAGACCACGATAAATCGTGGTCTTTTGAACGTGGTATTTGAGAATTTAATGGTGGAGGCAAGCGGATTCGAACCGCTGGCCTTCCGCGTGCAAAACGGACGCTCTACCAACTGAGCTATGCCCCCATGAAAAATACTGCAGAAAAACTGCAGCTTTCAAAAACTTTTAAAAAGAACATGCGCCCCAAAAGAAGCGCTTAATTTTTTGGTGGGCCTAAGTCGACTCGAACGACTGACCTCTCCGTTATCAGCGGAGTGCTCTAACCAACTGAGCTATAGGCCCGCCTATTCTTTTGTATAAACCCATCGGCCTATGACATCAAGCAGAAAATAGAGGATTCAGTTTATTACTGAATTAATTGTCGT
>CAZFKS010000019.1:0-10824 GCA_964519725.1 uncultured Gammaproteobacteria bacterium
GAATTAATTAGTGAAGAAATCGTCCGCACTTTAATTGGTTCAATTGCCTTAGTCGCGGCTGTACCAATTACCACTGGCCTAGCTGTGTGGTATTATCACCGTACTAAATAATATGTTTGAATTTCTGGCTTTTGGTTTTATGCAGCGCGCCCTAATGGCCGGGCTGGTGATTGCCGTGATTGCCCCACTGATTGGTACCTTTTTGGTCGTGCGTCGGTATTCATATTTAGCTGATACTTTGGCCCACGTGTCACTGGTTGGGGTGGCTTTGGGTTTAATTGCGCGCATTAATCCAATTTTTTCTGCCCTGGGTGTGGCGGTGATCGCAGCGTGGGGGATTGAGCGTTTGCGAGCCAGTAAACGCTTATTTGGTGAGTCAATTTTGGCTATTTTTCTTTCTGGCAGTTTAGCTGTGGCACTCCTTCTTATGGGTGCAGTCAAACGGTTTAATCAAGATTTATTTAGTTATTTGTTTGGGAGTATTACGACTGTGTCACCAGTAGATGTGTGGCTCATTGCTGGTCTAGGAATTATTGGGTTAATTGGGATTTTGCTTTTTTACAAAGAATTATTTTTAGTGTCTTTAAATGAAGAACTGGCTGCGGCCGAGGGTCTAGGTGTAAACCGCTTTAATTTATTCATGATTATTTTAGCTGCCCTCACCATTGCCGTGGCTATGCGCATTGTTGGTGTTTTACTGATTGGTGCGCTCATGGTTATTCCAGTTACAGCCGCTACCCAATTTAAATCTAGTTTTAAAAACACTTTAATTGCGGCCATTATTTTTTCAGTGGTCGCAACCATTACTGGTTTAATTTTGTCATTTTACTTAGACTTGCCTAGTGGCGCCGCGATTGTGGTCATTGCGATTGCTGAATTAATTTTGGCCATTGTTTTAAACCGAAAATAATATGGAAACGAAAACCGAAACTAAAAAAGAAGCAGCCGAAGCCGTACGCGCACAAGTAATTGGGTACATTGTAGCGGCACTGGGTCTGGTGGCTGGCCTGGCTTGGAATGATGCTATTAAATCACTGATTGAATATTTTGTGCCTTTGAGTCAAAATACTATTTGGGCCAAGGTATGGTATGCTTTATTCTTGTCAGTAGTGGTAGGTTTGGCCTCGTTTGGCCTACTCCGTCTGTCTAAGAAAAAATAATATGCAACAAACTGATAAAAATAAATGGTTAGCACTTGGTGTGGCCGTGACCCTGCTTCTCGTTGGTTTAGGTTATTCGCAGTGGTTAAAACGTAAAGTTGAGCCAGGCTTTACTACATCAAGTACACCAATTGAAGCTCCTTTGATCGAAGCGGGCGATACTCCAACAGTAGCCATTAGCCCAGCTACTTCTCGCGGCCAAGTGCTTTTGAAACTCGATGGTAATACGATTTCCTTTGAAGGGTTAGCTAGCGGTACCATGTTTTTTGAAGCTAGTTTTCCCATTCAATTACAGGACCAAACAGGTGTGGTGATTGCACAGGGAATTGCTCAGGCTGAAGGAGACTGGATGACGACTGAATCAGTGCCTTTTAAAGCCAAACTCACTGCGCTTGGTCCAATTTCTGCGCCACTGTCAGGCACATTAGTACTCCAAAAAGATAATCCATCTGGCCTGCCAGAACATGATTTAACAGTTACTTTTCCAGCGCTCTTAGAAAAAATATAAACCTATGTTGTCAGAAGCAATTCAAAATTTTCCAGCCCAATTTACTTTTGAACCAATAGTTGAAGGCGAATTTAATCCAAACCAATTTTCACATTTTGTCATGGTTGGAATGGGCGGTTCACATTTAGCGGCTGATATTTTAAAAGAGGCCAAACCAGAACTAGACATTCGTATTCACTCGGATTATGGCTTGCCTCTTGTTAGTGGGGCAGCGCGCAGTCAAACCTTGTTTGTGCTCTGTTCATATTCTGGTAACACTGAAGAAGTTTTAGAAGCCGCGGTTAAAGGTAAAGAGCAAGGGCTAGCTATGATCGCAATTGCGGTTGGTGGCCAATTAATTGAGTGGGCTAAAGCGGAAAAAGTACCGTACGTACAATTACCAAACACCGGAATTCAACCACGTTCGGCCCTGGGTTTTAGTTTGCGTGCGCTTTGTAAAGCGATTGGCGCCGAGTCAGATTTGGTTGATTTGAAAGAATTAGCCACTAAACTGGATGTCAAGGCAGCAAAAAATTTAGCCGCACCAATTGCTGAAAAATTATTTGGTAAAGTGCCAGTCATTTACGTCGGAGACCCACAATTTTCCATTGCCTATAATTGGAAAATTAAATTTAATGAAAATACTAAGATTCCAGCTTTTTGTAATCGCGTCCCAGAGCTTAACCACAATGAAATGAATGGTTTTGATGTAATTCCAAGTACTAAAAGTTTGTCAGAAAATTTGGTGTTTATTTTTTTACGTTCTAACACCGATCACCCAAACAACCAAAAACGTTTTACAGTGTTACAAGATCTGTACCAAGCGCGCAATTTATCAGTAATTAGTTTGGATTTAACCGGGGAAACTTTTTACGAACGGGTGTTTAATTCACTCTTGATTGCTGACTGGGTAACGGTTTTAGTGGCTGAACACTACGGAATTGATCCAGAACCAGTGCCAATGGTTGAAGAATTTAAAAAATTAATTGCGCGTTAAAGTATTTTAGTTTACAATTCCACTACTTTATTTTCTATGAAATACGTCATTGCTTTAATTGTAGTGGTAATTGGTTCACTCATGGTCATTAAAACCGAATGGTTTTTGCAGAATTTTGGCACCAGTGATTGGGCAGAAGCCAAATTAGGCGGTGGTGGTAGCCGCCTGATGTATAAATTATTAGGCATTGCGGGAATTATTTTGGCTATTTTAGGGGCGACGGGTGCACTAGGTGAAATTATTTTAAGTGTCTTTGGTAGTTTATTTGGTGGTCCCCGGTAAAATATGGAGCCTGTCAGCTTAGCCCTAAATCCACGCGAACTATTTGAAAAAGTGCACCTGTCGGCTGGGATGCACATTGCTGATTTTGGGGCTGGCCGGACTGGTCACCTGGTTTTTCCAGCGGCGAAAATTATTGGTGACCATGGAATTGTGTATGCCGTTGATATTTTGCAAGATGTTTTGGCTGAAATAAAAAAGCGCGCGGCCCTAAATTCTTTTTTGCAAATTCAACCAGTTTGGGCGGATATTGAGCGTGCGAATGGCGTCGGCATTCCCAAACAATCGCTCGACATGGTTTTTATTGTGAATGTTTTGCATGGTGCGGCGGCAGTCAATTTGGTTTTAGCTGAAGCTGATCGATTACTCAAAAATAAAGGCCGGCTGGTGATTGTTGATTGGGTAAAAAATATTGGGGCGGTTGGTCCGCAAACAGATAAATTATTAGATTTTACTAGTGTGATTAACTGGGCGCGCGAACAAGAATACGCGGTGCAGGAAGATTTTCCGGTTACTAAATATTCGCGCGGTTTAATTTTGTTTAAACACGATTAATTTTTTAAAGGAGGGTATGAAAACAATTAAGCAATCCCTAGGCGAGTGGGGAGAGAATTTGGCGTCTCGCTGGCTAGAAACGCACGGATATACAATTTTAGAGCACAATTACACCTCCCCACCCGGTGAAATTGATTTAGTGGCGAGATCTGGGGATCGACTCTGTTTCATAGAAGTCAAAACGCGGACCGGCCACCCGGGCAGCGCGGAGCGGGCCGTGGATTTTATTAAGCAAACCCACTTAACCAAGGCTGCCAAATACTATTGTCGGCAGTGGAATATTGATCTTTTGATCACTTCAATTCAGTTTGAGCAGGTGAGTGTGTATTATTCCAAAACAGACCAGGTGGCCCGGGTTAGTAAGTACCTCCTACCAGTGGGCGTGCCCCGGGGCCGGTATTGACAAACTGACCCAGGCTTGATATTATGTGGTTAATAAGGTAGCTTTCAGCTGCCTTATTTTAATGAGTAATTAATTTTTTTATGTCAGAAATTACAAAAGCAATTCAAATGCTTTGTGAAGACAAAGGACTTGAGTACGTAACCGTGCTTGAGGCTTTGGAACAAGCGCTCGCAGCCGCTTACCGCAAGGATTTTGGTAATCGTCAACAAAATGTTCAAGTTAAATATGACCCAGAAACTGGGGACATGGAAGTTTGGGACGAAAAATTAGTTGTGGCTGATATTCCAGCGGAAGAGTTGGAGCAAGCTCAGGTTGAACTCACTGAACGTCGCGAACAAGCGCGCAAGGAACAGCGCGAATTAAGTGAAGAAGAAATTGCTGACTTGGCTCGCTTTAATCCAAAAAGTGAAATCATGGTCACTGAAGCGCGCGCGGTGAAAGCTGATGCCAACATTGGTGAAACTTTGATTATTCCGCTCGAGGTTCCAGGTGATTTTGGTCGCATGGCCGCCCAAACTGCCAAACAAGTAATTATCCAAAAATTGCGTGAAGCTGAACGTGGCGCCGTAATGGAAGATTTCAAAAAACAACAAGGTACCATTGTGTTTGGTTTTGTCCAGCGCTTTGATAAAAGTGGGGCACTCATTATTGATCTTGGTAAAGTGACCGGTATTGTTCCAGCTAGTGAACAAATCCGTCGCGAACATTACAAACTTGGGGCCCGCATGAAATTTTACGTGGCTTCAGTTGATATGGGTATGCGTGGTCCAGAAATTATTTTATCTCGCACTGACAAACGCATGGTGGAAAGTATTTTTGCGCAAGAAATTCCCGAAATTGCCAACGGTGATGTGGAAATTAAAGCGATTGCGCGTGATGCGGGCAGTCGCTCAAAAGTAGCGGTCTTTACGGCTGACGATGGCGTTGATCCGATTGGTGCTTGTATTGGTCAACGTGGTAGTCGAATTACCACTATTATTGAAGAGTTGGGTGGCGAAAAAGTTGATGTCATCCAATTTAATGATGATGCCGTGGGCTTTATTAAACAAGCCTTGTCACCAGCCAAAGTTAGTGAAGTAAAATTAAATGACAAAACCCGGGAAGCCGTGGCCCGCGTGCCATCCGATCAATTTTCACTCGCCATTGGCCGTGACGGTCAAAACGTTCGCTTGGCCAGTGAATTAACTGATTGGAAAATCACGGTTGAAGACATGGGTGGAGAAAATAAAGAAGGCGAAGGCGCCGAAGAAACAGAAACCAATAGTGACGAAACTGAATCTTCAGCCACCTAAACCTTTTCTTTATGAAAGCTTTGTTCACTACTATTCTTTACCAACCAATCATCAATTTGTTTGTTGGTTTGTACAATGTTATTCCAGACCTTGGGATTATTATCTTGCTAGTAACTTTGATTTCAAAGATTTTACTGTGGCCACTGACCACTAAATCAATTCGCGCGCAACGCGTTTTGACAGAATTACAACCACGACTTGAAGCGCTCAAAAAAGAACACAAAGATGACCAACAAAAATTGGCTAGTGAAACCATGCGTCTGTACCGTGAGCACAAAATTAATCCGTTTAGTTCTTGCTTGCCTCTCTTGATTCAATTGCCGATTTTCATTGCCTTGTACTACGTTTTGCAAGCAGTGCTTAAATCAAGTGAGCTTAATTTGCTCTACTCATTTGTACATAATCCCGGCACAATTAAAACCGTGACTTTGGGTTTTCTGGACCTACATGCGCCAAGTATTATTTTGGCAGTTCTGGCTGGTTTAGCCCAGTATTGGCAGGCTAAAAGTATGATGTCGCGCCAAACTAAACCAGCTGGTGATGATTCCATGACCGCCATGATGAACAAACAAATGTTGTATTTCATGCCAGCTCTGACCGTAATTATTGGTTGGCGCTTACCAGCCGGGCTCACTTTGTATTGGTTCTTTTCAACTATTTTAACTGTGGCGCAACAATGGTACATTTTGCGCCATGATGCTGGTAGCCGCACGAGTGGTGTGGTTGAAGGCAAAATTGTTGAATAATATGCGCCTTACCGAAACTCTGGTCCGCCGTTTGGTTGTTAAGACTGTGTCTGGAACGGTTTTGGGAAAAATCAAAAGTTTTGAAATGGAAACTGAGGACCAAATGATCACGCACTATACGGTTGTGTCATCATTACTCCGGTCAAAACAGTACCTGGTTAATCGCGGTCAGGTGCGGTCAATTACCATGACAGAAATGATTGTTGATGACGCGGTTCTCCGTCAGACCCGGCCAACGCGCCGGCGACTAGTGCCTCGATCCGAGGCTTTACCAGAAACTTAAATAAATGGGCGCTTGCGCCCTTTTATTTTTCTCAGGTACACTGGGTGGGTATGACCACTCTTGAAGCCGCTGCCCTGAAAACCCTAGCTTATTTTGATCAATTTTCTCACCCGCTCACGGCTCGGGAATTATTTTATTGGCTCTGGCAGCCTGAGACAATGACTGAGGCCGAGTTTTGGTTGGCCTTGCCACAGTTAGTTGAAGCGGCGGTAATTGAAGAAAAAAATGGCTTTTATTTTTTACCTGGCCAGGCGCGGCTAGTAGAAATTCGCGCGCAAAATTTTTTTATTCAAGACCAAAAAATTGCTTTGGCTAAAAAAGCGACTAAATATTTAGCGCTTGTGCCGTTTATTAAGGGTATTTTTATTTGCAATACAGTTGCATCTGGCTGGCCGACCAAAGAGAGCGATGTTGATTTATTTGTGGTGGTCGAACCAAATCATTTATGGTTAACCCGTTCGTTATTTACTGGCCTCACCGCTCTCTTAAATAAACGCCGACACGGTGCCAGAATTAGTGATCACTTGTGCTTAAGTTTTTACGTCACTGAACATAACTTAAATTTAAAAGGTGTCAGAATTACTGAGCCTGATGTGTATTTAACGTATTGGGCTGAGCAGTTAATGCCGATTTTTGGGCCACCAGATTTATACCCACGTTTTTTGCTGGCCAATAATTGGCTGTTACAAAACACCCCTAATGTTGAGCTAAAAGTCATCCACCAAAACACAGTTAAAATTTGGCCTGGATTTTTAAAAGTAAAAGAAATAATAGAGCAATTGCTTGGCGGCCAAATTGGGGATTGGTTAGAAAAAAAAGCCAAGTACTACCAATTGGCGCGCATGAAACGGACAACGGATAGTCCGCCCAATGTGGTAATTAGTGATACAATGTTAAAATTTCACGAAGCTGATCGGCGCCTTGAATACCAACAAAAATGGCAACAAAAATTGATTGACCTTGGTTTATGAAAAGTACCTGGGTTTTGAAAATTTGGCTTTTCCTGTGTCCGTGGCAAACGGTTTTAATCATTCGCCACACTAGTTTGGGTGGTTCGCTGTGGGCAGCCGTGGCTTTGGCCATTCCGCTACTGGCTGGGGTTTTAGTTGGTTTACTTATTGCTAAACAAACTGTACCCAAGTACAAACCTTGGTGGTTTTGGCCACTAATTATTGAGCTTGGAATAATTATCCTGCGCGCGCGTGACCCGCTCCTTAGTCTACAATTAATTAGTTTTTGGGCATTAGGTTTGGGATTAATTTGGCTAAAAAATAAACTCCTTATTTCCGAAACTGACTGGGTTTGGTGGTTAAGTTTGGGTGCGCTGGCCCCAGCTACACTTGGACTATATCAATTTTTTGGGCAAACCAATTTTAGTTCTACTTGGCTCGGGCTATCGGCTGTGCCAATTGCTGCACCGGGTGCGTTTGTAGTAGTAGGTGAGTGGGGACGCTGGCTGCGCGCCAGTGGTTCATTCCCTCACCCTAATATTTTGGCTGGGTACTGTGTGGTTGTAGTGTCGGCAATTTTTTACGTTTTAAAATCACATCCAGTTTCGCGATTTAAAATTTGGTTCTATTCGGGCTGTGTAATTTTACTCACCGTTACTTTGTTTACCACTTTAAGTCGTACTGGATTTTTAGCCTGGTTAATTTTAGTGAGCCTAATTATTTTTGATTGGAAAAAGATAAGTTCAGAACTTAAGTTAATTATTGTTAGTTCAATTGTGACAGCAGTTACGGCTAGTATTTTTTTGTGGCCACTGATTAGCGGACGATTAAACCAAACCTCAATTCAAGAAACCAGGTCAATTACTGAGCGGGTGAACAGTGTGGGTGGGTCACTCAAAATTTGGATAACACACCCTTGGCTCGGGGTTGGACCTGGTAATTACACGATTGCTTTAAAAAAGCTCAACCCAAAGTTAACTGGCTACGAACTCCAGCCGGTGCACAATGTCCCGCTCTTGCTTTTAGCTGAATTAGGTCTGGTTGGACTTTTAATCTGCCTAGGGTTTAGCTACCGGTGGCTAAGGGCCTGTCCTGAGGCGCTGTGGGGTCCAGGGCTTGTGTTAGTCCCAATCCTCTTATTTGATCACTATCTGTATGATTTATGGCCTGGGATCATGATTTTGGCCATCCACATTTCATCCACTGTTTATCCACACTGGCGCGTAAATAAGCCAAAAAATTGACTTAGTTATCCTCATTGACCAAATAGAGAAAGCCTCCTATAATGGCTTAGCAAGTTAAGGACCACTAGAGACCCAGCCTTTGCACGGCTCATCCCTTCGCCAGAATAAGCTCAAATACTGACAGGCATTTTGAGCTTTCAGTACGGACGACGGATGGGCCCTGCGAACGCTGGTTTTTCTTTTTAAAAGACTTGACAAATTATCACTCAATGTATTAGAGTGCTAATATAAATTTATTATTATTTTATGAATATCAAACCACTAGGCGATCACATTGTGATCAAATTAGTCAAAGAGGAAGAAGTAACAGCCTCTGGAATTGTTTTACCAGACACGGCTGACAAAGAAAAAAAGGCTGAGGGCGAAGTGGTAGCGGTTGGCCCGGGTAAGCTTTTAGAAAATGGTGCACGTGGACAAATGGAAATCAAAGTTGGAGATCGTGTACTTATTAAAAAATGGGGTGGTGATGAAGTTGAGGTTCAAAAACAAGAATATAAAATTGTGAGCCAAGATGATGTGCTTGCGATTCTAGAAAAATAATTTTTAAAAATATGGCCAAACAAATTATTTTTGATAATGAAGCACGCGCGGCCTTGGTCCGCGGCGTAGATATGCTCGCTAACACTGTGAAAGTTACCCTTGGCCCAAAGGGTCGGAATGTTGTGCTTGATAAAGGTTTTGGTGCACCAATTATTACCAAAGACGGTGTATCAGTAGCCAAAGAAATTGAGCTAGAAGATAAAGTGGAAAATATTGGTGTGGAATTGGTCAAAGAAGTAGCCAGTAAAACTAATGATATTGTTGGCGATGGTACGACGACTGCAACCGTGCTGGCGCAAGCCATTGTTAAAGAAGGTATGAAAAATGTGACGGCTGGCGCCAACCCAGTGGCACTTAATCGTGGTCTGCACAAAGCTTCTGAGGCGATTATTAAAATGCTGCGTGAAGAAATTGCTAAGCCAGTGGAAGGTAATGAAATTGCGCAAGTGGCCGCAATCTCAGCGAATGATGCTGAGATTGGTGAGAAAATTGCGGCCGCCATGAAAGAGGTTGGTGAAAACGGTGTGATTACTGTGGAAGAATCACCATCGTTTGGCATGGATATTGAAACAGTAAAGGGCATGCGGTTTGATAAAGGTTATGTGTCAGCCTACATGGTGACCAACACTGATCGCATGGAAGCCGAATATCAGGACCCGATGATTTTGATCACTGACAAAAAGATTTCTTCAATTGAAGATGTGTTGCCGGTCTTGGAAAAGGTCGCGCAATCGGGTCGCAAAGAAATGGTCATTATTGCCGAAGATGTTGATGGTCAAGCGCTCACGACTTTAGTTTTAAATAAACTTCGCGGTACCTTTAATGTACTCGCGGTTAAAGCTCCTGGTTTTGGTGATCGCCGCAAAGAAATGTTACAAGACATTGCGATTTTAACGGGTGCTCGGGTAATTACTGAAGAAGTTGGTTTGAAACTTGACTCAGTGACGCTTGAAGACCTTGGCCGCGCTCGCAAAGTAATTGCGACCAAAGAAAATACTACTGTAGTTGAGGGTAAGGGTGATGAAAACGCTGTGAAAGATCGGGTTGCGCAAATTCGCAAATTAATGGAACAAACTGACTCAGAATTTGATAAAGAAAAATTACAAGAACGTTTGGCTAAACTGGCTGGCGGTGTCGCGGTCATTCGTGTGGGCGCTGCGACTGAAACCGAAATGAAAGAAGTTAAACACCGGATTGAAGATGCAGTTGGTGCCACCAAAGCAGCGGTGGAAGAAGGAGTAGTGGCTGGTGGTGGTGTGGCACTGGTCCGCGCAGTCAAAGCTTTAGATTCACTTAAATTAAATGATGCAGAAGAACAAGTGGCCGTAGCAATTCTACGCCGCGCCCTTGAAGAACCACTACGCGTGATTGCGAAAAATGCAGGTTTTGAACCAGCGGTTGTGGCTGACGAAGTTAAAAAAGGAAGTGGAAATTTTGGCTTCAATGCTGCGACTGGTGAATATATGGATATGGTCAAAGCTGGAATTGTTGATCCAGCTAAAGTCACTCGCACGGCGCTGGAAAACGCTGTCTCAATTGCTGGTATGTTTCTGACCACTGAAGCCGTGGTTACTGACTTACCAAAAAAAGATGAACCAATGCCGCCAATGGGCCCGGGAATGGGTGGTGGTATGGGCATGATGTAAACAATTAAAACTAAAACAATCCGTTAACTGACGGGTTGTTTTTTTATCGCAAAAAAGGTAGGATTAGGCCATATGAAAGACGCGCTAGAAAATTTGAAAAATAAAATTAGCGAAACAATTCGCGTTTTGGACATTGAAACCAAACGCAGTGAAATGACAGACTTAGAAACGAAAATGCAGGCGCCAGATTTTTGGTCTAATCCAGATAAGGCCAGTGTAGTTGCGAAAAATTTTGAAGCTCT
>CAZFKS010000020.1:0-10107 GCA_964519725.1 uncultured Gammaproteobacteria bacterium
CTTTTTTAATATAACAACCAGTTTGACCAGGTGGAACCTGACAAGTACCTAAACTTTTATCACCCGCTTTAAGATCACACGTAGTATTTTGTGTACCGGTACACCATAAATTATAAGCAGTGGTACCAGTTTCATTAACCGTATTATTGGTATCAAGGAAAGCACTACAACCAACCGCCGAAGCTTTACACAAGCGATCAAAACCAGTCGCTGCAATTGAGTCGCCAACACTGGTGGTGTAAGCGCGGCAACCAAGCGCTGAACCTGGTTTACCGTCTTTTGGATCAGCATCACAAGTCAGTGGGGCGTCAGCCAAATAGGTACTACCATCAGCCAAAGTCACGGTTCGTTTCCAAGAATTTTTAATCAGGAATAATTTGTCTTTAACTTTGGTTAACCGAATATTATCAACGTAATAGGCACCACTTCCCTGTCCAGCCGCACTAGTACTTTCAATTACCAAAGCAATATCATCGGCACCATCACCAGTAAATTGCACTGGGCCCAAACGATACGCTTGCCAAGTTGAACTAATTGGGACTTTAACATTTTGATTAGTCACAGGATCAAGGGTGAACCGACCAACGACCGCATTATTTTTACTCTTATCAATAAAATAAATATCCAAGTTTTGTGGTTTACCACGAGACCAGAATTCTAATTCGTAAAATTTATCTTTTTCTAAGGTCGAACTAACAAAGGCATAGCGAGACAAGCCAGTCTGTAATTCCAGTGAATACTGACCAACCGTAATTGACTCAGGTTTAATGGCGCCAGTTTCCCAACCAGCTTTAGCATTAGCCAAGGCATCAGCCTGACTATTAGCTGGTTCAAATTTTTGTTCGAGCACAGTTTGCGTATTGTTGGCACCCTTACCAGTGAACGCGCGACAATTATTGGCCGTTTGCGGACAACTCTTAGCATCAGTTGGTTGTGAAGTCGTCATGTAAACACAAGCACCATTTTGGTACAAACCACCGTTGTAGCAAACTTCACACTTACTACTAGCCCCACCAGTCCATTTACCACCCTTACCCACACAAACATTTTGTGAATTTTGCTGGGTCAGATCTTGATCAACACGCAAGAAGCTTTCAGTTTTGCGAATTGGGTGACAAGCGTCAGAAATAACTACAGTTTTACTGAGTAAACGGTAGAAAATTGCCCCAGTATCATCATACAAAGCACGACAATCTGGTTTAGCCGTGTTTACACCGTAGGGATTTTGCACCGCCGCCGTGTAGGTAGTTTCATTACATTCATTGTTATTAGCTGACAGTGAATCTAAACTCCAATCAACATACGCTGGTGAGCCAACTGGGAATTTAGCCGCCAAGCTACTAACATTTGGCACACTGTACCGATCAGTACTTTGACTCGCAATGGTGCGCAATTTGTGCGTACGCAAGACATAACCTTCATTGACTGTTCCTTCCCAAGAATAGAAAACTTTTTGGTTGGCACTGCTTGGTTTTTCACAATAAATTAAGTCTGAATAATATTCTAATTTTTCACCACCAGCACCGGCCGTATCAATATTGGTAAATTCACTACAGCCTTCGTATTGTGGTGAACAACTTTGAGCTTGGCTTGGAATAAATTGGAGTGGGAATACGGCTGGTTCAAACGCACCTTTATTTTCTGGTTGTTCTTGTTTGAAAGTATCGTAGCCAACACAACTACTTGCACATTGATTTGAACCAACAATCCCAGTCACCGTGTCGCCACCATCAGCTGGTTTAAGGGCATCACAACCAACATCATTTTTAGTACAGGCTGGAGCAAATGGCGCGCACTGACTAGCCGTTGACCGAGCGGCCAAAGCTTCAATTTCACCATCATTTTCTGGCCATTTCCACTGCCCTGGTTTTGGAATATAACATTGTTCAAATAGGGCGGCTGGGGCTTTTTTCAAATACACTACGTCACCTTTCGAGCCATCATTATTTATTCTAAACACTGCACTACAACCTTCGGCAGAGGCTGGGCAAGAATAGTTTTTAATTGATTCATTAAAGTGAATGGTTTTGTTAAAACCACCTTTAATTTCCGCTTCAGTACCGCCCTGTTGCCACTGACCAGTTTCAGTTTGTTTAACACTGTAAACCTGACAGCCAACTGACTGCGCATCACATTGACCAACTTGGAGGGTGCGCGACAAGTAGGAAACACGGGTACTGTCTTTCAAATTTGTGTAAGAAGTACACGTGTTAAATTGTTCTGGACAACTAGAACCACCAAAGCGCCACGTGTTTTGTTCACGCAAACAATACCCATAATTACTAATACAATTGCCTTTATCATCTTCCATTAAACAGGTAGATACATCAGCACATTCTTGTCGACGTTCAGCACTATCAGCGGATAATAATTTTGGTCCAAACACTTTGGCCTCACAGCGTGGTTCTGGTAACCGAATAATCCACTCAGGGTCAATTAAGTGACAAAACGGGTGGTTTGTATCTGGTTCACCATTAGCATTACAGTCATAAAAACCATTCACAATTGCCCCGAGTGTGTAATTTTGTAATTGATCAGAGTCAACTTTGCTGGCCGCAATTTCAAACCCAAGTGGCAAAATGCGGGCTTTGCGTAATTTTTGCAAATTTGAATAACAGTAGTAACCACCGTTATAACATTTGCGTGGGTCACTATTAATTTCGTGTTGTGGCGGCACCAAAACCCAATCAGCGTGAAGCAAATTATTTTTGCGATCAATGGCTTCACGAATTGTAAAGCGTTTACCAGCTTTGGCTTGTTTAACGGCTTGCACCAAACCTGGATCAGCTACACAATTATTTAACCCTGGATTATCTGGGTTTGAACAATCACTAAATTCTTCAATTAACGGATAAGTCGTGAGTTGCTGCGTTGGAACAGCCGTAAACAAGAAACTAAACGCATTTTCCGCCGCCGCTTTATTATTGTTAATTACCCCCGCGTATTCATTGAAGATTGAAGCCGCACCGCCACCAGCATCGCTTGAGCCTGGATCAGGGAGTAGCCCACCATTAAACACTTGGTCCATGAATTGTGAGACCAAAGTATTAAGGAACACACCGCCAGCTGCGGGAATTACTTGCCAGAGACCAGCCCCATAAATACCGGCAATTTGTTGTGCACTCGCGGCTTTTTGATCTTTACCGGTTAAGGCTTTAGTTTCTTCACGAATAACATCAGCCGGGGTTTTAATATTACCGGTTACCAAATCAGTGACCGCTTTGAAACCACCACCTTCTAACCGCTCAGTATTGGCTTTTTTCTCAGCGGCAGTATTTAATTGATCAACTTTACCAATAAAACCAAGGGCAATCCCCATGTCTGATTGATCAACTTTGAGGGATTTAGAAAACATTTGAGAGGCAAAATCACCCGCTTTTTCATCAAAATTATCAAACCCATTTTCCCAGTTAGATTGAAAATCATTCCACCGACAATCTGGTTGTGGCCCACCCTTTTCACTAGGGTCAGCGTACAGTTTACGCAAACTAACTTGCAAGAAAATTTGGAATTGCAAATCTGGTGGACGACATAAACTTAAACCAAATGGCTGACCAAATTCTTCAATTGCACTAGCCGCTGAATCAAGCGCGACACTAGAGAAATAATCACCGGCACTTTGTTGGAATACTAACGCGCCTTGCCCTTTACCACCATGAGCAATCCAGACCGCGCTATCATAGGCCAGTTTTCGCATGAAATACGAAAAACCATTCACCAAAGCGCCGAGTGAACTGGCCAAGACCCCTTCCATGATGGCATCTTTACTCCACTTGCCAGTCAAAGCCGCCACCACATCTGGTGCACCCACAATGGCGCGGGCTGGTACTGGGGTAAACATGGCCAGCAGTTGGACACTGAGCATGAGCGACAGTCCCAAACCTACCAACCATTTTTTTGAGCGGTTAAACATACTTAGCGCGTAGTGCTAGTGGTACTAGAGGTAAAGGCTGCCTCTGGATTGGCTAATAATTTTTTCGCCATAGCTTGCAGGGTCGTGTCATCAATTTTATCTAAAGTGGCCTGGTCAATCCGGCCCGTACTTAAAATCATGGCGCGGAGTTGAACTGGATCTTCTACTAAAGCTTGTAAATCAACATCACTACTAATTGCACTACTGGTGCCAGACAATTCTTGCGTTTGTTTTAAAATATCTTCTGGGGTCACACCGTTTAAAAGTGGCGAAGCCACAGTAGTAGTCGGAACAGTCCCCGCATCATCAGCGCCTACACACAGTTTACCTTCTGGACAGAGCGGATCAGTGCCGCGCCCAATTTCTTCTTTGTCGCCAGTGCCATCAGAATCAGAATCAGGCAAATACGGACTGGTTTCGTATTGATTTAATTCTGCGTAATCATTTAAACCATCTTGATCAGTATCAATACTTTTTAAACGCTCGTCAGTATTATTCGCCAAAGCCACAATTGGATTAGTGTCTTTGGATTTAATTACAAACGGGCCATAAATTGTATTGCGCAGTTGCAGCGCACCTAAACCGACTGTGAGTATAGCAAAAACGAGCATAAAGATAAAACCAATCTTTTGCTCGCGCGTAAACCCAGCAAAGCGGTGTTCAGTTAAAGCCATGAACAACAGGTTAGATTAGGGAAAGTATACCAAAAAAGAGCCGGTGGCTCAATTTTTAGTAAGGAAAAAGTGGATAGTTTAGTACAAAGCCGCGTACAGTGCTTCCCACTGGGTCATAGTGAGTGACTCAGCGCGGGCATTTTCGGAAATTTGTGCAGTCACAAAGGCTTGTTTAAGCTTTTCCGGTGAAAATTTTAATTGAACAGCAACATTACCCAACATTTTTTTGCGTTTATGGGAAAAACCAGCGTGCACCAAGGCCATAAACCGGTCTGCCTCAGGTCGTGATTTAATATTTGTAATCGCGACTACTGCTGAATCGACCTTTGGACTTGGCCAAAATGACCCGCGCGGTACCATGGTCACAAATTTTGGGTCACCAAAGTAATGAGCAAGCACGGTTAAAGTACTGGCATCAGAAATACTCGCGTACTTAGTTTTTTCACCCAGCGTGGCGCAGAGCCGATCCGCCACTTCTTGCTGCACCATAATTACAATCCGTTCTGGTAGCGGATCAAGTTCAAAAAAAGTACGAATGGCTCGGGCCGTAATTTGGTAGGGCAAATTAGCCACAATTTTATATGTGCCCAGATCTTTAACTTTGTCAGGTAATTCTTTGAGTGCATTCCCCCACACCATTGAAACATTTTTGTGTTCAAGACTTTGGGTCTGCCAGTAGTCACGCAAAACTTGTTCAATTTCAAAACTAACCACTTGCTTGGCTTTGGCGGCGAGCGCAAGGGTTAGGACCCCAAAACCTGGGCCAATTTCTACAATCGTATCATTATCATTTACCTCTGAAACTTTCAGCATGGCCTCAATTGGCCGTTCAGAAATTAAATAATTTTGCCCATAGACTTTACTTGGCTCAAACCCAGCCTCTACACAAAGCTGTTTTAAATAACTCGGTTTAAATAGATCTTGGTAATTCACACTACTGTTTTTTTAAACCTTTGGCGGTGTAATTATTACTGGCATTCCACAACAACCATCCCCCATTTGGGTGCTTTTCAACCGCATTAATTTGCGCCCGGATTTTAGCGGCATCATAGTACGAACCAAGATGAAACGCTTGCAGCCATGGCCGGACTTCGGCGCGAGTGGTGCTCGTAAAATATGTAATCCCTTTTTTCATACCACTCGCAATTACTTCACCCGGGTGATCAGCCGGATTTTCAAAATTCAAATATCCTTTTGGATAATGCGATGGGTACATCATTGGCGACACATAATCAACCGTGTTTACGGCATCAACCAGGCGCTGACCAATTGACATACCATCATGACGCTCCATCACAAAACCAAAAAAGTCGAGCGAAATATAAGCTGGCTCAGCCATTAATTCATCTGATAAATATTTATAAAATGCGCCCATATTATCATAACGATGGGCCGTGGTAGTTGAAAAAACAGCCGTACTTAAATCACCATCAGTTGGAAACCGCACATAATCAAAATTAATTTCATCAAAGCCTAAACTAATTGCTTCTTTGGCTAGTTCAACATTATATTTCCACACCTCGCGCTCGGTTGGATCAACCCAGGCTAGGCCCAAATTATCACGCCACAAACCACCTTTTTTAGATTTAATTGCCCACTCTGGTTTGGCGGCGGCCAGTGCCGGATCTTGCATCACTGTTTGCCGCGCAATCACATAAATATTTTTATCATGAAATTTTTTAATAATCGCGGGTACATCAGTCATTACTGCTTTACTAGTTTTGAGCTCAGTCACGAGCGGCACCTGACTGGGATACAAAATTTTACCCGTATAGTCTTTGGTATCAATGACCACAGCATTTAATTCAGTACTATCAATGAGTGCAATCATATCCGCCACTTTTTTTGGATTGGCAGCTGATTGCGCAGTCAAATAAATTCCTTTGGCCACTTGGCGGGGTGGTTTTTGGCGCACTTCTTTGACTGGCTCAGTGTCAGAAACAATGGTTGGTGGATTTGGTTCGGCGTGTACCACAACACCAACACTAATCGCGAGCAAAACCCCAAACACCGCAAATGATCGACACATATTACAAAGTAAAATTAATACTGCCTTGTCTTAGAATAGTAAAATTATTTGGTTCTAACTTTACAATCGTGGACGCTGGTGCGGTTGGTAATTCAGCCTCAATTACTAGATCTGGCGCTGCACCACTGGCAAATTTTTCCAAAATTTCACGACTAGAAAATAAGGCTGGCTCGCCGGCTTTATTGGCTGACGTTGAAACGAGCGGTTTACCTAGAGTCGTGCAAATTTCTCTGGCCACTGGGTGACTAGTCACACGAAACGCCACACAATTATCACTACTTAAAACACCAGGTGCGAGCGTGCTATTTGGTGCAACTGGCACCACCACCGTGAGTGGTCCAGGCCAATATTTTTCATTAATTTCCGTTAAACGTTCGTCCCAAACAATGTACGGTTTAATTATTTCTATATCTGACACAATCACCAGCACCGCCTTGCCTGGATCACGCTCTTTAATCGCAAAAATTTTATTCACCGCGGTCTCATTAGTCGCGTCAGCGCCTAAACCAAAACTAGTTTCAGTTGGATAGGCCAACACGTCGCCACTATTTAGCGCTGTGACAATTTCCGCCACTTGAATTGGGGTAGTAATTAATTTCACAATCGAATTTTTTTAAGCCAAGTAAACAATTGGTATTTAACTGGTTTAAGCGGCACTTCAAAAGCCTGGCCAAAATTTTTCCGCTCACCACCAAACCCTAATTTAAAACGCGTCACTCCAGCCAGCGGATGATTTTCCATTCCCTCTGGCGCAATTCCCCAAAAATCATACTGAATAAATCCATTGGTTTTGGCACGCATAATTGCTGACCATTGTAACAAATGCGGGGCCATTAGGTCGCGGTGTTCATTACTCGAAGCACCGTGCAAATACGTGTAAATTTTATCATACCCAATAAAAATCGCACTCGCAACTGGCACGTTACCCAAATACACAGTGCCTTGCTCGACCCCAACTACATCTAACATTTTTTCATAATATTCTGGTGCGTGCGCGCCGAACTTGTCGCGTTGGCTAGTTTCTTTCATCAGTTCCACAAACACAGCCGGATTTTTACCAAAATCCACGCGTAAATTTTTCTTTTCTGATAAACGAATATTATACCGCGTTTTTTGGTGCATGGCCGCGAGCAGCTCATCACTTGATTTGGTTAAATCTAGCACCAGTGTACTCTGGGGCTGACGATTTTTTACTTTAATCGCCCCAGCTGGTAATTCCATTGGCACGAGTGGTTCAACCCGAACAAATAAAACTCCGGCCACCCGAGCTGCCTCTACAATTTTCTCATATTCAGTCACATGGGGTGCATACCAAAATACCCCCAGTGGACTGGAGTAGGCTAAAACCTGGGTTTCCCCAATGGCGATCACTTTTGCCCCCACCTGAGTCTGAAACTGACCCCAGGCTGGTGACTGCAAGAAACTAGGATTCATAGGGCTTAGCATACCCTAAACCTGGCTTTTCGGCTATCCCCTAATTTTGTACCCTGCTCCCCTTGATTTTTTCCTTTCCTTTAGGTATACTGAATAGGAATTTATTTATCTCTAAGCCAATTTTATGGGTCTCCCTTCCAAGCAACGGACCAAACGTTCAAAACGTGACCGCGCCTCTCACTTTGCCCTGAAACCAAAAACTGTTCAGGTCGACGAGAACGGCGTGGCTCATCTTCCACACCGCGCCACTAAAGCTGGTTCATACCGCGGCCGGACCGTGAAAACCAAAACTGCTAAACGCACTGCGAAGCGCACTAAATAAAATATGTCGAAGCGCCACTTGGCCCGTTCGATCATCATGCAATCCCTCTATCAGTGGGATTTTAAGGGTCGACCAAGTGCGGCGATGCCAGCCATTATTGAGCAAGTCATGGCTGAATTTGGGGCTGGTATTGAAGAAACTAATGACTATATCCACGAAACTATTAGTGGAATCTTGGATAATCTGACTGATATTGATGCCCTAGTGGATAAATACGCTCCAAATTGGAAAATGACAGAAATGTCGATCGTGGACCGCAATATTTTACGTCTTGGGGTTTATGAACTTAAAATGGTCAGCCAAATTCCACCTAAAGTCGCAATTAATGAAGCGATTGAGCTAGCCAAAAGTTATGGCGGCCCGTCTTCAGGTAAATTTGTAAACGGCATTTTGGGCGCCATGTACGCTGATATGCCAAAAACTGAATCACCTTCTCAAGCCTAATTATGCCAGTTGCTAGTTACACCGAAAAAAACTTCAAAGAACTCGAAAATAAGATTGGTATTACTTTTAATAATCCAGATTATTTGGTCCAGGCCTTGGTGCACCGGTCTTTTTTAAATGAAAACCGGAGTTTTGGCTTGGCCCACAATGAACGCCTGGAATTTTTGGGTGATGCGGTCCTTGAACTAGTCGTGACTGAATTTTTATTCCACAATTATTTAAATCCTGAGGGCGAATTGACCAACTGGCGCGCAGCTCTGGTAAATGCGAACATGTGCGCAACTGTAGCTAGTGAAATTGGCCTGGAGCCATATTTGTTTTTGAGTCATGGCGAATCAAAAGACGCTAACACCAAAGCACGCGGGTATATTTTGGCGAATGCACTTGAAGCGGTGATTGGGGCAGTGTATCTTGACCAGGGTTGGGACATGGCCAAACAATTTGTGACGCGCTGGGTAATTTCTAAATTACCAGAAGTACTAGAACTTGGTCTGTGGATGGATCCAAAATCTCGTTTCCAAGAAGCGGCCCAAGAAATTGTGGGTGTTACACCAACTTACCGCGTCCTCAAAGAAGATGGCCCGGATCATGAAAAAAACTTTGTGGTTGGCGTGTACTTAGGTAAAGAAAAAATTGCTGAGGGCGTGGGAACCAGTAAACAAGAAGCCCAAACTGATGCGGCCGAAGCTGCACTACGCGTCAAAGGTTGGAAAGGTCCAAAAGTAGCGATCATGACTCGGCGCGACGGTGATCCATTAGGCTAGACAATTACCAAAAAGTACGGTAGGATACTGCCGTTCAAGGGTCGGTAGCTCAGCTGGTAGAGCAGGGGCCTCTTAAGCCCAAGGTCCTGGGTTCGATCCCCAGCCGACCCACGAAGCCGCGTCATGCGGCTTTAATTTTGCCCCTGTGGTGTAATGGATAACACAACGGTCTTCGGAACCGTTGATCTGGGTTCGATTCCTGGCGGGGGCACAAATCCTTATTGCGGTAATTTAAAGTCATCAAATGATACCGACCATACTTCATTCACAGCCGCGTCAATGGCTGTGAATTTTATATTACTTGAGATATTGGTATTAGCCTTAACTTTGAGTGGGAAGGTCAAAGTCGTGTCGCCAGCCTCTAGTGGTAACGTTGGAATTTTCCAACGCACAGTTTTAGTTTTTTGATCAAATTCCACTGTTCCAGCTGGCGCATTGACTTTGGTTTGATCCCAAGTAAAGTCACCAAATAATTCAATTTCAGCGAGCGCATCTTTTAGAGGGTGTAAATTGTTTCCAATCATAAA
>CAZFKS010000021.1:0-3002 GCA_964519725.1 uncultured Gammaproteobacteria bacterium
TTGGCTTAATTCCAACTGCATACCGTGACACTGCCGCCACTAAACACGTGTCAATTCAAAGCTTGAGTGTACCGCAATACACGGCATTATTTTTTAATGTTAATAACCAGTCAGCGGTTAAAGACCGTGACGTGCGTGAAAGTTTAGCCTTAGCTTTGAACAAAGTTAAAATTTTGCAAGACACTTTGGGTGATGATGGTGAAGTAATTAATGGCCCAATTCTGCCTGATTTTCCTGGCTATTCAGCCACTGAAACACCAGCTCCAAATCTAGAGGCAGCCAACACTGAATTAGATAAAAAATGGGCGCGGATTCCAGTGGAAGATTATAAAAAAGAATTGGTGCAAAGTTATGTACGTGAACACCAAACTGCCACCACTACTAGTAGTACGCCAGCGCTTGATATTAATGTGCTGACTGAAGAAGCAGAAAAATTAGTGGTCGCTGAATTGCCACCAGCTCAAGTATTTTTCCGTCGGTCAAAAGATGGTAAGGATTTGGTGCTCCGTTTAACTGCGCCAGATACGGCTGAATACCGCCAAGTGGCTGGTTTTGTGGCTGGTTATTGGCAAGATATTGGCGTGCGTACCGAAATTACGTTTATTGATCCACGAGATTTAGCGCGCTTTGCTCTGAAAGATCGGGTTTACGACGTGTTACTTACAAGTGTAATTTTGGGTAGTGATCCTGACCAGTTTCCATTTTGGCATTCTAGTCAGACTCAGTACCCAGGCTTAAATTTGTCTGGTTATTCCAATCGCACGGTTGATGATACACTGGTAAAAATTCGTCAGACTAGTGATGGGGCTCAATTACAAAAATTGTACACGGATTTTCAAGCGCAAATTGCGCGTGATATCCCAGCAATATTTTTGTACACCCCACATTATCTGTATGGTTTAGGTCAGGATATCAAAGGGTATTCTGTAACTCGAATTACTCACCCCGCTGATCGCTTGGCTGACATTACTCACTGGTACATTAAAACACGCAGCTCGTTTAAATTTTAAACGGGGATATGGCGGAACTGGTAGACGCACTAGTTTCAGGTACTAGCGGCCGCAAGGCCGTGAGAGTTCGACTCTCTCTATCCCCACAAATTTTATTTAAAGAAAGTGGTCACTCTCTTGATTACTTTCGTTTGTATTTTTTATGATGAGACAATTTAACCGTCGTCCAACTGGAGCCACTGCTCCAAGTGGCGACCGTCGCGCTGGAAGTGATTTTCGGCGCAACTCTGGCCGACCAAGTAGCCCGCGCCAATCTAGTCAAGGTCAATCTCAGGCCAGACCCACCCACCGTCCGTTTCGGCCACGGGTTTTTTCAACTGCGCCTAGAGCCGAAAGTGCTGAAGGCAATAAAGACGCGCTCAAAATCATTCCAATTGGTGGTAATGAAGAAGTAGGTCGCAACATGACTGTCTATGAATACGGTGATGACATTGTAATTCTAGACATGGGTCTACAATTTCCAGAAGAAGACATGCCTGGGATTGATTATATTATTCCAAACATCAAACATTTGGTGGGTAAAGAAAAGCGTATTCGTGCTGTAGCCTTTAGTCATGGTCACCTTGATCACATTGGTGCCGCCCCAATTCTCCTGGAAAAATTAGGTTACCCGCCAATTGTGGCCATGCCACTGACTTTGGCCCTGATTAAGCACCGGATGGAAGATTACCAAAAAGGTTCAAGTAAGAAATTAAAAACCATTGCGGTGAATGATATTAACCAAAAAATTCAATTGGGTGGAATTACCATGCGGTTTTTCCAAGTGGAACACTCAATTATGGATTCAATGGGAACTATCATTGAAACTCCGTCAGGCACGGCCATTCATCCGGGTGACTGGACCATGGAACGTGACAAAGATGGCGGCACACATGTGCGCTATGACCAGTTGGCTAATTTACCACGTCCAACTGTTTTAATGCTCGAAAGTTTGGGCGCCACCAATGATAAGCGTCATGGTACATATGAAGAAATGTACGCCAATCTGTACAAAGTTTTGAGTAGTGCACCAGGCCGGATTATTGTGGCTACTTTTTCGTCTCAAGTTGAGCGTGTGAAATGGATTCTCATGGCGGCGGCTGAGCTTGGTAAAAAAGTAGCGCTCGATGGCTTTAGCATGAAAATGAACATTGAAATGGCGCAAAAACTTGGGTATATCAAAGTACCGAAAGGCGTCATGATTACGACAGAGCAGACGGCTGATTATCCAGATGATCGCGTGGTCATTGTTTGTACTGGGGCGCAAGGTGAAGAACGTGCGGTTTTGTCCCGCATTTCTAGTGGTGAACACCGTGTGATTAAACTGCAGAAAAAAGATACGGTGATTTTTTCTTCTTCAATTATTCCAGGTAATGAACGCTCAGTGCAGCGCTTAAAAGATAATATTTACCGCCAATCAGATCACGTGATTCACGGTGATATTATGGATGTGCACGTGTCTGGTCATGGCACTCGCCGTGACATTGTAGAAATGCTTGACCAGGTGAAACCAGATTATTACATGCCAGTTTACGCAAATCATTATTTCTTAAAAGAAGCGCGGTCACTGGCTTTGGCCCAAGGTTTTCCTGATGAGAAAATTTTAGTGGCTGATAATGGCCATGTGGTTGAAGTTGACCGTAATGGTATCCGCGCTTTGCCCCGCAAAGTGGTGACTGACTATGTGTTTGTTGATGGTCTTGGGATTAGTGATACGCAGCACGTGGTGCTGCGCGATCGCCAGGTTTTAGCCGAAGATGGTATGGTAGTAGTGATTGCGACCGTTGATTCTAAACGTGGTTTACTTCTGCAAAATCCAGATATTATTTCTCGTGGTTTTGTGTTCCTGAAAGATAACAAAGAACTGATCGAAGATATTCGTCATAAAGTGAAAAAAATGGTGATTGAATCAAACCCAGCGACTTGGGCTGATACCAATCAAATTCGCAATGATATACGTGATAAAATTGGCCAATTCATTTTCACCAAAACTGAAAAGCGGCCAATGGTGCT
>CAZFKS010000021.1:3102-6845 GCA_964519725.1 uncultured Gammaproteobacteria bacterium
AAAAATTGGGTGGACCTGCAAAACAGTGGTAAATATGATTGTTATTTTTTCATTGTTGATTACCACTCCATGACGGGTGAGATGACTGCGGCTGAGCGCCGTGAACAGACCATGCGCATGGCCGCTGAGCTTTTAGCTGCTGGCCTAGACCCAAAGAAATCAACCATTTTTGTGCAGTCACATGTGACTGGTCACACTGAACTGGCTTGGATTTTTAATACGGTCACGCCAATTGCTGAACTCTACCGCATGACCCAATTTAAAGATAAATCTGAACGCCAGGATAAAAATATTAATACTGGACTTTTGACTTATCCAGTGCTACAAGCCGCTGATATTCTTTTGTATCATGGGACTGCAATTCCCGTAGGTCAGGATCAAGTGCAGCACGTAGAATTAACCCGTGACATTGCGCGCTGGTTTAATAATCGTTATGGCGCATATTTTACCGAACCAAAAGCCCTGTTAACGGAAATTCCAAAAGTAATGAGTCTCCTCGAGCCAACCAAGAAAATGAGTAAAAGTCATGGTGTAAACGCGGTTATTGAATTAGCTGATGAACCAGATGTGGTGGCCCAAAAATTAAAAAAAGCTGTGACCGCAACTGAAGGCGGAGAAGCGCCAGGTGTACAAAATTTGCTTTTACTTTTGAAAAATTTTGGGAGTAAAGAAGATTACGCGGTGTTTGCAAAAGCGACCAAAGACGGTTCAATTCGTTATGGTGATTTAAAAACTAAAGTGGCCGAAGCTATTAGCACTGAATTTGCTGGCTTCCGGAAGCGACGCGCTGATTTACTTAAACATCCAGCTAAGATAAAAAGTGCCCTTGCCTTAGGTGCTAAAAAAGCCCAACGAGTCGCAGACAAGACCATGAAAGAGGTCAGACAATTAACCGGTTTACGCTAATAAAGATCCCCGCGAGGGGATTTTTTATTGACAGGGCCTCTTGACAGATGCAACTCAGTTGCGTATAGTAAAATCATGAACAAAGCGCAAACTCTGATCACTCAGCTTCAAGACAGTGGTAATCGAATCACTCCAGCTCGTGGGGCGATTATTGATATTTTTGCTAAAAGTTCGACCCCACTGACCGTGGAATTAATTCGGGCGGCTTTGGCTAAACGAAAATTACCAGTGAACAAAACCACAGTGTACCGTGAAATTGAATTTTTGCTTGGCCATGGTCTCATTCGTGTAGTGCGCTTAGACGACTCGACCAAGTATTATGAACTGATTTCTGGTCACCACCACCATGTGGTCTGTACTAACTGTGGCCGATTTGAAGACGTGGAAACCACGGCTATTGAAGCTTATTTGACTACTTTAGAAAAAAAATTAACTAAGAAAATTGCTTTTAACTCAATTAAACATTCACTGGAATTTTTTGGTGAATGTTCGGCCTGTCAAAAAAAGAAAAAAACATATGTATAAAAAACTCGCTGTTATTGCTGGTTTAACTATTGCGGTGGCGCTCAGTGTGAGTGCAGCCAGTTATTACCGTAATCAAAAAACCGTGCCTGAAACACCAAAACTAGCGGTTTCGGCCAGTTTTTACCCACTTAAATTTTTAGCCGAAGAGGTTGGTGGCGATAAGGTGACTGTCACCTCAGTAATTCCTAATGGGGTTGAACCACATGATTTTGAGCCAACACCGCAAGATGTTATTGCGCTCCGCAATGCCAAAGTTTTTTTGTACAATGGCAACGGGCTCGAAGCTTGGGCCGAAAATTTGCAATCGGATTTGCAAAATGCCGGTGTAACCGTGGTGGCAGCTAGTCAGGCAGTGACGGCTTTGCACACTGATGTGATAGAAGAAGCGACATCAACCACTGCTCACGAACCACATAGCGAATTTGACCCACACATTTGGCTTGATCCAATTCGGGCGCGCCAAATTACGGAGTTAATTCGTGATACCTATGTTTCAGTTGACCCAGCCAATGCTGACTATTACCGCACCAAAAGTGCTGAATTGACGGCGCGGCTCAATACTTTGCACACGGAATATCAAAACACCTTAGCTACCTGCACTAGTCGCGATGTAGTGGTGGCACATGATGCTTTTAATTATTTGGCAGTTCGCTATAATCTAAATATGCACGCCATTGCTGGTCTGTCACCAGAGGCTGAGCCAAGTGCTAAGCGTGTGGCTGAACTGGCTGATTATATTAAAGAGCAAAAAATTTCCACAGTGTTTTTTGAAAGCCTGGTATCACCAAGATTGTCTGAAACTTTGGCCAAAGAAGTGGGTGTAAAAACGGATGTGTTAAATCCACTAGAAGGTTTAACGGCTGATGATTTAGCGGCTGGAAAAAATTATGAAAGTATTATGCGTGATAATTTAAGCGCTTTATCTCGCGCCCTAGTATGTCAGTAGAACACTCCCCAGTTTGTATTGAACTCAAAGACATTAGCTTTCAATATAATGAATTGCCAGTTTTAGAATCAGTCAACGCATCCGTTACTGAAGGTGATTTCGTGGGTATTATTGGCCCAAATGGCGGTGGTAAAACTACGTTACTTAAAATAATTTTAGGTTTACTTGAGCCAAGTCAGGGGCAAGTAAAAATTTTTGGTCACAGTGTGGCTGAGGCCAAAGAACACTTTGAGATTGGGTATGTGCCACAGCACATTGCCCAATTAAATTATTCTTTTCCCGCCACAGTGTTTGAAGTAGTACGCAGTGGTCTGACTCGCCGCCGCGGCTTATTGAATCGCTGGCAAAATTCCGATGAATTAGTCGTGCGGGAAATGATGGAAAAGGTTGGTATTACTGATCTAGCTAATCGTCCACTTGATGCTTTGTCTGGTGGCCAGCGTCAGCGCGTTTTTATTGCGCGCGCTTTGGCTGGTTTGCCACGGTTATTAATTTTGGACGAACCAACTGTGGGTGTTGACAGTGCTTCAGAAGAAAAATTAGATGATCTATTAACCAAGTTAAATCGTGACCAAAAGATGACGATTATCATGGTGTCACATGATGTGGATGCGGTTTTGGCCCAAGTAAAACAAGTGATTTGTGTTAGTAAGAGTGTGGTTTGTCACACTCCGAGTCACCAGTTTGATAAGGAAAAATATTCTCGAGATTTATATGGTAAGAAAAATCAACCAGTGGGCCATCATCACTAAAATTTTTGCAGCGCTAGCGGTCTTATTATTTGCGTCTCCGGTTTTTGCGAGTGAAAATATACCTGATGAATATGCACGCGGTGAGGTGGCAGCGGTCGAAAATTCTGAAGAAAGCGTAGAATTAGAAGAACCACTCTTGACTGAAACTCTGCGTGTACGCATTATCAGTGGTGCTGAAAAAAATAAAGAAGTGGTGGTTTCACACCAGGTACGTGGCCAGGATTTTGCCAGTAAAAAATTAGAGCCAGGTGATACTGTGGTGGTGGTAAAAAGTTTCACTGATGCTGGTGAAATTGATTACTATGTGACTGAGCCGTTTCGCTTACCGGCTCTGGCTTGGCTTGGAATTTTATTTTTTGTTTTAACAATTGCAGCAGCAGGAAAACGTGGTCTGTTTGCGTTTTTAGGACTGCTCAGCACACTAGCGATTATTGGTTTCTATATTATTCCACAAATTAGTAATGGCACTAGTCCATTTTTGGTAAGTTTGATTGGCGCCGCTTTGATTGCGGGAATTTCTTTGGTTTTAGGTCATGGCTTTAATAAAAATACTGGCCTTGCTTTGACTAGTATTGTGGTTACAATTTTACTCGCTCTTGGTTTGGCTTTGCTGG
>CAZFKS010000022.1:0-2129 GCA_964519725.1 uncultured Gammaproteobacteria bacterium
ATGTCCGGATTGGAAAAGGAATTGCGGTGCGCGTCATTGCCCTGGGAAAAGGCGGAGCACTACGCGGGCTTGATGAACGTAAGTGGGTTGAAGTATCAAGCACCAAACCAACCTACATCATTGTTTACTGTGGTAAAACTGCTTACATTTCACTGGGAAATAATGGTGAGGCAGTGGGCGTGGTAATTGATAATGACGGAATTTATTACACGCAAAAGCAAATTTTTGATTCACTTTGGGAACGGATTTAATATGTTTGTAGTTGATTTTGATGACACTCTGTTTGACACACATCGGTTTAAACGCACTTTAATAACTGCGTTAAGTAGAGCGGGGGTGGGTGAAGCCGATGCAACTTGGTCATATCAAGCAGCGTACGCTGACGCTAGTGGTCAATTTACTCATTCCAATAAACGGCGGGCTGAATTTCTGGGAACGCGGGGACATGAGGTGGAAAAAGTTTTGGCTGCGTTAGATAGTTGTGTTGACCCGGCTGTGCTCGGTGATCATGTTTTACCTGGCGCCACTGACCTGTTACAGTGGCTAAAAGCCTTGGGTCAGCCGCTGGTGCTCCTAAGCCTAGGTGACCCAGAGTTTCAGGAAACCAAAGTGCGGGGGGCGGGGCTCGCTGAATATTTTGACCGGTTATTCATGGTTTCTGATACCAAGGAACGGGTGCTCGGTGAATTACTGGAACATCACCGGCCCGCCAAGTACTGGCTGATTAATGATAAAGTCGATGAAAGTTTGGCCTTACAGAAAAAATTTCCTGAGTTACAAATTGTGCTAAAACAGTCAGAGCGAATTCGGGTTGAAGATTATCAAAATAGTGGTTTGCCATTTTATAAAGATTTAGTGGAAATACAAAAGTATGTCGCAAATAATGTTACCAAATAAAACAGCCGTAATTGTTCTCGCCGCTGGCAAAGGCACAAGACTTGGGTGTACTGATCGGCCCAAAGTTATGCTTGAACTGGCTGGAAAACCAATGGTCGCTTACACTGTTGAGACCTTGGAAAAATTAGGTCTTAGTCCGGCAAACATTGTGCTAGTGGTTGGTTTTTGCCACGAAGTGGTAGAAAATTATTTTGGCAATCGAGTGACCTATGCTTTGCAGTCTGAACAATTAGGTACCGCACATGCCACGATGGTGGGTATTAAAAAATTGAGTCCAGAAATTACTAATATTATTGTGATGGGTGGTGATGATAGTGCATTTTACCGTCCAGAAACATTGGTTAAATTGGCCGAGGAGCACATTAGTAGTGGTGCAACCGCAACTCTGCTTACTGTCGAAGTGCCAGAGCCAGGAGCCTATGGTCGGGTAATTCGTGAGCAAGACACAGTGCGGGTAATTGAAAAAGAATATACGACTGAAGCGCAAAAACAAATTAAAGAAGTGAGTACTGGAACCTATTGCTTTGACCGAATTTGGTTTGAAACCATGTATCCAAATCTACCAATCCTAGAAAGATTAAAAGAGTGGGTATTACCAGTAGCTTTCGCAGAGGTGCGCAAACAGGGTTTAAAACAAGGTGTAGTTTGTATGAGTGATCCGAATGAATGGTATGGTGTTAACACCCCCGAAGAATTAACCGAAGCCAATCGACGTAAAGAAAATAATTAAATACTATGATTCAAGCACTTACTTTAGATTTAGCCAAAGAAGGTTGGGCTGGCTCACGCGGTTTTACCAAGCGGGAAATTCCAATGCCAGAATTAGATGAGGCCAAAAATCCGGCTGATGCTTTCTCAGTGATTGTAAAAGTACAATACGCTGGGATGTGCGGTTCTGACCGCGGCATTTGGACGCGCACTGCGTTTACCGAAATGTTTGCGAACTCGTTGCAAAAAGAACAAAAAAGTTTGCGCATTTTGGGTCATGAATTTGTGGGTGAAGTGGTGGCCGTTGGTTCACAAGTGGCGCAAACAACCTATGAAATTAAGCTTGGCAGCACTGTGTCTGGTGACTCACACGTCACGTGTGGTGTGTGTTACCAGTGTCGTTTGGGTGAAGCTGAAGTGTGTCAAAATCAATCAATTCTGGGAATTAGTATTGATGGTATTTACGCTGAGTATGTAAAAATTCCCGCGAAAAATTTGTGGGCTGTAGATTTAACTCGCATTCG
>CAZFKS010000022.1:2229-5798 GCA_964519725.1 uncultured Gammaproteobacteria bacterium
GACATTAGTATGGAAATGGCTGGGTTTAATTCATCAGTCAATAACTGTATTGAAGCCACTCGGCCAGGCGGACAAGTGATTTTATTTGGTGTAAAAGATGGAGATTTTGTGGTGCCAAATTTCTCCCGCATGATTGTGAAAGGTTTAACTTTGCACAATGTAATTGGTCGGCAAATTTTCAAAACCTGGCAAATTTCCCAACGCGTATTATCAGATAAAAGTAATGGTGTGCAAGATGCGCTCTGGAATATTGTGCTCAAACAAGGTGCGGAAACAATTATCCCTCTGTCGGAATTCAGCACTGAATTATTAGAAGAACGCATGGCTAAACATCCTAAATTAGTGTTTGCTATCCAAAAATAATATGACAGTAAATGAAGTGGCGAGCAGTATTGTTGCGGAAATTAAAGCCGCGGGTTTGTATAAAGAACACCGGGAAATTAGTGGTCGCCAAGGACCTCAGGTCGTGGTGAATGGCCAAACGGTACTTAATTTTTGCGCTAATAATTATTTAGGTTTGGCTGGTAACGAAGAGTTGGTCAAAGTGGCCAAAGAAAATTTGGAAAAATATGGTTATGGATTGTCATCAGTGCGGTTTATTTGCGGCACGCAAACCATTCACGCTGAATTAGAAAAAAAGGTGGCGCAATTTTTGCATAAAGAAGACGCGATTGTGTTCACCTCATGCTGGGATGCAAATGAGGCGGTCTTTGCTACGCTTTTAACTGATGCGGACGCTGTTATTTCTGATGAATTAAACCACGCTAGCTTGATTGATGGGATTCGTCTTTGCAAAGCTGAACGCAAAGTGTTTAAACATCGCGACCTGGCTGATTTAGAAGAACAATTAAAAGCTACACAGGAAAAACGTTTGCGCTGTGTGGTGACCGACGGTGTTTTTAGTATGGATGGACACATTGCGCCCCTCAAAGAAATTTGCGATTTGGCGGAAAAATATAATGCCTTTGTTGTGGTTGATGACTCACACGCCACTGGTTTTATGGGTGAAACTGGTCGTGGCGCAGTGGAAGCGTGCGGTGTACTTGATCGCGTGGATATTATCACGACCACTTTTGGTAAAGCGCTTGGTGGCGCAAATGGCGGCTGCATTGCTGGCTCAAAAGAAGTGGTGGAATTATTTCACCAACGTGCCCGCACGACGCTCTTCACAAACTCTGTGCCACCAGTGGTTGCTTCAACTACCATGTGGATTTTGGATTACATTGATGCGCACCCAGAACTCCGCGCTAAAATTTGGGAAAACACCAAGTATTTCCGGGCCAAAATGACTGAGGCTGGCTACACTGTGCCAGAGGACGTACACCCAATTGTGCCAGTAATGATTGGCGACGGTAAAGTGGCCAATGATATGGCGCGTGACATGCTCGTCAAAGGTATTTATGTGATTGGCTTTAGTTATCCAGTGGTGCCAATGGGTAAAGCACGCATCCGCGTGCAAATTTCTGCGGCCCACTCCACTGAACAAATTGATCAATTGGTAAGTGCGTTTGCGGAATTGGGTAAAAAATATTCTTTAATCCAATAATATGTGTGGAATCATTGCTTACATTGGAACAGAACCAGTAGTACCGATTTTGGTGCGCGGACTGCGGCGGTTGGAATACCGTGGTTATGACAGTGCTGGTGTGGCCGTTTTAGAAAACGGGCAAATTGAACGTGTGCGCGCAACAGGAAAAATTGACATGCTCGCAGAAAAAATTAAAAGCACTGATTTTGCCACTAAAACCGCATCAATTGGGATTGCACACACACGTTGGGCCACACACGGTGGGGTGACTGAAGCGAATGCACACCCGCACATGGCCCTGGGTGGAAAATTAACCATTGTCCACAATGGAATTATTGAAAATTACCGCGAATTAAAAGAAGAGCTAGTTAAAAAAGGAATTGCGTTTGCTTCTGAAACTGACACTGAAGTTTTAGCTCAAGTAATTGCTAGTCATTACACTGGTGATTTGCGCAAAGCTGTTGAAAACGCACTCAAACACGTGCGGGGAACTTATGGTCTTGTAGTCATGCACGCTGATCACCCGGGTCAATTAATTGCGGCGCGACTTGGCAGTCCGCTGGTGATTGGAATTGGTGAAAATGAACATTACATTGCGAGTGATGCTACGCCGATTTTGGCTTACACAAAAAAAGTTGTGTTTTTGTCAGATGGTGAAGTGGCAGATGTTAAGCGTGATGATTTTTCCGTGTTTAATTTGCGTGATGAAAAACAAGCCACCCATGTGGAAGAAATTGATTGGGACGAATCTCAGGCTGAAAAACAAGGCTTTCCACACTTCATGCTCAAAGAAATTTTTGATCAACCACAGGTTTTACAAGATGCGATTCGCGGTCGGTATGATGTGGATAATGGAACAGCGAAACTTGGTGGTTTAAACATGACTGACGATGAAATGCGCCGCATAAACCGCGTTATTTTCTTGGCTTGTGGCACCGCGTCCTACGCGGGCATGGTGGGAAAATATGCGTTTGAGCGGCTGGCTGGCATTCCGGCTGAAGTGGAAGTGTCTAGTGAGTTTCGTTACCGTGATCCAGTAATTGATGATAAAACTTTGGTGTTTGTAATTTCCCAATCTGGTGAAACGGCTGACACTTTGGCCGCGGCCCGTGAAGCCAAGCGCCGCGGAGCGTTTGTACGGGGGATTGTGAATGCGGTTGGTTCAACCATTGCGCGCGAAACCGATGGGGGCACGTATATTCACGCTGGCCCAGAGTTGGCCGTGGCTTCAACCAAGGCTTACACTAATATGTCAGCGGTACTTATTTTGTATGCACTCCAATTTGGTCGTCAGCGCCGCGTGTCAGTGGCCACTGGTCATCGCTTACTAGAAGCACTCGAAGCTGTGCCTAATAAAATTAAAGAAGTGTTGGCTCAAACTGACCAAATTAAAGCCGCGGCTGAACGATTTGTGCAGTACAAAAATTGTTTCTTTATTGGTCGGGGAATTAATTTTCCAATTGCACTTGAAGGCGCAATTAAACTGAAAGAAATTTCTTACATTCATGCCGAGGCTTATGCTGGTGGGGAAATGAAACATGGTCCAATTGCGTTATTATCACCAGAATTTCCAGTGGTGGCGGTCATGACCAAAGATCAGCTCTATGACAAAATGCGCAGCAATGTTGAGGAAGTTCGAGCGCGCAAAGCCAAGGTGCTCGTGATTGCAACCGCAGGTGATGAGGCGGCGCGTGAATTAGCCGATGATATTATTTTTGTTCCAGAAACCATGGAATTATTGCAGCCACTGGTAACTGTGACTGCGCTCCAACTCTTTGCGTATCATGCGGCTGTAGCTCTGGGCCGTGATGTTGATCGTCCGCGTAATTTGGCTAAGTCAGTGACTGTAGAATAATATGAAAAAAGTTGTAGTTATTGGTGGTGGTACTGGCACTACCTCAGTGTTAACAGGTCTTAAAAAATATCCTGATCTTGAGATTAGTGTCATTGTTAGCATGACTGATGATGGTGGCAGTAATGCCGTGGTGCGCGACCAATTTGGTTTACTGCCACTGTCTGATGTGCGCAAATCAATTATTGC
>CAZFKS010000023.1:0-5506 GCA_964519725.1 uncultured Gammaproteobacteria bacterium
AACGCAACTAAAATTCCAATGCCAATGCTTAAAATTATTGGCACGATAACGCTGACGGAAATTTCAGATTTTGGAAAATAAACTTTCCAAGGCAGGTGTTCGACGCGATATAAAATTTTTTCTAATTTTGAATTATTGGCTTTTTCTAGAGTGATGCCATATTTTTTTTCAGCGATGCTTTTGATGCTGTCAATTAACATTATGATGCCAATTGCACTTAAGAAAATTACGTAGATTAGCGATACAACAACGTCAATTTGCCCTGTTTTTTGTAGAATTCTAAAAATTGAAACACCAAGTGTCGAGCCAATAAAGCCGCCCAACACCAGAAACATTCCCATTTTTATGTCAACACTGCCTCGCCTAAAATGGGCGAGAAGCCCAGAAACTGAAGAGGCCACAATTTGATTGGCAGAAGTTGAAACGGCGATTGCGGAAGGAATTCCGATGAACATTAAAAATGGTGTGGCTAAAAATCCACCACCAATGCCAAAAAGCCCAGCTAAAAAGCCAGTGATAAGGCCAAGCATCAAAATCACAATGATGTTAACCGGAATTTCAGCAATTGGTAAATAAATTTGCATTAGCTGATTATGGTAATTTTGTTGTTATCAAGCATTGGATTTGTGATTGTTTCAGAAATTTTAATTAATGCCAAAGCGTGAAGTTGGTTTTGATAAAATAATGATGATAAAACTACTCCGACAGATTTTCCTTCGCAAGAAATTTCCGAATTTTTTTCAACTTGCGATAAATTTTCGATTGCAATGTGGAAAATTTTTTTGCGAATTTCGCCAAGGTGGTGAATGCGTGCGGTTGGTTCTTGCCCAACATAACAGCCTTTGGTATAATCAATTGCGTTTAATTGATCAAAGCCAAATTCTTGGATAAAAGATTTTTCGTAAGTTAAATCTTCTTCTCCTTCAGCGATTTTGTTGATGATGCGAATTTTGGTGTAAAGATCTTGGTTGCTTTGATGTTGAATTTTGTTTAGGTAAATTCGATAGCCAAGATCAGCGCTGCGCGGGTCTTTAAAAATAAAAGAGTTTTCTGGCAAGTTTTTGGTTTTTTCAAGACTAAAATGTGGTTTTAAATCATCATTTTTTTGGATTATAACTTTGCTGCGCAATTTATAAAAATTTAATTTTTGCAACAACTCTGCGGCGCGTAAGTTGTGGCAATCAAGAAAAATTTTATTATCAATTTCAAAGATAAAAAAATCATATAAAAAACGCCCTTGAGCGTTTAACATGGCGCTATAAAGCAGTTTGCTATTTTCTAGTTTATTGATGTCGTTGGTGATTAAACCTTGCAGAAATTTTTTGCGGTCTTCACCAGAGATTTCAAGAATTGAGCGATTTGGTAAAAGAAAAATATTATCCATTTTTTAGCATCAATTTAACATTTTCTTCGAGTTTTTTTAAATCGATTACAAGACTTGCTTGATGGCGATCTTGCACTCTGCTGTTTGGCCCAGCTTCACATTCCATGTATAAATAGTTTAAATTAATTAAAGTTGAAAGTGCATAAAAATCGATATTAAAATTCAGTCTAGAATAAGTTGTAACCATTTCAAGCAGATATCCACCTTCTGTCATAAATAAGGCATTGGTAATTCCGGCTCCGTGTGGGGCGATTAAATATTTGGCTTTAGCACAAATTGCCACTTGTTCATCATAAGAAAATTTATCGATGATGATTTTTTTAAAGCCATATTTTTCAAGCATCGCCATCACTTCTTTTTCATTTTCAACGAAACGCAAAAGTTGACCTTCGCGCGAAATGTAAATTTTATCACCAAAACCCAAATCGATTTTCTCATGATCTTTGGTTAGAACTTGGCGTAGAGTTTTGAAAACTTCAGAATGTTGTCTGGGCGCAATAACTGTGGTTAAATGTTTGGTTTTGATGTTGGATTTTTTTGGAATTAAAACGATTTGATCTTTGGTGACGCCAAATTTTGCAAGTGAAGGAAGAACAAATTTATATTTTAAATATTTTTTTGGCAGAAGAATCAGCGTGTCTTTTAACATTCCTTTTTGTTGTAAAGCCACCAGCTTGTTGAGCGCGAAATTATGCCAGTGGTAATAGTTGCTGGTCCATTCGTCGGTTATAAGTAAGAACCTTTTTTTGTGAAAATGAATTTTTGGAAAAATAAATTTGAAGAAAAAACGAAATCCGCTGCTGTAAGAAAGATAAGATTGTTTTGGAATGCAGCTTTCTTCGATAACATTAAAATAGTTGAAAATCACTGAATTGGCGCTGACGCGCATGTTTTTAAAAAACATAAATTGTGGCTCAGGAAAATGGCAATCTTCTTCCTTCATCACTTTAAAAACTTCAAATTCTGGATTATTTTCATCAAAATTTAAGGGCTTTTTATATTGGTGGTTGATTGTTTGAAAGATGTTATACATTATTTTGTGTTATTAGTTTTATTGACAATTTAACTTTATGAAAATTTTAAATGCAATTCATGGTCAGTCAATTGGTGGCGTTGATTCGATGTTTAGGGTTTATGCACAAGCAATTGCAGAGCAAGGGCATAAAGTTGCTTTGCTGATTTCTGACAATGGTAATGATAATTATCAGTTAAAAAATGTTAGTAAAATTTTTAAATTAAAAAATCGTGCACAAATTTTAGATGTTTTGCACCTGTTTTTTATTTTACTGATATATAGGCCAGATATAATAATTTGCCATTCAAATCGTATCATGAAATGGATGCGGATTCTGAAATTTTTTACTAAAGCAAAAACTGTTGCAGTGAATCATGGAATCAGTTTTAGCAATTCTTTGCATTGTGATTATATCATAAATATCAATCAGCAAATTTCTGATTTAGTGGTGATTGCAGGGCACAATAAAAGCAGGTCTTTTGTGCTTCCAAATGCTATTGATATTAATGTTTCTTATCAAAAAAAATTTTTGAATAATCCAATAAAAATAGGAATTTATGGAAGATTGGAGGAAAGAAAGGGTTTTGACATTTTAATTGCGGCAGCAAAAATTTTGCAGGAAAAAAACTTTGATTTTCGCTTAAAAATTGGTGGATTTGAAACACATAAAGATTATGGATGGTTGCAAATCAAAGATTTGGCAAGAATTAATGGCGTTTTTGAAAAATGTGAGTTTGTTGGAGTGGTGCTTGATAAAAAAGATTTTTTCAAAGATGTGGATATTTTTTGTATTCCTTCAAGAGAAGAGCCCTTTGGATTAGTGATTCTAGAAGGTTTTTTACATTCAACTTTGGTGATTTCTTCGGATACTGTTGGTGGAAAATTGTTGATTAAAGATCAAACGGATGGCTTGCTTTTTGAAAATGGAAATGCTGATGATTTGGCTCGAAAACTTATTACAGTAGCTGGTAATTATGAAAATTATGCTGGACTTACAAAATCCGCTTATTTAAAGCTTGAAAAAGAATTTTCTTTTGATGTCTTTGCATCAAACTTAAACCAAATTTTGTGTGAGATTCATAATGTTTAGATGGATAATTAGAATTCTAATTTCATTAATTTTGATTTTAGAAATTTGCTCTTGCGGTTTGTTGATTGAGCCAATGCCAAGAAGCTGGAATTGGGGTTTTAGACCTCGCCCTTTAACTGGGGTGAGAGGTTTTCCGCCTGCAACAACTGTTTATGGCAAGGCGTTTAAAGATGGATGTGAAGTTGCTACAGATTCAGTTATGAAAGGCTTGATCACTGATACTAACAAAAAAAGATATAATTATAAGATGATGAAACAAGATTCAGACTATGATTTAGGCTGGTGGGACGGTTTTGAACAATGTGTTTATATCACGGATTGGGACGTTTTATAAAAAGGGGGTCTGACCCCTTTTACATGTAATAATTATCTTGAATACAAAAATAACTATGGTTATCTGCGGATTATCAAAGTTTATCGCGTTATAAATGAAACATATTTTTTCACTTTTATCACTGTTGCTGCTTTGCGGTTGTTGGGTTCCTGAAACTAGTGGTTTTTATAATCCGATAACTCTAAGCGTAAGCACGCCAGAAGGGCCGCCAGAATATAAAGCTGGTTGGTATTCTGGCTGTAAATCTGCTTTAGGAAATAAATCTTTTTCAAATGCTTGGGTTTACCGTGTTCCTGGCAAGGGGCCAGAGTTTGGAAACGGCGTTCATCAACATGATCCAGCATTTCAAACTGGTTTTGGTCAGGGCTGGTTTGCTTGCTATACACACGTTGGAGACTTCGTGGGTGAAGGAGATCGCTTCAGATCAATGGGTAACATGCCTTTACAATAAAATGAAAAGAAAATTATTTTTACTTTTTTTGCTAGTTAATTTGTTTTTTTTGGAATCTTGTCAAAGCTATGTGGCGCGTGCTGTTTTTCCCAAAAAATCGCGCCCTGAAGGTGAATTTCCAGTTGATAAAGATGCTTCGCCAGAGTTTAAAATGGGCTGGCGTGATGGTTGCGAAACTGGCATGTCTGGCGGTTCTAACACATTTTATCACATGTTTTATCGCAACAACCAAGCTGATGGTTATAAAATGATGGAATCTTCAGATTATAGAAGGGCGTGGAGTGCTTCTTTCTGGTATTGCTATCGTTATGACTGGATCAGGCAAAGAAGTCCGATTTGGGAATCGTTTTTTACAGGTTATAGATAATGAGAGTTTTATTAATAGTGATTTTATTGTTGCAAATTGCTTCTTGCAGATGGATTGAATCTGCTGGCCCCCCAGCGCTTGAGTGGGCTAATCTTCCAACTCCAGATGGCACTCCGCTGTTTAAAAAAGGTTTTAGAGATGGCTGTTCTACAGCATTTTATTCGCGTGGTAATGTGTATTATCGTACAAAATATGGTTATAGAGTTGATCCGATTTTATTTCGTAATGGTGAATATCGTTTTGGTCATCAAAGGGGTTATGGTTATTGTTTTACGTTAATCGCTGGTGGTGCTGGCCCTAACTCTTCTTGGGATCGATATGTTTCGCCTTATGGCTATGATAAAACTTTCAATGCAAAAGATATTGGCGAGGCTTGGGATGGCTTTTTTGGCGGCGGAGTTGGACCTTTTATTCAAGATAATCCAGGTAATGGTTTGGATGCTACGGTTAATGTTTATTCTGGTGGTGCTGGAGGTGGAGTTTTCAGTGCTAATCCTTTGTGGGCAGGGGGTTCAAAAGGGCAATTTTTTGGGCAATAAATATGATAAAAACAGTTAGTTTTTTTAAATATTTTTTCTTGATATTATTGCTGTGTTTTAGTGCGTGCTCGGTTCCTAATTGGTATAAACCGATGGGTTATACTATTTTTAAGCAAATGCCAAAAACTGGTACTCCTGGTTTTCGTCTTGGTTGGTTGCATGGCTGTGAGTCAGGGCTTGGTTCGCAGTTTGGTGGTGCGGTTTATATGTCATTTTACAGTTGGAAAAGAGATCCTGATATTTCAGTTTCAAATCCAGATATCGAAAAAATTAGAAGGCGCTATAAAAAAGAGCTTAAAGATGTTAATTGGAATGATCCTGAAGAC
>CAZFKS010000024.1:0-5154 GCA_964519725.1 uncultured Gammaproteobacteria bacterium
CCGCCTTTTCCCAGGGCAATGACGCGCACCGCAATTCCTTTTCCAATCCGGACATCACTAAAGGTTGGAAAATGTTTGTACAAGCGCTCGCGAATACCTTCAGTTGAATACACGCGGTACATTTGTTCGCCACTAGCGGCGCAACTTTCTAAAACATCACTTAAAATTTCTGACAATTCTGTCTCAGCAAAATATCTGGCCACAGGCCGGTCACCGCCATTATTGTACAGGGCTTCTAATTCTGGAATGGTTTTCTCTAATTCAGTTTGGGCTTGTTCCAAAGTTTCTTGCTCTTTCACAATCAGGGCTTGCAAGCGTTCAGGGTGTTCAGCCACAAAGTGCTGTTTGGATTTTTTATCATAAAATGACACCAGTCCCTGTTCTTCCAGCCACTTCAGCGCATCATACACACTACCCCGGTTTAAATGACAAAACTCAGCCAATTTTCTGACTGGACTTGGGCCAAGTTGGAGCAGGCTCACATAGACCTGGGCCGCCTTTTCGGAAAAACCAATCTTTTTAAGTAAGTTTATGTCCATATTAAGTAGTATAGGAAATCATATCACCTAGGTAAAAACTGTCAAGTTTTTATCGACACTTCACAAAAATTTAAACCTATGGTACACTCTGCCCACCAAGGAGGTTCCCCATGGAGGAACAACAAAGGGCTCCTTGGGAACCGGAAGTGAGCATGGACGCAGAGCCGGCAGCAGGGGTGGTGAACCACCCCGCCGGGACACTTGTGTCCCACTGTCCACACTGTGGCCTCGGGGTCGGTCATACCGAGCTCGAGGTACAGACCTGCTTCTCATGCTGCCAGGGCTTTTCGGCCCCGGTCTTCCGGCCCATGTGAGCCCGGCTGGGAGCGCGCCGCCAAGCGCGCTTCCCGGCCCTCTCCCTAACAATAAAAACACCCCGGCTTCCGCCGAGGTGTTTTAGTTTACTTAAAATTTTATTCACCAGTATATTCGCCTTTAGCCGCCAAATGATTCATGGCTGCCCGTTGCTTAAATTCACTTTGTGCTGCCAGCACATTTTCCGGTTTACCCGCCCATGTTTCCAGGGTTGAAGCTTGCAAAGCCCGACCATAAGAAAAACTTAATTTCCAAGGCGCTGTGCCTTTGGTCGCATTAATCGTCTGTAGATTTTGCGTCGCCTCAACTTCAGATTGACCACCGGACAAAAATACAATTCCCGGTACTTCAGCTGGGACGGTTTCATTAAAACAACGCAAAGTCATTTCAGCAATTGTTTCAGTGTTTACTTTTTGCCCCTCACTGCCAGCAATAACCATGTTTGGTTTTAAAATCATACCCGATAAGAGCACGCCTTCTTCACGCAAAGCCGCAAATACAGTACGCAAAGTATTTTTTGTGACCTCAAAACAAGTTTCAATACTATGGCCACCATCCATAAGCACCTCTGGCTCAACAATCGGAACAATTTCTGCTTCCTGACAAAGTTTGGCGTATTTAGCCAGTAAGTTAGCATTTGTTTCCAAACAAAGAGTGGTTGGGGTTCCCTCACCAATTTTAATGACAGCGCGCCATTTGGCAAATCGAGCACCCAGTTTATAATATTCAACCAAACGCTCAGCCAGACCTTCCAAACCAGTGGTCACTACTTCATCGGACCCGCCATCAGCGAGTGGTGTCGTACCTTGATCAACTTTAATTCCCGGAACAACCCCTTTTTCTTGTAGTAAAAAACTAAACATTACTCCGTCAGCAGTTTTTTGACGAATTGTTTCATCAAATAAAATTACTCCGCTAATGTGTTTTTCGAAATCTGGGGTGGTGAATAATAATTCGCGATAAGCACGACGATTGGCTTCGGTTGATTCTACGTTAATTTTGGCAAATCGTTTGGTAATTGTACTAGTACTTTCATCAGCCGCTAAAATTCCTTTACCATCAGCCACTAGTTGGTTAGCGATTTTTTCTAAAGCTGCGTTATTCATATTATTTTCGTTTATGCCAAGTTTCTAAAAAGCGGACCGTACCGGTTTTTACGCGCATCACGACTGAATGCGTAAGGCAAAAATCCTCTGTGTAGCGTATACCTTTTAAGAGTGGTCCGTCAATTACGCCAGTCGCAGTAAAGGTTAAGTCAGTGCCCTTAGCCAAGTCATCAGCCGTGTAAACTTTACTTAAATCAGTAATGCCCATGGTGGCCAGTTCAGCAATTTGTGCGTCATCTTTTGGTGCCAGTTGCGCTTGAAATTCCCCACCCAAACATTTAATAGCGGTGCTTGCCAAAACTGCTTCGGCACTAGCGCCAATTCCCAGCAGTAAATCAATGCCCGAGTCTGGCATGGAAGGCGCAATTGCACCCGCCACATCACCATCAGAAATTAGCCGAACGCGCGCGCCAGTGGCGCGAATATCTTTGATTAAATTTTCGTGCCGTGGCCGGTTCAAAACCATGACCGTAATTTCGGAAACGGCTTTGCCTAATTTTTCCGCCACGCGGCGAATATTTTGCTCAGGCGTATCAAGCAAATTAATTGCCCCACGCGCTTTTGGGCCGCAAGCAATTTTATTCATGTACATGTCAGGTGCAGCAAACAAGGTGCCTTTGGCCCCGGTGGCAATTACGGAAATTGCATTGGGCACACCACTCGCCACACTGTCTGTACATTCTAGTGGGTCAACGGCAATGTCTAATTCTGGCCCACTGCCAGTGCCTATTTTTTCACCAACGAATAATTCCGGAGCTTCATCTTTTTTACCTTCGCCAATCACCACTACGCCGGAAAATTCTACTTCATTAAATCGCGCGCGCATTTCATCAACCGCCGCGCCATCAGCGGCCAGTTTATCACCGCGTCCAGTCCATGCTGCTGCCGCAATCGCAGCCGCTTCAGTGACGCGTACAAATTCCAGCGCCAAATTGCGATCCATATTATTGCCGTTCATTCAAAACTGCGTCCCAAATTTCTTCAACTTCGTATTCCAAATCAACATCATGCGCATGGTCCAAATGCCACTGTTCAAACGCCACTTTTAATTCATCAAAATCAGATGCGGTACTCACTGCATCTTCTAGTAGAGCAAATTTTTCTTCATGCGTGCGCGCCATGCCTTCTTCAATTTCCGCAAACACTTGGCGCATATATTCGAGCAAATTTTCTTTGATATTTTCTAATTGTTCTTCACGCATAAGAGCGAATTTAAAGGTAAGATAGTGCCCAATATACCAGCCCATTTTAGTAATAGCAAATATGGCGCTGTGGACAATTTTCTAGCCAGAAATTATACTGTTTTTACTATGCCAATTACCCTAATTTCGTGGAATGTTAATGGCCTTCGGGCTGCGCTCAAAAAGGGTTTTTTGGACTTTG
The DNA here is from genome assembly GCA_964519725.1 of uncultured Gammaproteobacteria bacterium. GTDB lineage: Bacteria > Patescibacteriota > Patescibacteriia > Magasanikbacterales > UBA922 > 2-12-FULL-41-16. The sequence continues at coordinate 3,344 of CAZFKS010000024.1, forward strand.
TGGCCAAACATGACCCAGATATTTTGTGCTTGCAAGAAACTAAGGCTGAGCAGGGCCAGGCTGAGATTGACCTGCCTCAGTACCAAGAATTTTGGTGCTCATCAGAAATTAAAAAAGGGTATTCTGGGACAGCAATTTTTACCAAACAGACCCCAATTTCTGTGGCTTTAAATTTTCCACCGGAAATTGCGGCCAAATATGCACTAGTTGATGACCAAGGTCGGGATGCCAATCGCGAGGGCCGAATTGTGTGTGCGGAATTTGCGGATTTTTATTTGGTTAATGTTTACACACCTAATTCTAAAGATGACTTGTCACGCTTAAAATTCCGCCACCAGGCCTGGGACCGCGCGTTTTTGGAGTATTTAGAGCAATTAGAAAAAAAGAAGCCAGTACTGGCTTGTGGTGATTTGAATGTGGCGCACGAGGAAATAGATTTGGCCCGCCCCAAAGAAAATGCTGGTAAGCATGGATTTACTAATGAAGAACGCGAAGGGTTTGGTAAATTTATCAAAAGTGGTTTTCTCGATACTTTCCGCCTGCACCATCCAAATGAAACTGATCAGTACACCTGGTGGACAGCGTGGGGCAATGCTCGCGCGCGCAATGTGGGTTGGCGGATTGATTATTTCTTGGCTAGTGAACAATTAAAAAAACGAGTCATTGACTCATTTATTCTTCCCGAGGTCATGGGCTCTGACCATTGTCCAGTTGGAATCAAGTTAAAATAATTTTTCGGACGGTAGGCGGCGAAGAGTCGAGGGAATCCCCCGACGCTCTTCGCCGCCCACCGCTGGGCGCAAGCGACGCCGAACAGCGTCACTTGGCCATGATGACCTGGCCGACACCGACGCTGAGCAGGACGCTTGCTGCGACCTGAGCGACCTTGGTCGGCGTGTAGCGCGCGACCAGCGTGCTCCCCAGGGTGCGTGCATGATCAACGAAATGCCGTCCCGCCTCAGGGCTGACACCATGATCACCGATCTGGCTGAGCACCGACCGGCGATCGGCGCGGGGCAGCGAGCTTGCCGTGATGTCCCACGTCAGGTGGAGGAAGCCGCGGGCGACCTCGTCTTCCCTGTCCGCGAAGATCGTCTGACCCGGCTCAGCTTCCCCGAGAACCGAGTAGAAGGCGGCGACTGCTCGCCGAGCTTCATCTGGATTCTTGAACAGCTCGTGCGGCGTCAGCACGGGTTTTTCTTCTGACAGTCTGCGCACAAATCACCATCCTTTCGCCCTGTTGGGCGTAATTTTCTTGACTAAGAATACTGTAAATAAAAAAATAGTCAAATTTTTGTTTGACTATTTTATTGAAAAAGTTTTGAAATAAAAAAGACTCAAATCTTGGCGGCGACCTACTCTTGCCTTTCGACTACCATCGGCGCTGATGGGCTTAACTTCCGTGTTCGGGATGGGAACGGGTGTACCTCCATCGCAAAGACCACCAAGATTTGAGCCTCTTTTGGGGACTCAATTAATTTAACAGTAAGTTTTGAAAGCACAACTTTGTGCTTCTGTAGTGCTCGACCAATTAGTACACCTTGGCATACACCTAGTGCCTATCAACCTCGTCGTCTACAAGGGGTCTTAAGTGAATATTAATCTTGAGAACCGCTTCGCGCTTAGATGCTTTCAGCGCTTATCTTAAACCGAACTTAGCTACCCAGCGATGCCTTGCGGACAACTGGTACACCAGAGGTTCGTCCATCCCGGTCCTCTCGTACTAGGGATTGGATCTCTCAATATTCTTCGCCCACAACAGATAGGAGACCGAACTGTCTCACGACGTTCTGAACCCAGCTCGCGTACCG
>CAZFKS010000025.1:0-4547 GCA_964519725.1 uncultured Gammaproteobacteria bacterium
TAAATCAAAATAAAATTGTTGGTTACCAACTAATCTGGTCCATGGTTGCACTGCGCCTTCAGCTAAAGTTAAGCGGGGATTAGGAATGACCAAATCAGGATCAACTTCCAAGGTAACGCCAAGACCAGTACAACGCGCACAAGCGCCGTATGGGCTGTTAAAACTAAATGAGCGTGGTTCAATTGGTAAAAAGGTGCGGCCGCAAGTGCGACAAACTGGTTCAGTAGAAAACCGCTCTTCTTCGCCAGCTTCATTAATAACCAAACAGTGACCATTACCCAGGTCAAGGGCTTTTTCCACCAAAGTCGCGAGACCAGTTTTCACATTACCTTTAATCACACCCACGACCACTGACACATCGTATTTTTGGTGATCATGAAAGGTAAATTTAGCCAGTGATTTTAAACTAACTGGCATCCCATTAATGAGAACCGTTTCCACATCAGCGCGTTCCAAACGAGTTTTTAAAGTTTTCAAAACAATGTGTTCTTGGGCAATGAGTGGGGCGGCCAAAGTAATTTCACTTTTGCGCGCGCGGGCCCGGATTTCTTCAACAATACTACCGCTACTGTGCGTATTGACCGCGGTTTTACAGTTAGGACAATATTGCACACCCAGGCGAGCAAAGAGTAGCCGAATGTAATCATAAATTTCCGTGGCTGTGCCAACGGTTGAGCGCGGATTAGCGGTGTAATTGCGCTGTTCAATCGCAATGGTTGGAGATAGGCCTGTAATTTCGTCAACATCAGGTTTATCAGACATGTCCATGAATTGGCGCGCGTACGCATTTAAACTTTCGGCATATCGGCGCTGACCCTCAGCGTAAATTGTATCAAAAGCCAAAGAGGACTTTCCTGAACCGGAAAGCCCTGTAATTACCACTAATTTATTTTTAGGAATTTCGAGCGAAACGCTTTTGAGGTTGTGCACCCGGGCGTTCGTGATTTTAATGGTGTCCATGGTAAAACATTACATTAAAGACAAACTATTTTTTCGATTTATACATTCGGTCAATGGTGCTATTGTCTAGAGCAGCTTTACCAAATACTCCAGTTTTAATAACATCAAGTGGAATGTAATCTTTTTCAAAATCAAAGTTATCGCCAGCGTCAAATTTTATTTTACCATTGGAATAGCCGGTATAAAGCTTAATATCAGACAACTGTGCCTCAGCGTCCAGTTCAATGCCAATAATGTAGCCAGCTAAGGTACCTTTCAAAAAACCAACCTCACACACCGCATTCGGATCAGTGTCTAAACCACCCACCCGGACCATATATTCTTCAGTATCAGTACCATTTATTTTTTTAGGTAAAAAATCCATTCGGAACCAATTCTTGTCTTTTGGTGGTAATTCACTTGGATTACCTTTGAATACTGTGCCAGGTTTGGTGGTACCGTTTGACATTTTACAGACAGGAGTGATCCACATGTCATCATAATCAACCCAGTGTCCGTCACCATTGACCCGGTTCAAAAACCATTTGCCAATTGGAATCTCGCTGGCAAAAACTTGTTTGCCGTAGGTAAACAAGTCTTTAGCAATCGATAAGTGGTATACCACTTGACCATAGATACAGCTGCGCTGAGGAATAATCTTACCATTACCGGTGTCTACTTTTTCACTTGAACACACTTGGTCTGGATCACACAGATTACCCGAACAACTTAGTTTACCTGCGCCTTCGACTAGATATTCACTGCCGCAGGTCGCAGCTTTAGGTTCGATAGTATAACCAGAATTTTTCGCATTAGTCAAGGCTAACTCTAGCTGCGTATCAGTTGGTGGAGGGTCACTCGGACCGACCTTGGCCACTTTTTTATCCTGAATTTGGCTGCAGTATGGCGGTGCAATCCCAATTTCATTGATCATCCAAGTTTGCGGCAAGCGTAATTGAACTAAATATGGATTGATAGTGTTTAAAATGGTGTAGGCCAGGGCCAATAAAATCAGGCCGGTCACTGCGCCACTAATCCGATTCTTGGCTGAGCCAATCATGTCACTGTTGCCACCAGATGCGGCCCACTGAAAACCAGAAATAATAATCAGACCAACCGCTGTAATACCAGCCAGCCACATTCCATATTTATAAATATACTGAATAAAGTCACCAATATTAGCAAATGACTGTTTCCCACCAAAAGAAATTTTAGTGTTAGCTTGGGTGGTTGGTAAACAAAAACCAAGTTGCTCTTTACCATTACCATCAGCGGATAATGATTCGCCGCAAGTTTGAACTGCGTCAGAGCCAGTATAAAACGCATCAGTGTCAGCCGTTGGGCTGTCTAAAATAATGTCACCACGCGCTTTTACGCACTGTTCTTTGGTAAAACAACGTGAATCAAACGCCTGGGCACTAGGCGCAACAACGTTCCCAATCACGAATAAGGCAAAAATCCAGGCAAAAGTTCGGCGCATACATTATTTTAAATTGCGCAAAATAGTTGCGTCCCAGACACTACGGTCAGCACCACCTTCAATGACATCACCATTGATAAAATAGGTTGGTGTCCCGCGCACGCCCAAACTAATTGCTTCATTTACATCAGCTTCAATATTAGCGCGGTGTTTGTGACTGGCTAAACAATTATTAAATACGGTTGGTTCTAAACCAAGCGCCACGGCCGTGGCTTTCAAATCTTTTTCAGTTAATTTTTTACTGTTAAAAACGTAGTGATAGTAAGGCCAAAATTTCCCCTGATCATTCGCACACGCCATGGCCTCACTGGCGTTCAAAGCATTTGGGTGAATACTGGTGAGTGGTAAAAATTTATACACTAAATTGGCTGCGCCAGCGTAAGTGTCCATAACTTCTTTGAAAACCGGATAATTTTCTTGTGAATATGGACACTCCGGGTCAATAAACGCCACAATCGTAATTTTATTACTTGGTTGTCCAACCACTGGACTATATGAATGGATAAAAGTTTTCCAATCACCATTTTCTGGTGCGCGCGGGCCAGCGCCGCCAGTTTTTGAAGCTGTAAATTTATCAGTTTTATACTGCGAGTAATTTTTGGCAATATCTTCGGCTGAACCATACTTAATTTGCCACAAAAAATACCCAGTGTAGCCAATAAAAATGGCCACCCAAACCAAAACTGTGCCTGTTAAAATCTTTACAAACAGACGCCGACCTGGGTGCGGAGTAGGAGATAAAGAAGAATTATTCATAAGCGTTTTGAGTATAGCATATTATTGAGGGATTGACAGCCTGGGCCTAGTATGCTAATATTTCCGCACCTTTACGGCCTACCTAGCTGCCTTGCAGAGCAAGAGTGAGTAGGCTATACTTCACTTCATTAGTATGAAAATGGCCTTATCAGTGATTCAGCTTGTCCTTGCTGTGCTCTTGATTGTTGTGGTTTTACTGCAACAAAAAGGGACTGGAATTGGTTCTGCTTTTGGCGGCTCCAATACTGTGTATACTACTCGTCGTGGGGTTGATAAAGTTCTGTTCAATGCCACGATTGCGATTGCCACTGCGTTTTTGGCAGTGTCTTTGGCAGCTGTCCTGATCTAGCCCCTCGCTTCTCGAGGTAAATTCACTAGTTGTGCTTAACCTTAAGCAAAAATTAGCTGATTTTTGGCATAGTTTAGTACAAAGTCGACCTGAATCCTTGGTTAATACCAAGCATGATTTTCGGCTGATGCAGCGGTTACATGGTCGACGTGCCCCTAGTTGGCTTCAGACCAAGTTTATTGCCAAGGTTTTGCCAAAGCGCGAGCGGGTACTTTTTTTCTCTAGTTTAGGTATTTTCGGTCTCGCGGTTCTGGGAATTGTGACTGGCTTTTTACTAGAAGCCCGGGAAGAATTGCCAGCTGTGGGTGGTGAGTATATTGAAGGCGTGGTTGGCGCACCAAATTTAATTAATCCAATTTTTGCTTCTAGTAATGAAGCAGACCTGGGATTAGTTCGATTGGTGTACAGTGGACTGATGCGTTTTGATGAAACCGGTAAGGCGGTTCCAGATTTGGCCGCTAGTTACACCGTTAGTACTGATCAAAAAAATTATACAATCACCTTAGGTGAGGCTAAGTGGCATGATGGTCAGCCAGTGACTACTAAAGACGTGGCCTTAACATTTTCTTTGATTCAGGACAAAGCGGTCAATAGCAGCTTAGCCAGTACTTTTGCTGGTGTGGTAGTTACAACCACTGATCGAACCATTACCTTTGCTTTACCAGAAGTGTACCCAGCTTTTTTGAGTGCCTTAACTGTTGGTATTGTTCCTGAACATATTTGGGGTTCAGTGCCGCGCAGTGAAATTCAAACGAATGAAGCTAATAAACGGGCCATTGGTAGTGGACCGTATCAGCTTAGTCAGATCATTACAGAAGACAACGGTGCAATTTCACGAGTAGAATTAACTCGGTTCCCAGATTACCGTCAGCCAGCTAATATTAAGAACCTGGTGTTCCAATATTACCCTGGTTATGAAGGTGAAATTGGCGTATTAGAAGCACTCCGCACTCGCAAAGTTCAGGGGGTTGGCTTAATTCCAACTGCATACCGTGACACTGCCGCCACTAAACACGTGTCAAT
>CAZFKS010000026.1:0-4496 GCA_964519725.1 uncultured Gammaproteobacteria bacterium
TAGGCGCTCCTGTGGTCTCAATTCGTGCATTTGGATTAGTTTGACATTCCCCCACTCCTATGCGCGGACGACCTGTATTAACATCCCCATATTTAAACTGCACTTTTGGCGATTTTATGACCGTCGTACACACCGGTTTTATAATTCTCCAATCACTCGACGAAGCAGAATGAGTAGGGTTATTGACACCAAGCGTCACACAAATAACTGTTCCTACTTGTTCTATTCCTGTAGAAAAAGGAGACACGCTAAGTGCTTTTGTTTCGATTTGTAAGCTATTATTCCCGCTCGCTCGAATGTTACAAGAATTAAAGTTACTAATTCCAACCCCTCCTAATACACTGCATACATCTGAACCGTTTTGTTGAAGCATATTTTTATCTGTAAATTTACTCTGTACTTCATTAATATCATTTGCTTTAAAGCTAATGTATTGCCATGCCATATCTCTCGTATATGTATGTCTTCGTCCACCATTTTCATTATCGTTACTCATAAGTTCACTATCGGTATCACTTTCAGGATTTTTTATAGAAGCAGACAAGCTAATATTTTCACCTTGTTGTATTTGTGGTTGCAAACTACCATTTACTTTTGGCACAACATGATAATAATATGGTACAGTCACGGTCATCTCAAACTCATCTCTACCACTCAAGCACGGATTGCGGCTTGGATCATTAGATGTAGGTTGAAAATAAGGTTGCTGTCGAATGACTTGACCACCCATATCAGCAGTTATTCTGTAGTCAGTCCCATTTGGCGCAACAAATGGATAGTCAGGATTTGTAGCCGATATTCTTTGACCATTCATTGCTCCCACATTACTTTCTATGGGTTCCGTTTCACCTGCAGGTCCCGTTTTATAGGCGGTATAAAAGAACCCGAAAGTACTATCTACCCATGCATCATGAACTGATCTTCCTAAACTACCACTCCAATCACTACCATCCCATTGTTGAATATAGCCGTCTGTATGAAGCTGCCATGGCCATACAGAGCAAGGCAAAACGCTCCCACATCCACTCTCTCCAGCCTGACAAAGTTTTACACAATATTCTGGTGGGGTGCCATCATAACTTCTAATATTTCCTGGATCTGTTACTGCCCGTTCACAATACATATCACCATACCAGGGCCTTCCATAACCATTATTATCTCCATTGATCAAAGCAGCTGCACCAGCACTACCGCCATGTGCTGAAGTAGTGGGATTTGGGTCCCAACCTTGTGGTCGAATATCGGTCCATTGGCCAGGAGAAAGACCTCCGGTCCAAGTGTTACCATTAAATCTATCTGCGTAATCATCTCTTTCTCCATTTTGGCCAGTTGCAGGATTACTTGCTCTTATAAATCGATACTGAATCCTCGAATTATGTGTACCACTCGCTGCAAAGCCATCCCCTTGATTTCCAACACGATGACCAAAATATGCTTGAGCAAATGCTTCCTGAGCTTTAGTTACTCTATCTTGATAATACTTATTCCATTGGTTACACCGATATTCATTAATTGGACCATATGGTGTACAATTTATACCCATACTATAGGATGGTGAGGTGGGTTTAGGTGTGATACCTCCACCCGCAAGAGTAAACACCTTACCGCTAGAATTTTTATCAGTATTTGGTTCAGCTGGTGGATTATACTGAACTTGATCACGGTTTACACTTGAGTTATTTGTTAAGCTGGGGGTTGTTGAAGGACATGGAATATAAGCTTCTGCAGAGTCGTATGGATATTGAAAGCCTATTCCATTCCCTCCATCAATATTTTCAAAAACAATCATGTATGAGTAAACTTGATTTGGCCCATACTGTTCAATAGTAATTTCAGGCTTAGTAATATTATCTGTTAATGGATTAATGGACCTTATCAACTGCAAGTTATTTGGGTTATCTGGTCTATATTTATATATTTTCAATGAAGGTTGGTAAAGTTGTGTGTTAAACCTAGCATTAGGATAATTCACATCGTCAAACCAAAGAGTAGTTTTTTGACCTACCGCATTACACGGAGGTCGCCATTTGTAAGAAATTTGATGATGGTCGGCCAATGCTGTAGGATATTGGTTTATAGGATTTATTGATGTAGCATTACCATCGGGTCCAATTAAGCCCCTATATCCTATACGTGCATAGCCAGGTTCTACAGCTAAATGAAAGCTTCTTTGTTCTCTATCTGAAGTACTTATTTTTACATTAGCCCTAAAGAGACCAGTTCTTACAATATTATTATTTTGGTCTCTATATAAGATTTCAGAAAACTTTTGAGATGGTACGGTGTAACGATAAGGAGTTCCGCAAGTAGATCCTGTATTAAAGGTGAGAGATGTAGTCATATCATAGTTCGTAGTAAAATTTATGTTTGCATCACAGCCTGTATCTGCTGTTCTGCGACGATCTGTCATAACTATACTAAGATTAATATCGCGCTTACTCTTTGTATAAACAACCATATCGAGAGAGTTGTATAATTGACTACCACTAGGAGCACCACCCGGATCATTAATATTATTTGAAGCCGTGATAGTAAAATATTGATGAGATTCGGCATTAGGATTATAATCACCAGCTGAACATCTATCTGAACTAGGTTTTTGAATATTTGCGCAACTATCTGCAGAAGATACAATTATTCCATTTTTTATGAGATTATAACTATCATCTGGTAGTCTATTGGGTAGTGAATTAAATACCCCATCTCTATCGAAAGCTAAAGCAAATGAACTAAAAAAAATACTTATAAATAAACTTAGAATAATTGGGATTAAATAATTATTTTTAGTTTTCATATTTCTTCTGTTCTTGCTTTTTGTCCATTAATTCAATACGAAATCGAGTTGCTTTTGCAACTTCAGATCTTTCTTCTCTTTGTGTTAATGTAGTATATAATTCTTTAGTTTTTTCAGAGAAAATTCTCTGTGCTTTCCTGTCGTCATCTTGATATGCCAATACAGCTAACTTTGAATAAAGTTCAACGCGCTCAAGTTTTGATAATGTCTTTTCAGTAGATTCTAATTGCGAACATGCTTTAGGGGAAACTTCTTTCATGTATTTTTTTACTATATCTTTGGTTGGTATAGAAAGTTGACGATCTGCAAATTTTTTTTCTCTTTTTAAGCAATCTAGGTTAAATTTATTTTGGATATCATTAATCGTTATTAAAATTACAGTGATTAAAATGAGTAAAAAAAAACTCGTATAAAATATTACCGTAGAACTTCTCTTGTGCTTACTATTATTCATCCCAACCCAATAATTTTTCATTTTTTAATTTACTGACTTATTTAAATACATATTTATAATAATTTAGTATATAATACTTTTAGTCTGTTTTAAAATATTTTCCATTATTTACAGCTACGTACTGTTTATTGGGTTTATTGTATTGTTTTGGACGTGTATTTTTTATCGGCCCATATATCAATCCGCCATAAGTGCTGTCTTGCTTCTTTTCATAATCATATATCCATAACCTATCATCTCTCATTTTTCTTTGACTTGCGTATTCTATAAATAGCTTACCCTTTTTCAGCCAGTTGGGATTTATTTTTTTTGTTGTTTCTAAAACAGTTACATTTTTACGTCGTTCTACGTTCATTGACATTGCATCTTTAGATTCAAAACGAGAGAGCATTTTTGTAGCTTTCACTCCAGGCATACAAATTAAATCATTTTTTTTGTTTTTTGTCATAAGTCTAATTCTTTGATCGGGAACTGTAGCCAAATCGCAATTAGCAGGAATATCTTTTTCATTACCTATATAGTTAATGGTCTCTCTATATGTAGTTATTTTAATTTTGCGCAAATTATTGTTATTAATATCAAGGATTATCTTTTTTAGCCCATTTGTTCCAACACCACAATCTGAGTTTACAGCCACGCTATGACCCCATTTGAGCCAATTACCTTCCCAGTATTGATCCGCATCCGGATATTTAGTAATTCCTGTTTCATATGCTTGTTGAATTCTATTAAGAGCGTTTTGATTTACATAATTTTCAGCATTTGAGACATTTTTATGTCCAATACCAAACACCATTGCGCTACTTGCAAGAGCTGTAGCGATACCTTTTTTTGCGAATGAACGAGATTCATTAATATTGCCTAAAAGTTCAGAATTTTTTGGAGAATCGCTAATAGTTGTTTCAGTTGCTTTTAATTGTTCAAATTCGCTCATATTGAGCCTCCTTAGTTAGTAGTTAACAAAAAACTCCAGCCCACCCATAGAGAGTGCAAGATTAAATGTATAATATCATATTTTTAAATTTCCCGCAAGCCTTATCTCTGTGAAAATGACCATAGGCTCTATATATATTATATCCCTCCTGTCAACATCTTTCACCCCTCCTCATTTTTGAGTATGTTAATTGTTGAGGCAAATTAGACATCATAAAAACCCACTTCTTTATTTTATAAAATCTATCACATATATAAGTCCGATCGGCTTTAAAATCGTGATGAATCTAACATCTACTCAACACTGCAAATATA
>CAZFKS010000027.1:0-3561 GCA_964519725.1 uncultured Gammaproteobacteria bacterium
GACTCTCAGGAGTCATAAACAACATTGTTTTATAGGCTTCAATAATACGCTCTTTTCCAACATTGTCAATAGCTTTCTGTGCATATTCTTTTGTTTTGAATGCTGGAGACATGTTGGTAACTAGATTATAGTAGTCATAAGTGTATAATTTTCCACTCAAACAACTATAACGCACACCCCAACAAAGCTTTCCATCAGGAACTTTAATCCCTTCCTGACAACGTAGTGATGCCATTACAGCAAGAGCTTCTGCAAATACCTTTGTTTGTTTTTTGTTTGTGCTGGCGAAACTGCTCAGACAACCTTCTTTTGTAAAATCTGAATCACTATAGTAATCACAATGTCCTGTTAAATTTCTGAAATAAACACCCTCTTTACTAAAATTTGAAGGAATCTTCAACCCAATATTCTTATTTGTTTTAGCTTTCTCAAGAGCAGCTTTAGCTTCTTGCAATTTAGCTTCAGCTTCTTCTACAGCTTTCTGTGCAATTTCTAGATTATTCATTTTGGTTCCTTTAAATTAATAAGCCTTCAACAAAACAAATAATATGATTGTTGAAGGCTTATGTCAACTGTTATTTACAGTGAATTGTTAATTCGTTGTCGAATTTCTTCCAGAGTTTGAATATTATATTGAACACCGTCTTTGAACACTGTTTTTAGCTCTCCTTGCTGTTCTTGTTCAGGTGTTTGGCTATCATAAAGAACATACTCACCATTGTCAAGCTCTACACGTAGAAGCCCCTTAGCTGATTTCTTAACACCACTATCAGTTTTAGGATTCTTAAACAATTCTCGTGGTTCACCATTAATAACGCCGTAAGTAGCTTTCATAGCCATACCGAAAGTATCCCGAGTGATGTATTGGTAGGTGTATGACCCGATACCAAACACAATGTTACAACTAGCAAATCCTTTAGCTTCTAGCCCTTTAAGGATAGCTTGAGCACGTTCTAGAGTGATAGAATCCCCATAAATAAGCCCTACATGGCTGTCTAGCACTTTATAGCCCTTATCATTAATAGTACCACCAAACACTTCCCATAGGCATTCTACAGCTCCTTTTTGTTCATTTTCATCTTTTGATTCGGTATTTCCACACAAAATTTCTACAGGATCACCGCTATCTGGACGAAACACCACTTTAGCATTACCTAATGCGTCTGGTTTGCGTGCTAGGATATCTTGCTTTGCAAATTTTGCAACTTCTGTAATTACGCCCCAAAAATCATAGGTATCACTTACATAGGAGCAGATGCCTGTTGGGTAGATTTCCGTAATATATTTTTTAAAAAATGCTTTTTCTGCCATCAATTTATAGTTCATAAAATCTCCATTCTAGTTTTATACCATTTTCAGTTTTACCTGCTGTTTTAAATCCTACCTTATTTAGACAAACAGCAGAAATATTTGATTTCTTTAACCCTTTTATTTCTGCTGCCTCTCCTACGGAATTAAAGATTTCACCAGTAGTAATACATATCACAGGCTTACCTTGCAGTTTCCTAATACCATCTTTTCTTTTTAAAAGGTCTTTTATTAAATTATTGTCCCACGCATGCTGTGTTTGCTCACTTCTTGTAGCCCATTCTAAATTTGATTTGTTGTTATTTAATTTAATACCATCAATGTGATTCACTGTCGGTTTATTAAAACTATTTTCTATAAAAGACTCTGCTACAAGTCTATGTACAGAAAAAGTTTTTCTTTTCCCATTATCAAGGGAAATAGTAATTTTTAAATAACCGTCCTTATTTGTGTGAAATTTAACAAATCTATTTAATTTTGTATCAAAAATTGTCCCATCAGAGTAGATTATATATCTAGATAGATTAGGTAAGGTCTTGTATAGTAAGTCCATTCCACTCACCTTTTTCAATTAGGGCTGCCTCAATTTCAGCAATATTCATGCAAGCAACAGAGTGCTCTGACGCAGGCACAGAGCCACCTACAAAACCTTCAGCATTATATTCCATTTTCAAATAATCTATAGCACTAATGCTATCTGTACCAAAGAAGCTTAGTAAATGTCCTGCACCAGAGCCAGCAACATCGTGAATACCGGACATACCACGAGCTGAGAAGTCATGACCTTGCCACATCACAAAATCTTTAGGGCTACCTGTCTTTTCTGCATATTTCTCAAGTAGCATACGGTATTGACGGGCAATAGAAGCCACTGTAATAGGTTTCCATAGCTCTGTACTCATTACAGTTTCAAGATAGTTTGTAAGCCAATAAAATTCTGGAAGTGTATTCTGCACAGTGAAATAAGGAACTTTCATAGCTACAGCAATACCTTCTGGCAATGCTTTAATTTCAATTGGTAGATAGCCTAGCTTGTGCAGTGCGCGTATGTGTTCTACATCAACTACATCAACTCCAAGAGCACAGTCCATTTCATGTTTATATATATCTACAGCTAGGTGTTCAGGCCAGATAAAGAAATCTTTATTGAATGCTTCTACCAAAAACCATTGAATGAATCCTTGTAGGCCAAAGAATACAGTTTTACCATCATAAGCTTCACTCTTTGGTGCCAGCTTGTCAGAACGTGGTGTAAAGTTGCTGTATACAAGCTCTGTACCAACAGGGTATTGCTTGATATGTCCAGTCTTATAGAAATCTGTAGCTAGCAATGGGTTAATATACTTCATAATTTCTCCTTAATTAGAAACAAGTTGTGGGTGAATCAAATTGCGAATGTTATTGTATGTTAAAATTTGTTTGTAGTAAATAGAAAGTTCATCGAGTCCTTTGCTAAAAATCCCATGTGTTACATACAAATATAAATCCCCGTTTGTAATTTCTTTAAGTTTTTTTGCTAATTCAATGAATGTAGCTCCACCATCACAAATATCATCTACAACAATTAAATCTTGATTTCCCAAATGATGTGAGTGTACAACTGTGTCAACAATTTTTCCTGTTTGTACATCCCTCACTTTAGAGGCTGTAATAAACTCGGTGCCCCACAATTTAGCAATCTTATAAATCTTTTTTAATGCTCCTGTATCTGGAGCAACAACTTTCACGCTATTTACATCAAAATATTTTTTCATCTCACCTTGCATTGATTTAACACACTGTTCTTGAGAGAAAATTTTAATATTCTCAATCACCCCTTCAGCAACATCAGAATGTGGGTCAACTACCTCCACTGAATTAAATTCAAATGTATTAATAAATTTAGCAAATACTTTTAGAGAATTTGCTTCTGATTGTGACATTTTTCTATCTTGTCGTGCATAGGGTATATAAGGCATGGAAAGCCATTTTACAGTGTTTGTGCTAGGTTTAATAATATCATCCAGTTGCGCCATCACCATCAAATCATCATTACTTTCAAAATTAAGCGTGTATTTAATGCAATTATAATCTCTCCACATTACACCACTTACATTACACTTCACACCAACCTCCCCTGCAGGAAATTTCCACACTTCTACAGGGTAATTGGTACCATTAATCATTACATTTACAGACATTTACATTCCCTCCTTAACTTCTTTAACAAAATCTACACTCTCAGAATAATATCCATTACTACTTCCATACCAG
>CAZFKS010000028.1:0-2945 GCA_964519725.1 uncultured Gammaproteobacteria bacterium
ATCTCGGAACAGGATGCCATCGCGGCCTGTGCGGCGATGAACCTCTATTCGGCGGTGCAGGATTTCAAGCTGCCTTGGGAATGGTGCTCTGACGTGCTGGCCTCTGTCGGGCTGATGTTCGTGCCTGACGAGCCGATCTAACCCTCGTCGCCCGCCACCATGGCAAACGCATAGACCGTCATGCAGAGCGTGATGAGCAACAGCGTGGCAAACATCTGATCCTCCACCGGTTCGCGGCTTAACGCGCGCTGGCGCGGATTGTTGCAAGCGTGAAGCGCGGGCCCGCCACCCTGCGAACAAGACGGCGGCCGCCGCTCAGTTCCGCGCTCTCACTCTGCACTGACCGAAATTCCCCGACAATCCCGAAAGGAAAGCGTCATGTTTGACGATGCGACCGTGCGAACGGCGGCGAAGGTTGCTGCCCGCCTGAATGTCGAGCCCGCAGCGCTGCTTGCCGTTGCCGAGATCGAGAGCGGCGGAAAGGCCTTCGCGCGCGTCGCCGGCCGAAACGAGCCGCTGATCCGCTTCGAAGGACACTATTTCGACCGCCGCCTGACGCCGGAGCAGCGCAAGCAGGCCCGCGCGGCGGGGCTGGCGAGCCCGAAGGCCGGCGGCGTGCCGAATCCGGCGAAGCAGGAAGACCGCTGGAAGCTGCTCAACCGTGCCATCCTGATCAACGCCGATGCCGCGCTGGAAAGCGTGTCGTGGGGCGTCGGGCAGGTCATGGGCGCGCACTGGAAGGCGCTCGGCTACGGCTCCGTGACGGAGATGGTCAACGCCTGCCGGGCCTCTGTCGCGGGGCAGGTGGAGGTGATGGCCCGGTTCATCGAGAAGAACGGGCTTGCCGGCGCGCTGCGTGGCAAGGACTGGCCGAAGTTCGCCCGCGCCTATAACGGCCCTGCCTACAAGCAGAACGCCTATGATACGAAGATGGCGCGCGCCTACGCGAAATGGGCAAAGGCCGGCGTGCCGGCTGTCCCGCCGAAGCCCGCGCCCGTAGAGCCTCCAAAGCCCGCCGTGCCCATTCCGGTGCCGCCGGAGCCTACCATCACTCCTACGCCGCCCGCTGGCCGCGCCAAGGGCATATGGGCGCTCATCATCGCCGCGCTGCTTGGCGCGTGGCTCTGGCTCATCAATCTTCCCTGCTCATGGTTTGGAGTGTTCTGCCAATGACCGGACTTATTGCCCGTATCGCGCTGCGCTACATCGCGGGCGCTCTCGTCGCCAAGGGTCTGCTCACGGCTGACGATGCCCTTGCCATCAACACCGATCCCGATCTGGTCGAACTGCTGACGACCGGCCTCGGCATAGCCATCGGCGTCGGCACGGAATGGTTCTACGCGCTGGCGCGCAAGCTTGGATGGGAGCGCTGACATGACGTTCACGCTCTCTCTCGGCTGGTGGCTTGTTCCAGCCATGATAACCATAGCACTGCTCGTAGGCTGGAGATTCTTCGGCGTGAGGATGCAGCCAAATCGCGGCAGCATGTTCCCAGATGCCGGCGGCGCTCTCATGGAACTGTGCGGATATCTGGTTGCGGCGCTGCTTGCCGTGATCGCGTGGCTCGTGTGGGCGGTGCTGACATGACCGCGCTCGTCCTCTCCCTCATCGAACAGCTTTGGCCCTATCTGCTCGCCGCCCTCGGCGCGGCAGCAGCCCTGTGGCGCGTCTATGCCGCTGGCAGGAAAGCAGAACGGGCGAAGCAGGCCGAAGCGGAGATGCGCGCTCGCGATATCGCCGACCAGATCGACAGCGATGTTCATGCGCTCCCGACCGAACTTCGCCGAGACGAACTCTCTAAATGGTCCCGCTAGGAGCTAGGCTGCCGCCCGTGGTTCGCGTGATAGCCAAGGACCTTCGCAGCCGCCTCCCTCGCCGCGATTGCTTCCTCTAACGTCCGGTAGTCGCCAAGATGGACCCGGTTTTTTCCATCGCTTATGGCCGCACTCCACCTACCAGACCGGCGGGTGCGGCTAATCCCGGTCACACCAGAGGTGTTGTCCTTCCGCCGTGCGGCATTGCGGCAATTCAATAGGTGGTTGACTTCCCGTAGGTTATCCAACCGGTTGTTGTCGGGATTACCGTCTATATGGTCAACCTGCTCGGGCCACTCCCCATACGCCATGAGCCAGACAACACGGTGGACCTGATAGCCTGTCTTTCGGAGACGAAACCGCAAATGCCCCCATTTAGTTGGGCTTCCGACTTCTTTGCCTGCGCTTTTCGTATTGAAAGCGCGCCAGTGGCGGTCATCCCCAAAATCTGAGCGCGGTCGCGAATTCCAGTAAAGCTTTCCGGTTTTCGCGTCGTAGGAAAATAGACGACGGGCAATTTCAGCAGTAATGAGCGGATCAGCCATTTCGACCTCCTTACAGGTTGGCTTGGTTAGAGCGCGCCGCGATGTGTCCAGCATCCGGCGCGTTCGCATTTTATATCATGGAATCAAGGAGATTGCTATGCGCAGCCGATGCAAACCGGGCGCTGTAATCCTGATACTCATCGCGGCGCTCTGTATCATGGTCGGCTGCGCCTCTGTACCAAGCGGCACATTCTGCACCATCGCCAAGCCGCAGCGTCCGTCGCAGGCGGAGATCGACACGATGTCCGATGCCCGTGTCGCCGAGATGCTGGCCTACAATCGCAAGGGCCAGAAGCTTTGCGGATGGCGCCCGTGATCCGCGACTGGATGCTCATCTTCGCCGTCTACGTCATCGCCATCGGCATGATCGCGGCGGCGATGTTCCAGTTCATCTGACAGTGCATTCGGGAAGGGCGGGCATGGCCACTAAGCTTGACGACATCTCCGAGGCAATCGGAGAGCTCCGGGCAGAGGTCAAGAACCTTGGCCATAAGATAGACCGGGCCGACCAGAATGCGCTCGATACGAGCAACAAGGCCGCCGAACATCGCTCTGCGATTCACAAGCGCGTCGAGGAAATCGCCGA
>CAZFKS010000029.1:0-2938 GCA_964519725.1 uncultured Gammaproteobacteria bacterium
TGCGAATCTCGCCAAGCCAGCCGTTGACCTCGGCATCGATCACAACAACGACCGGTGGACGTGCTTTGTTGGCTCGTGTGGTCCGCTTCATGTAAGCATTATCGTACAAGTTGCCGTTGTTGGCAACACAAAATTGTTGCTTCATGTGCATGCATACAGTAATATACGTCGTAAGCTATGGTTATGTCGAGGGTTAGACAGTCTGAAATTTCAGGCGGGCTGGTGACCACTGCCCTCGATGTGGAAACGCACACACAGTTGGTGAAACTGGCGGATTCGCGTGGGATGACGTTGCGTTCGCTGATGCGCCGCGCGGTTCGCTGGATCGATCGCCTTGACCCGAGCGAGCAGGCGATTGTGCTGGATCAGATTTCCCGCGATGACCATGCCGCGATAGCCGCGCTGGTGCTGCGCAGAAACGCGCAGCCGACGGCAATTCCCGCCGACAAGCTGCCGCCGCCGGATGAATTCGCTGAGTACGTCGTGACCGGAAAGCGGCCGGGTCAGCCGGCGTCGGCCAAGCGCAAATCGGCGGGCTGATCGTCGGCGGCGTCGAGCCGATCGAGCAGGGCCGTGCGGTGTGACTGCGGCAGCGCCGTGTAGGCGCTGATGAGTCGCATGAGCTCGGCGGCGGCCTGAGCAGCCTGGGATTGATCTTTGGTTTGCAGGGGCACGCGCAGCACGATCGTCAGCCTCGGCATGGTGCGGCTCTCCGTCCACCATCTGACCTCGCGCAAGCCGTCATAGCTTGCGCGTCAACTCACCTAATTACACGATCGCCGCACATTGGACGCAAGCGCGCGATGTTTCACCTGCCGATGATGCGCTGCGGCTGGGTGATTTGCTGGTCGGGCATCAACCCGAAACCTTCGCCGACGGCTGCGCCGGTGAACGGCAGGGCGATGCGGACCTTTCGATTGGGCGATGCGTCGAGCATTTGAAGCCGGGGCATAAACGAATTGAACAGGTCGATCGCGACCGCTCCCTCGGGCGCCGACGGCAGCGCAATGGTGACCCATTTGTCGAAGTCGATCCGAACCGGCTGGCGGGTGGTGGTGAGGCTCGGGTCGTGTGAAAAGGTGACCGCCTCGCATTTGACCGCCGGCGGAGCATCGGGGCGGGTGTCCTCGATCCATCCACCTTCGAACATTGTGGTGTTGACGTAGCCGGCGAGCCGGACCTGCACGCCCTTGTTGCCCTGGATGACGCAATCGCGAATGCGGCTGCGGGTCAGCTCGGCATTCCATTGGGTGGTGCGCAGGTGCAGCCCGTCGGCAAAGTTGCCTTGGAAATTGCAGCGGTCGAACAGCAGGCCGGCGTTGGCGCCGTCGCATTCGACGGTGCAGCCGTGACCCTGGCACTCCCAGGCGACGCAATCGCGCAGGGCCAAAAACTCGCCGTCGGCGGTGATGGTAAAGCCGTTGCCGCGGGCGTTGCTGACCCAGACCTTCTCGAGCAGGCAGTGCTGGGCCGCCTGGTTGATCCGCACCGCCCCGCCCGAAAGCTGGAAATTCGCCAGCGATGCCCCGTAGAGCGGCTGGCCGCGCTCGCCGAAGATGATCGCGTCGGGTCCGTCGCCGGTGTAGTGAAGCCGGCTGCAATTGCCGTTGCCCTCCAGGCGTTGATTCGGGCGAATCCTGAGCGGCTCCTCAAGTTGGTGGACCTCGGGGTATGGCAACGCGGGGACGCGGCAGAAACCGTTGGTGTCGAGCTGTTGCTGGATGGTGCGGCTGGTCATTTGTGGGTCCTCAGTGCTCAGTGTTCAGTGGTCGGTTGGGCGCGGTTTGCGGCGCCAGAGGGTCGTGAGAAACGGGAAATAGCGGTCGGCCAGCACGATACTGACCAGACCGATGACGGTCAGGTACATGTAAAGCGGGTCGAAGTTCTTGATGCTGGCGTCGACGTGGCTGCCGATGGCGGCGATCTGCTGCTGGGTCTTGTTGACCGTCGAGCCGATGGCGGCGATCTGCTCGTTGAGCGCGTTGAGGCGCGTGTCGACGTCGGTGTGAGCCTGAACCGCCGCGCAGCCGGGCAGCAGGAGAATGGCTGCAATGATCAGGGCGAACAGGACCATGACCAGCAGCCATTCGGGGCCGTCGGGGCGGCGGGCGTAGGTGCTCACGGGCCGCCCGCCGGTTGCGACGTTGCCGCCTGCGCCGTGCTGACGGCGGAGCGCGCGCTCTGGGCCTGGGTGAGCAGTTGGGCCAGTGTGCTTTGTAACTCGGCATTGCCGGTGATGCTTTTGCCGCCGATCTCAAAACCCCCCGGCAGCGTGAGCTGCATGCCGTTTTCGTGCGGCGTGAGATTGCCGAGCTGCAGCCAGCCGAGAATGGGGATGAGTGAATCGATCACGTCGGCGCTGGCGTGGATGCCTTGCGCGATCGCTTCGCCGCGGGCCTTGGCGATACTGGACTGTGCCGCGCCGATCGCTTCTGCGACCGCCGGATCGAGCGCCGCGACCGCACTGGCCGACTGCCCGAACTTCGCGCCTTCCAGTTTCAGCCCGTCAGCGCCGTATTCGAGTTTGGTCAACTCGGCGCTGCAATCGCTGGACACCTTGATTCGAGCCGGTGAAAACAGGGTCGGGCCGCGAACCTCAACGCCGGGCCGTTCGGCCACTTCCCCGAGATTGTGATTGGCCGAGCAGCCGGGCAGCAGGCATAGCAGCAGCAGGATGGCCGCTGCGATGATCACGATGCGAATCTCGATGCGTCGTTGCCGGCGGCGCAGGGCGGCCAGCGTAAACGGGGCGTGTGTCATGAGTCGGTCCTCTCGATGTTGCGGAGTACCTCGCTGCTGATGCCGAGCGATGCGCTGGCGCGGTCCAGCGCATCGCGCGACTCTTTGCGTGCGTCCAGGTGCTCGCGGTGTAGTTGGCGCAGGGTGTCCATCACGCTGCGCGTGAGCGTTTCGTTGTGGCGCATAAACGTCCAACTGA
>CAZFKS010000030.1:0-2675 GCA_964519725.1 uncultured Gammaproteobacteria bacterium
ACGAAGATGGCGCGCGCCTACGCGAAATGGGCGAAGGCCGACGCGCCCAAGGCCCCTGCCGAGCCCGTAGAGCCGCCTAAGCCCGCCACGCCCATTCCGGTGCCGCCGGAGCCTCCCATCACTCCTACGCCGCCCGCTGGCCGCGCCAAGGGCATCTGGGCGCTCATCATCGCCGCGCTGCTCGGCGCATGGCTCTGGCTGACGGATGTTTGGAATCATGCGTGGGCTTGGCTATTCTAGCCAGCCCCATGTTCTACGATCCTTAATCGCATAGACTATGTTCCAGCTGATTCCCAATCGCCGGGCAATTTCTCTGCAATTCATCGTTCCAAGAAGCGATCTGACACGAATAACCATCGCTTCGTCAATCTTGGCTGTAGGGGATCTCGTGCCGCGTATGTGAGTGTTGTGTTCAATTTTGTCCAGTTGGTTCTCGCTCGGGGTTTTCCACTGTAAATGGGAGGGGTTGACGCATCCGCGATGCCCTTGACCGCACACATGCGCCGCTTGGTGCGCTGTTGTTGGAGCAGGCCCATGACGGACTTCGCAGAGGTATCTTGTCACAACCTGTCGTTTACCGTGAATGGATATGCTTGGAGCCCACCCGCGTTTGCCGGGCGTGAACGGCCAATGCAGGCAATTGTCCCCCGTGAAAGGCGACGCAACTTCTAGTACGAAGTTTATCCTCTTCCCCTTGTTTTTGTTTGTAAGACGCACAGATGGATCGCCATGCTTTTTGAGGCGCGTGGCGTGCGTTTTGCAAAGTCCTCTAGCGGAATGAAGATTTAAGCACCCATCCATCGAACAGATGCCGCGCGGCCTCGCTCTGGCGATACTCGCGTCGCCGTGCCGCCATTTCCGCGCATAGTGCATGGAGCACATGCCCGCGCATTTGACGGGCTTGCCGCAGTCTGGAATTGCGCATATCGGATTCTCAGCCATTTCGACCTCCTTACAGGTTGGCTTGGTTAGAGCGCGCCGCGATGTGTCCAGCATCCGGCGCGTTCGTTTTTTATAGCAGAATCAACTGATTAAATCAAATGTGGAGGCTGACATGCTTGGACCGATCTCCCGCATCATTCTGCGCCTGCTTGTCGGCTTTCTCGTCGGCAAGGCCGTGTTCTCGGCAGAGGACGGCAACGCGCTCACCTCCGATCCTGAAATCGCCTCGCTGATCGAAATGGGACTGGCGTTCGTCATAGGTGCCGCCAACGAGCTTTGGTATTGGGCTGCCAAGCGGTTCGGGTGGACGACATGATCCTGCCGTCATAGCCAAGACCAATTTCGACCGTGCAGTATGCTGCTGACTGTCGTGCGCGCCACCCCAAAATGAGCCGCTATTTCGACTTGCGTCATTGACCCAGCCATTCGCCGGATCGCAATAACAGATGCTTCGTCAAGCTTGGAAAGAGGAGACAGAGTTCCTTTTGAGGTTGTTCCGTGGGTGTGCTTGTCAGCGCTGTTCTGCGACGGTGTTTTCCATGAAAGGTGCCTCGGACTGACGCAGCCTTCATGACCCTTGCCGCATGAATGCGCGGCCTCGTGGGTATCTGACGGGGCTTCCCCATGGGTTGCCTCGCAGACAATGCGGGAAACGAGAGACGATGAGGCCCCGGGCAGATTTATCACCCCGTACCCTGCTTCGTTCCTTGCGAAGGGCCATATCAGGCACGTTTCGCCCGAGTAGGGAATTACGACTGTTTTGAAGTATAGCCTCACTTCTCCGTTTGGGGGACGGACGCGGAATGAGGTGTCACCATAGCGCTGCCAGCGGCGGTAATGCATGTTGCACCAGCCGCGCTTCCCACTCGCGGAATAGTTCGCGTTCCCGTTGCAGCCAGTTATTGAGCATGGTTTGTATCCGGCAGCCATCTCGACCTCCTTACAGGTTGCGCTGGTTAGAGCGCGCCGCGATGTGTCCAGCATCCGGCGCGTTCGCTTTTTGTAGCTGAATCAACACATTAAATCAAACGGAGGCGCTTATGGCGGCTGCTGTTTCGCATCTATTCTACGCGCTGGCGCGCAAGCTCGGATGGGAGCGCTGAGATGACGTTCACGCTCTCTGTCGGATGGTGGCTTGTTCCGGCCATCATAACCATAGCACTGCTTGTAGGATGGAGATTCTTCGGCGTGAGGATGCAGCCAAATCGCGGCAGCATGTTCCCAGATGCCGGCGGCGCTCTCATGGAACTGTGCGGATATCTGGTTGCGGCGCTGCTTGCCGTGATCGCGTGGCTCGTGTGGGCGGTGCTGACATGACCACGCTCGTCCTCTCCCTCATCGAACACCTGTGGCCGTATCTGCTGGCGGCGGGCGGCGCCGGGCTGATGCTCTGGCGGGCCTATGCCTCAGGGAAGAAGGCTGAGAAGGCGAAACAGGCCGAAGCCGAACTGGAAGCGCGGGATATCCGCGATCAGGTCGTCAACGACGTCTCCATGCTCCCGCCCGACAAGGTGCGTGACGAGCTTTCCAAGAGGGCCGCGAAATGAAAGCCGCCGTCATCCTCGCCGCTTTGATGTTCGCCGGCTGCTCCACAACGTCCGGCAGCTTTTGCCAGATCGCGCCGCAGTTGAAGTACAGCCAGCCTGTCTACGACGCGATGACCGACGCAGAAGCCGCGCGGCATCTCGCTTATCTCAAGACCGGGGAAAAATTATGTCACTGGCCGTCGACCT